>JAGXGV010000060.1 GCA_024636635.1 Puniceibacterium sp.
CCTTCGGCCTGTTCGGCAAGGAAGAGGTCGCAGGCGAACATGGCCAGGTCGGCGAACCCGAACGCCCGATCAAACCCGCCGGCGCTCGGGTGCGGATGCTGGTGGCGGCCGGTCTTGTCCTACTGGGGCTGATCCCGCTGCCGGGGTCGAACTTTGCCGAGGTGCTGGCGACCGACATCCTGATCTTCTGCCTGTTCGCCGCGTCACTGCATTTCATGCTGGGGCAGGGCGGGCTGGTCAGTTTCGGCCATGCGGCGTTCTTTGGCGGTGGGGCTTATGTGGCGGCGCTGTTCGTGACCTATGCCGACACACCGATGGAACTGGCACTGATCCTGGCCCCGCTGGGCGCGGGTCTGGCGGCGGTGATCATCGGCTGGGTCTGCCTGCGCAGCACCGGGGTCTATTTCGCCATGCTCACACTGGCATTCGCGCAACTGCTCTGGAGCCTCGCGTTCCAGTGGGGCGACATCACCGGGGGCGATGACGGGCTGGTCAACATCTGGCCCTCGGCTTGGGCGTCGTCCAACACCGTTTATTTCTATCTGACACTGGTGATCTGCGCGGGCGGTATCCTGCTGCTGCGCCATGCGGCCCATTCACCGTTCGGCTACGCCCTGCGGGCGGCGCGGGATTCCCAGCGTCAGGCCGAGTCGATGGGGATCCACACGAAACGCATTCAGTGGGTCGCCTTTGCCTTTGCCGGCGCCATGGCGGGCGTCGCGGGCGGGCTGTATGTCTTTTCCAAGGGCAGCATTTTTCCCAACGAGCTGGAAATCGCGCGTTCTTTCGATGCGCTGATCGTGGTCTTTCTGGGCGGCGTGAAAACACTGTCCGGCGGCTGGGTCGGCGGCGCGTCGTTCGAGGTGGTCAAGGATTACCTGACCCGGTTCGAATACTGGCGCCTTGCGCTGGGTGTGCTGATCATCGCCGTGGTGATCCTGGCGCCCGACGGCATCGTGGGATCCTTGCGCAAGCTGGGCGAACGTATGGGCGTTCTCAAAACAGCGGAGGACAAACGATGAGTGCGGTTCTGACGGTCGAGAACCTCAGCCGATCCTTCGGGGCGATCAAGGCGGTGGACAACGTGTCCTTTGCGCTGCAACAGGGCGAACTGCTGGCCATGATCGGTCCCAACGGCGCGGGCAAGAGCACCTGTTTCAACATGCTCATGGGACAGTTGAAACCCACTAGCGGCAAGGTGACGCTGAATGGCAAGGTGATCACCGGCCTTGCCCCGCGCGTCATCTGGCGCAAGGGCGTGGGACGGACCTTTCAGATCACCGCCACCTATGCGTCGATGACCGTGGTGGAAAACGTGCAGATGGCGCTGATCTCGCATCATCGGCGGATCTATTCGCTGCTGCCTTATGCGCACCGACTTTACCGTGACCGCGGGCTGGAATTGCTTGCCACGGTCGGCATGGCCGATCAGGCGGACCGGCACTGCGCGGTGCTTGCTTACGGCGATCTCAAGCGGCTGGAACTGGCCGTGGCGCTGGCGCATGACCCAAAGGTGCTGCTGATGGACGAACCCACGGCGGGCATGGCCCCGCGCGAACGCATCGCACTGATGCAACTGACGGCGGATATCGTGCGGGAACGTGGGGTAAGCTGCCTGTTCACCGAACATGACATGGATGTGGTCTTTGCCCATTCCCACCGGATCATGGTGCTGAACCGGGGCCAGCTGATCGCCAACGGATCGGTCCAGGACATCCGCAACAACCCGCAGGTGCAAGAGGTCTATCTGGGTGGCGGCACGCTGTTCAATCCAGCAAAGGAGCGTGCCGATGCTTGAACTGAACGGGGTCAACGCCTTCTATGGCAAGGCGCATGTGCTGAACGACCTGAGCTTTGAGGTCGGGCGCGGTCAGGTCGTCGCCTTGCTGGGGCGCAACGGCGCGGGCAAGACGACGACGATGAAATCCATCATGCAGATGGTGCCCCCGCGCGGCGGAAGCGTCACCTATATGGGGCAGGACATCAGCGGATGGCCGCCGCACCGGGTGGCAAAGGCGGGGCTGGGGTATGTGCCCGAGGAACGGCGCATCTTCACCCAGCTTACGGTTCTGGAAAATCTCGAGGTCGGCCGCCAGCCCCCGCGCGACGGTTGCGTGACCTGGACCGAAGATCAGCTGTTCGATCTGTTCCCCAACCTTGCCGAACGACGCGGCAACCGGGGAAAGGCCCTGTCAGGGGGCGAACAGCAGATGCTGACCATCGCGCGCACATTGATGGGCAACCCCGCCCTGGTGCTGCTTGACGAACCGAGCGAAGGCATCGCCCCGGTGATTGTCGAGCAGATGGCCCGCGTGATCCTGCGGCTCAAGGACGAGGGGCTGACGGTGTTGCTGTCCGAGCAAAACCTGCATTTTGCCCAAGCGGTGGCCGACCGTGTCGTCATCATCGAAAGCGGGACGCAGAAATTCGTAGGCTCGCTGGCAGAATTGCAGGCCAAC
Organism: Puniceibacterium sp.; assembly: GCA_024636635.1. GTDB lineage: Bacteria > Pseudomonadota > Alphaproteobacteria > Rhodobacterales > Rhodobacteraceae > Puniceibacterium. Next base: position 2,460 of record JAGXGV010000060.1, read on the forward strand.
CCAGAAATCCGCGATGCCTATCTCTCCGTCTGAACGCCGCGTCCGGACGGGCAGGGACGACTGAACCGGTACGAAAAAACGGGGGCTCTGCCCCCGTCGCGGCTGGCCGCGACTCCCCCGGGATATTTGTCACCCAGAGAAGCCGGGACTTCAGAAACCAAGGCTGCACTTTCCCGTTCTCCGGGTGTCAAATATCCCCGCCGGAGGCATGCAACGCACCAGGCGGATGCAGAGTCTATTCGCCCTGCAACACTTGCAGGATGGCGGCCCGGACCTCTTCTTCATCGATGCCGGAATACGGCTTCATTCTATGACCTCTCACGACATCATCCGGTGACTCGATCCACGCGTCCAGCGTCTCTTCGTCCCAGGTGATGCCCGACGATTCCAGCGCACTGCTATAGGCAAAGCCCTCGACCGACCCGGCATCGCGTCCGAAAATTTCGTAAAGATTCGGGCCCAAGCGATTGTCGCCTTCTTCCAGCACATGGCAGGTGCGACAGTGGTTGTTGAACGCGACCTGCGGATCCGTGTCGTCCGGTCCGGTGTCCTGCGCCGAAACGGCGCCTGCGGTGATCAGGAAGGCTGCGGCTATAACGGGTCTGTGCATGGGTCTGTCCTCCTCAGGATTGAGGGGTCAAAACGATGCGTGGACGGTCTGTGTTCCATCTGCAGGGCGATTCCGGCGGTGTCTTGCCGACGCGGTCAACCTCAGGCGGGGCTGCCAGCGGCGCAAGGCGAGCGCGCACCGCCCAGCCGTCGGCAGCCCAATTCCCTGATCCTGCACAGGTTTCCTGCGTCCACAGCGGGGCCGCCGCCCTTTTGGGCATGCGCCACATCTTTACACATTCGTGGTCTGCCTTTTTTTACAGCAGGTAAGACTTGATCCAATGAGTGATTCTTTGTACAAGTCCGCATGTCAGAAGTTCATTCTGCATAGTGGAAATGGGAGGGCACTATGAAGCGGTTTTTAATGGGCGCCACGGCATCCGCGCTGATCGCGATGACCGGCGCCGCACAGGCACAATCCTTGTTCGTGGGCGAGGCGGGGCCCAATCGCGGTGCACGCGCCGAAGCGTTGCAATGGTTCGCGGACCAGGCGGTAGAGCTGTCAGACGGACAGCTTGACCTGGACATCCAGTGGGGCGGGGCGCTGTTCAAGGCGGATGCCGCGCTGAATGCCATTGCCGATGGCGTCGCCGATCTGGGCACGATCATAGCGGTCTATTTCCCGCAAGAGATGGTGGCCTATGGCATCGCCGACCTGCCGGTCCAGAATCCGGACGCCTGGGTGGGCATGAAGGCGACGGACGAGTTGATGCGCGGCAACGAAAACATCAAGGCCAATCTGGCGTCGATGAACCTTGTGTATCTTGGCACCTTCACCACGTCGGCGGTACACATCGGCTGCAAGGGCACGGCGATCCGCACGGTTGATGATATCGCTGGCCTCAAGGTGCGCGGCGTTGGTGCCTATGGCGACACGTTCCGCGAATTCGGCGCCAACATGGTGCCGATGCCGATCTATGACGCCTATCAGGGGCTGGACACCGGGCTGATCGACTGTTCGCAGGGGTATTCCTATGCCATGGCCGCGCTCAAGCAACAGGAAGTCATTGACAGCTATACCCTGCTGAACTGGGGCCAGGTGGGGGCGCTGGGCGTGTTCATGAACAAGCAGGCGTTCGACGGGCTGGACGCCCCGGTGCAGGAGGCGCTGCTGACCGCCGGGATCGGCATGCCCGACACGCTGGGCGAGCTTATCACCGCCGACAACGACCGCGCGATCGAGACGATGCGCGACGCCGGTGTCGAGATCATCGAACTGCCCGAGTCCGAGCGCGCCAAGCTTGCAGAGACCAGCGCGCAGTTTCTGGACCAGTGGGTCGAGCGGGCCGGTCAGGCGGGACTGGACGGCGCGGCCCTGCTCGACGAGTACCGTGGCCTGATCGAGAAGTATCAGGGTGTCGTGGACGAACAGGGTTACCCCTGGACGCGCGGCTGACGCCCCTTGGGTCTGCCGCTCTGGCAGGCCCGCCTTTTCGTACTTTGACCGATTTGAGGTGTCCATGCTGCGACGCATCGAAAAGCTGTTGCTGGATCTTGCCGTGATTTCGGTGATCGGGCTGGGCGGCCTGATCACGACGACCGTGCTGATGAGGGTGTTCCTGAACTCCGGCGTGCCGGATGCCATCGTGATGGTGCGGGAATTGATGGTGGCGGCCATCGTGTTGCCGCTGGCGGTGACCACGGCGCAGCGCGCGCATATCGCGGTCGAATTCGTGTCGAACCGTTTGCCCGAAAACGCGCAAAAAGCGCTGGTGGTGCTGGGGTCGGTTTTTGGCCTGCTGGCGCTGGCGCCGCTGATCTATGCGGGCTGGCGCGAGGTGGTGCATGCGATGACATCGGGCGGGTTCTATTTCGGCGAACTGATGCTGCCGAAATGGCCGGGGCGGGTGATCTTTCTGGTCGGCATTTCGTTCTGCTGGCTGCGCCTGTTGCTGATGGTGATTGCCGATGTCGGCGCGATGCGGCGCGGCGAGGCACTGTCTGAAACCGCCTATGGAAGCGAGGGCTAGGACCATGGACGGAACTTTCGTGGGGCTGTGCGCCTTTGCTGCCGTGATCGTGCTGCTGGGCCTGCGGGTGCCCATCGCCTTTGCGCTGGCCGGGGTGGCGACGGTGGGCACATTCGTGATGTTCGCCTTTCGCACTGGCACCTTTCTGCCCGAACGGGCGCTGACGCCGACGACCTCGCTGGTGTTTTCCAACAGCTTCGATCTGATCCATTCCTATGACCTGTCGATGATCCCGCTGTTCGTGGCGCTGGGGCACATCGCCTATCGCGCGGATATCACGACAAAAATCTATCACGCCGCCCGGGTCTGGCTGGCCCGCGTTCCCGGTGGCGTCGCCATTGCGTCGGTTGTCGGCTGTGGCGGGTTTTCGGCCATCACCGGGTCGTCCATCGCCTGCGCGTCGACCATGGGGCGGATCTGTTCGCCCGAGATGTTGCGCATGGGTTATGACAAGCGCCTTGCCACGGCATCGGTCGCGGCGGGCGGAACGCTCGGCTCACTCATCCCGCCATCGGTGCTGTTCATCATCTACGGCATCTTCACCGAGACGTCGATTTCCGCGCTGTTCCTTGCGGGAATCCTGCCGGGTCTGATTTCGCTTCTGGGGTTCATCCTGGTGATCTATGTCTGGGTCTGGCACGACCCAGCGGCGGCGCCACGGTTCACCGGCACCATCACCACCCGCGAGAAACTGACTGCCGCGACCGAGGCGTGGCCAGCCATCGCGCTGTTCACCATCATCGTCGGCGGCATCTACGGCGGCTTCTTCACCGCGACCGAGGCGGCGGCAATCTGCGTCTCTGCCGCCATCTTCATCGGCTTCGCGCAGCGCAAGCTGACCTTCCGCGCGCTGATCGAGGCGTTGCGCGAGACCTGCGTACAGACCACTGCGATCTTCCTGATCGCGGCGGGGGCCAAGATATTCGTGGCCTTCATCGCGCTGACCGGCGTGGCGGGCGACATTGTGCAGGTGGTGACGGATGCGCAACTGTCGCCTTTCCTCCTGTTGGCGGCCATCGCGGCGATCTATCTGTTGCTGGGCATGTTCCTTGATCCCATCGGCATCATGGTTCTGACCCTGCCGCTGATGGTGCCGCTGGTGGAGACCTACGGCTTCGATCTGATCTGGTTCGGCGTCGTCGTGATCAAGCTGCTGGAAATCGGGTTGATCACGCCGCCTGTGGGGCTGAACGTTTTTGTCATCGCCGGGGTGGTGGGCAAGGATGTGCCCATCGACCGGATCTTTGCCGGGATCCTGCGTTTCCTCACGGTGGATGTTCTGGTGTTGATCCTGATCATCGCCTTCCCGATAATTTCGCTTCTCATTCCGGGGTCGATGTAGATCATGGACGCGCCCGGACAGGAGACAGGCATGAATACCGAAACCGACCGCCGGTTCGCCACCACCCTGGCGCGGGGGCTGGCCGTGCTGCGCGCCTTCCGCCCGTCCGACGACGGGCTGGGCAACGCCGAGATTTCGCAGCGCACCGGCCTGCCGAAATCCACGGTGTCTCGGCTTACCTTCACCCTGCAATCGCTGGGTTATCTCAACCATGCGCGCCGCCACGACCGCTATCGTCCCGGTCCCGCGTTGCTGGCGCTGGGCAATGTGGCGGCGTCATCCATATCCTTTGTGGACTTGTCGGGCGGCATCATGCAGCGGCTGGCGGATGCGACACGAACGCTGGCGCTGTTGCTGGTGCGCGACCAGAACCGGATGCTGATCGTCAAGACATGGCGCCCGCGCAGCGTCTCGTCGCTCTGGCTTGAGGTGGGGCACCGGCTGCCGTTCAACGGCTCGTCCTCGGGGCATGCCATGCTGTCGGCCCTGACTGACGAGATGTTCGCGCGCACCGTGGCCGAAGCGGCGGGCGACCGGGGCCTCACCCCGGAACGCGCGGCCGAGATCCGCCGTGGCGGCTATGCGCAACTGCTGGGCAATGGCACGGTGATCGCCGACCCGTCGGAATATTTCGCCGCCAATATCCATGCGGTTGCAAAGCCGTTCCATTCGCGCGACCTGAGCGAGCCGGTGATCTTCACCTGCGGCGCAATGCCCGAGGATCTGAGCCTTGGGCGGATGCGCCAAGAGGTCGGCCCGGCGCTGAATGACGCCGTGCGCGAACTCGAACGGATGATGGGGCAGGGATCGGCCGTCACGATGCGCGGCTGATCCGGACTTTGGCCGCCGGGTACACCATCCTGCGGCATGATGGAATTGGATCGATGCAAGTCATCGGTCGCAGACAGGAAAAGGGCACACATGACACAACCCGTCACATATTCACGCGATGGCCGTATCGGGATGATCTGCGTCGACAACAGTCCGGTGAACGCTTTGGGTCAGGCGGTCCGCTCCGGTCTGGTTGCCGCGTTCGACAGCTTTGTCAACGACGCGGACGCGGACATCGCCGTGATTTACGGCGCCGGGCGGTTGTTCATCGGCGGTGCGGACATTTCCGAATTCGGCAAGACGCCGCGCGATCCCGCGCTTCCCCAGGTAATCAACGGGATTGAATCCTGCCCCAAACCGGTTGTCGCCGCCATGCACGGCGCGGCGCTGGGCGGTGGGCTTGAGGTGGCGCTGGGCTGTCACTATCGCCTTGCCATGCCAGACACCAAACTGGGCCTGCCCGAGGTCAACCTGGGCATCCTTCCCGGTGCCGGGGCACGCAGCGCACGCCGCGCCTTGTGGGGGTGGCAAAGGCGATGGAGATGGTGTCGTCCGGAGTGCCCATCCTCGCGCAAGACGCGCTCAAGGCGGGGCTGATCGACCGGATCGGGTCGGGTGACCTGCTGGACGCGGCCCGGGCCTATGCCACGGAATTGCTGGATCAGGGTGCCCCGGTGCGCCCCATTTCCGCGATGCCGCGCCCAATGCCTGATGCCGATGCCGGTGCAGCGATCCGTGCGAAGCTCGCAAAGACCGCCCGTGGCCTCGTGTCACCTTTGGCGGCGGTCGAGGCGGTCGAAACCGCTTGCAATACCGATCTGTCCGATGGGCTGGCCGAAGAACGCCGCCGCTTTTCACAGATGGTCGCAACGCCCCAACGCGAAGGTCTGGTCCACGCCTTCTTCATCGAACGCAAGGTGGCGCATCTGCCTGAAACCGATGGTGTCACCCCGCGCCCCGTTGCGCGCATCGGGGTGATCGGGGGCGGCACGATGGGGGCGGGCATCGCCACGGCGGCGCTTTTGCGCGGCCTGCACGTCACGCTGATCGAACGGAACGACGCCGCTGCGGACAAGGCACAGGGCACCATCGCCGACAACCTCGCCGCCGCCGTCAAGCGCGGCAAGCTAAGCGCGGACCGACGCGATGCCATCCTGTCGGACACACTGTCGACGGCCACCGGATATGACGCGCTGCGCGACGCCGATCTGGTGATCGAGGCGGTGTTCGAGGACATGACCGTCAAGAAGCAGGTCTTTGCCGAACTGGACCGCGTGTGCAATCCCGGCTGCATTCTGGCGACAAACACATCCTACCTCGACATTAACGAGATTGCCGCCAGCATTTCCCGCCCCGGCGACGTGATCGGGCTACACTTCTTTTCGCCCGCCCATGTGATGAAACTACTCGAAGTTGTCGTGGCTGACAGGACCGCGCCCGATGTGACGGCAACGGCTTTTGCGCTGGCGAAAACGCTGGGCAAGATCGCCGTGCGCGCCGGGGTCTGCGACGGCTTCATCGGCAACCGCATCCTGTCGCACTATCGCGCCGCGGCTGACCGCATGGTCATGGCCGGGGCCAGCCCGTTCCGGATCGACGCCGCGCTGACGGATTTCGGCTTTGCCATGGGGCCTTATGCGGTGGCCGATCTGGCCGGGCTCGATATCGGCTACATGACGCGCCAGCGCAAGGCGGCGGATCGCGATCCGCAGGATGTGGTGCCGGTCTGGGCTGACGAGCTTTATCACCTTGGCCGTCTGGGGCAGAAGACCGGGCGCGGCTATTATATATACGAGGGCCGCAAAGGCACCCCCGACCCCGAGGTCGAGACGCTGATCGACAAAGCGCGCGCCGATGCCGGTGTCACGCCACGCGACTTTGACGACGACGAGATCGTGCGCCGCTACATGGCGGCCATGGTGAACGAAGCCGCGCGCGTTGTGGAAGAAGGCATCGCGCGCCGTCCGCTGGATGTCGATGTGACGCTGATAGCAGGCTATGGCTTTCCCCGCTACCGGGGTGGGCCGATGAAATGGGCCGACATGCAAGGGCTGGCAACGGTGCTGTCGGATATCGAATCCTTTGCTCAGGACGATCCGCATTTCTGGCATCCCGCGCCCCTGCTGATGCAACTGGTCAACAAAGGTCAGACATTTGACGACCTGAACGCGGACTGAAGGAGAAGACACATGAAAGACCCCGTTATCGTTTCCGTCGCGCGTACCCCCATCGGCAAGGCAGGGCGCGGCGCCTTCAACATGACGCATGGCGCGGTGATGGCCGGTCATGCGGCGGCGGCTGCTGTGGAACGTTCCGGCATCGACCCCGCCCTGATCGAGGACAGCATCTGGGGCTGTGGCTATCCGGAATACGTGACCGGCGGCAACATCGCCCGGCAGGCGTTGATCCGTGCCGGGCTGCCGGTGTCCATCGCCGCGACCACGGTGAACCGGTTCTGTGCCAGCGGCTTGCAGGCTGTGGCCATGGGCGGTCACATGATCGCGCAAGAGGGGGCAAAGGCCGTGCTGGTCGGCGGGGTCGAAAGCATCTCGATGGTGCAGCCCACGCCGCGCCATTCGCGCGAAGCGTGGATCGAGGCGCACAAGCCCGACCTTTACATGGCGATGATCGACACCGCTGACGTGGTCGCCGAACGCTATGGCATTTCCCGCGCTGCGCAGGACGCGCTGAGCCTGCAAAGCCAGCAGCGCACCGCTGCCGCACAGGACGCGGGGCGCTTTGATGCCGAGATCGCGCCAATCACCGTGATCAAGGCCGTGAAGGACAAGGAAACCGGCGCTGTCTCCGAGGTCGAGGTGACGCTGGACCGGGACGAATGCAATCGCCCCTCGACCACGCTTGAGGGGCTGGAAAAGCTCGAACCGGTCAAGGGTCCAGGCAAGTTCGTCACTGCGGGCAATGCCTCGCAATTGTCAGACGGTGCTGCGGCACTGGTGATGATGGAGGCAGGCGAGGCCGCGAAGGCCGGGATCGAGCCGCTGGGCCGGTTTCGCGGTTTCGCCGTCGCGGGCTGCGAACCGGACGAGATGGGCATCGGGCCGGTCTTTGCCATTCCGCGTCTTCTGGAACGTTCCGGGCTTACGGTGGACGACATCGACCTTTGGGAACTGAACGAGGCATTTGCCTCTCAGGCGATCTATTGCCGCGATACCCTTGGCATCGACAATGACCGGCTGAACGTCGACGGCGGCTCGATTTCGGTCGGGCATCCGTTCGGGATGACCGGCGCGCGGATGACCGGACATCTGCTGTTCGAGGGACACAGGCGCGGTGCCAAACTGGGCGTCGTGACCATGTGCATCGGCGGCGGGCAGGGGGCTGCCGGACTGTTCGAAATTTTCTGACCCGCACTCCGACGGGGATAAAGGAGCCAAACAATGAACCTCAATTACACAGACGAACAGCAGGCATTTCGCGCCGAAGTCCGGGCCTTTCTGGATGACAGCCTGCCACAGCGCCTTTCGGACAAGGTGGCGGGCGGTAAACGTCTGACAAAAGCCGATTACGAGGAATGGCATGCCATCCTGAACCAACGGGGCTGGCTGGCCGGGAACTGGCCCGAACAGTTCGGCGGCACCGGCTGGGACGCGGTCCAGCGCCACATCTTCGAAGAGGAGACGACCGCCGCCCACGCCCCCAGGATCGTTCCATTCGGTCTCGCCATGCTGGGGCCGGTGTTGCAGAAATTCGGCAACGACACGCAGCGGGCACACTACCTGCCGCGCATCCTGAACGGCGAGGACTGGTGGTGCCAGGGCTATTCCGAACCCGGTGCCGGGTCCGATCTGGCATCGGTCAAGACCACTGCGGTGCCGGACGGCGACCATTACATCGTGAACGGGCAAAAGACCTGGACCACGCTGGGCCAGTACGCCAACATGATCTTCTGCCTTGTGCGCACCTCGAAAGAGGGCAAGCCGCAGGAAGGCATCTCGTTCCTGCTGATCGACATGGACAGCCCCGGAATAGAGGTGCGCCCCATCGTGCTGCTGGACGGCGAACCCGAGGTGAACGAGGTCTGGTTTTCGGACGTGCGGGTGCCGGTCGAAAACCTCGTGGGCGAAGAAAACAACGGCTGGACCTATGCGAAATACCTGCTGACGCATGAGCGCACCAATATCGCGGGTGTCGGTTTTGCGCAGGCCGGGCTTGCCAGCCTGAAACGTATCGCCGGGCTGGAACGTGACGGCGACCGCCGCCTGATCGAAAATCCGCTGTTCGCCGCGAAGATCGCGCAGGTCGAAATCGACCTGATGGCGATGGCCACCACCAACCTGCGCATCATCGCCGCCGCCGCGGCCGGGCAAGCACCGGGTGCGGAAAGCTCGATGCTCAAGATCAAGGGCACGCAGATCCGTCAGGACATCAACGCCCTGACCCGGACCGCTGTGGGGCCTTTTGCGATGCCCTTCGTGTCCGAGGCGCTGGACGAGGGGTCCAACGTGGAACCCGTTGGCCCGGACTATGCCATGCCCGCGACGCAGGCCTATTTCAACAACCGCAAGCTGTCGATCTACGGCGGCTCCAACGAAATCCAGAAGAACATCATCTCCAAGATGATCCTGGGCCTGTGAACCGGATCGCCAGACCATGAACTTCCAACACACCGACGACCGCCGCATGCTGGCGGACC
>JAGXGV010000061.1 GCA_024636635.1 Puniceibacterium sp.
AGCCCGACCTGCGCAACCCGATCCGGATGCAGGTGGTCAGCGATCATTTCGCCGGGTCCGGTTTCGCCATCTTCGCCAAATTGCTGGAACAGGACGGCACACAGATCCGCGCCATCCCGGCGCCGGGCGGCGGGTCGCGCAAGTTCTGCGACCGCATGAACGCCTTTGCCCAGAAAGAGGGCCTGCCGGGGATGGGGTATATCTTCTGGCGCGATCAGGGTCAGGGCCTTGAAGCCGCCGGCCCCCTTGCCAAGAACATCGGCCCCGAGCGGACCGAGGCGATCCGCCAGCAGCTGGGTCTTGGCGTGGGCGATGCCGCCTTTTTCCTGGGTGGCAAGCCAAAGCAGTTCGAGGCCACCGCCGGCAAGGCGCGCACGGTCATCGGCGAAGAGTTGGGTTTGACCGACAAGAACCGCTTTGCCTTTGCCTGGATCGTGGATTTTCCGATCTACGAAAAGGACGCGGAAACCGGCCGGGTCGACTTTGAACACAACCCGTTTTCCATGCCGCAGGGCGGGATGGAGGCGCTGATGGGCGACCCGCTGGATGTGCTTGGCTTTCAGTATGATCTGGCCTGCAACGGCTATGAACTGGTGTCGGGCGCGATCCGCAACCACCGCCCGGAAATCATGTTCAAGGCGTTCGAAATCGCCGGCTACGGAGAGGAAGAGGTACGCAAACGCTTTGGCGGCATGGTCAACGCCTTCCGCTTTGGCGCCCCGCCGCACGGCGGTTGTGCGGCCGGGATCGACCGCATCGTGATGCTGCTGGCGGACGAGGCGAACATCCGCGAGGTCATCATGTTCCCGATGAACCAGCGCGCCGAGGATGTGATGATGGGCGCCCCGTCCGAGCCGACTTCGGATCAGTTGATGGAACTGCGCCTGCGCAGCATCCCGCAGGACTAGAGCGTTTCGCGGCGGCCCGGTCGGCCGCCGCACGACCGCGGCCTCAGAGTTATGACCGCGGTCATAACTTCGCGGCCCGTCCCCGGTCAGGGCCGATCACTGCCCCCAGCCCGTAGGCCAGCAGCGACACCAGCCCCGCCCCCAGCACGAACAGGACAAACCCCGCCTGAAGCGCGCCCAACGGTTCGACCATGTTCAGGCGCAGGGGCGCGGGCAGATCGCCGGTCACCGCAGCCCAGCCCAGCGTCACAGCCATCCAGCTGCCCAGCAGCGCGACGGCGCCCAGCAACAGGCGGCGCAGGCGGGTCACGCGGAACCGCAGCCCGCGCCGCAGCGCCGTGATCTGGCGCGCCATGTCCTGCTGCATCGCGATCAGCGCGGGCACCACCAGCAGCACCAGCACCATGCCGAAGCCAAGGCCATAGACCAGCGTGATCACCGTGGGTTTCAGGAATTGCGCATCCGCCGACCCTTCGTAAAGCAGCGGCGCAAGGCCAAGAACGGTCGTCAGCGTGGTCAGCATCACGGGCCGCAGCCGGTCCGCCGCGCCGTCGATGATCGCGGGCACCATGCCCCGCGTTTCGCCGTATTCGTCGATGGTGGTCACCAGAACGATGGAATCGTTGATGATGATCCCCGTCATGCCCAGCAGGCCGACAACCGTGAACATGCTGAGCGGCACATCCCACAGCGCATGGCCATAGATCGTGCCGACAAGCCCGAAGGGAATGATCGCCATCACCACCAGCGGGCGCGTCCAGCTGGCAAAGACCCAGGCGAGCACGAGGTAGATCCCGAGCAGGACAAGAATCAGCCCGGTAAAGGCATCGCTGAGAAAGGCATCCTCTTGTTCGGACAGGCCCGCAAGGCGGTAGTCGACCTGCTGCGCGGCGGCGATCTGCGGCAGGATCTCCTGTTCGAGGGCCTGCATGATCTCGGTCGCGCGGGCGGGGTCATCTTCGGAGATGTCGCCGTTCACCGAAATCAGCCGGATGCCGTTTTCGCGCCGCACGGTGGAAAAGCCGCTTTCGCGCGTCACCTCGACAATATCGGCGAGCAGGACATAAGCGCCGTCCGGCGTGCGCAGCATCATCCGTTCCAGGAAATCCGCCGTCAGTTCATCTTCGGGTAGTTCCACGCGGATCGCGGCAGACCGGGGGCCATCGGGATAGGTCGCCGCCTCGATCCCGTTCAGACGGTTGCGCAGCGTCGCGCCCAGCGAATCGATGTCAAAGCCCAGCGCCTGCCCCTGCGGGGTGAGTTCAAGGATCAGCTCTTCCTTGTCGTAGGACAGGTTGTCCTCGACCGCCGACACCTCTGGAAAGCGGGCCATTGCGGTCTTGAGCGCCTCGGACGCGGCTTTAAGCACCTCGGCCTCGGCGCCGTAGAACTGCACGTCAAGCGCATCGCCGCCGGGGCCAGAGCGCATGCCGCGAAAGCTGACGGTTTCGGCCATCGGGTGCGGCACAACCGCGTCCTGCAAGGCCGACACGAAGGCAAAGCTGGAATAGGGGCGCTGATCGGTGTCGATCAGTTCGATGGAAATCGAGCCGAGCTGGTCGGCATCCTTGCTGTCGGACCCGGCCAGACCGCGCCCGGCGTTGCCGCCGATTTCGGCGATGACGTAGGCGATGGGGTTGGTGCCGTATTCCTCTTCGTACTGGCGGCCCAGCGCATTGGTCGCGCGCTGCATTTCCTGCATCATGGCGACGCTGTCGGCGCGCGTCGCCCCCGGCGCCATGGCAAAGTTGCCGGTGACCGACGCCTGTTCCGGGGAGTTGAAGAACCGCCACTGCACGTCGCCGCGGATCAGCAGCGCGACCTGCGACGCCAGCAGCACCACAACCCCGGCCAGCACGACATACCGGAACGTCACCACCCCAGCCATCAGCGGGCGGAACAGCGAATCGCGCACCCGCCGGAACCCGCGGTTCGTCAGCCGCGACGGCAGGTCGTACCAGTGTTCCCTGGCCGAATGGGCGATGGCGTGGGACATGTGGTTGGGCAGGATCAGGAAACATTCCACCAGCGAGGCGATCAGCACCACGATCACGGTAAAGGGAATGTCCTTGATCAGATCACCAAAGCGCCCCCCGACGACCACCAGCCCCCAAAAGGCGATCACGGTCGTCAGCGTGGCGCAGAACACCGGCAGGGCCATGCGCCGCGCCGCAGTTTCCGCCGCCTCGACCGCGGGCATGCCGCGCCGGGCAAGGTGGTCGGCATGTTCGCCCACCACGATGGCGTCATCCACCACGATGCCCAGCGTGATGATCAGCGCAAAAAGCGAGATCATGTTGAAGGTGATGCCAAAGGCGTACATCAGCGCGATGGCGGCCAGCATCGCCGTCGGAATCCCCGCCGCCACCCAAAAGGCCGTGCGCGCATTCAGGAAAAGGAACAACAGCAGCACGACAAGGCCCAGACCGGTCAGCCCGTTTTCCACCAGGATGTTGAGGCGGTTGCTGATCGCCTCTGACCTTGTGCGGATGAGATCGATACTGACACCCTGCGGCAGTTCCGCCTCCATCCGGTCGGCGACCTGCTGCACCTGTTCCTGAATCCCGATGGCATCGCCACGCGCGGTGCGGTCCACCCGGATCGAGATGGCCGGGTTGTCCCCGACAAAATAGGTGCGTTCACGGTCGACGCCTTCGACACGCAGCTGCGCCACATCCCCCACGGTCAGGGTCGACCCATCGGCGTTTGAGCGCAGGGTGATCCCGGCAATCTGCTCGGCCGAGCGTTTTTCGACACCGGTGCGCACGCGGGCATTGGCGCCGCTCACGTCGCCGGCGGGGTCGGCGTCCACCTCGGCGGCGATGGCGTCGGCGATTTCACGCAGGGTGACGTCATAGGCGATCAGGTTGGCGCCCGGCACCTCGATCAACACCTGCGGCGCGGCAAGGCCGCGGATCGTGGTGCGGGTGACACCTTCGGCGAACAGGCGGGCGACCAGTTCGTCGGCAAAGCGCGCCAGCTGGTCCGGCGCCAACGGGCCGGTGATCACCATATCGGTGACGCTGTCATACCAGACGCCGCGCCTGACCTCGGGGTCTTCAGCCTCGTCCGGCAGGCCGGTGACGGCATCGACCGCAGATTGCACATCGGCGCTGGCGCGGGCCATGTCCCAGTTCGGCTCGAACTCCAGCTCGATCGAGGCGGAACCCTCGCGCGAGCGTGATTCAGAGGATTCGACACCCTGCACCGCCAGAAGCGCCGGTTCCAGCACCTGCACGATGGCGGAATCGACATCCGCCGCCCCCGCACCTGCCCAGGTGACGGTGACGCCGATGTCATCGACCACCACGTCGGGAAAGAACTGCGCGCGCATGTTGGGCAGCGCCAGCGCGCCTGCGGCGATCATCATCACCAGCAGCAGGTTCGCCAGCGTCCGGTGCCGGGTGAAATAGCTGAGGATGCCGCCTGCGGCCTGCGGTGTCGCGCGCGCCATCTAGCCGCCGATCCGCGCTTCGAGCCGCTGCACCACCTGTGCGGGCACCTCGCGTTCGCCAAGCTGCGCAAGGATGCGTTCCTTGGCCTCGGTTGGCATGCCGCCATTTTCGGTGACGAAGGCGACCAGCCGCGCCCGGCGTTCTTCGCTGAGTTCGAGCATTTCAGAAGTCTCTTCGGGGGCGGCATCGGGGGCGCCGGCCGGTTGCAGCGGGCGCACCTTGATCCCGGCGCCCAGCAGCGGCGTGCGTTCGGCCACCACCGCGCGCCCTTCAAGGGCTGCGGCGCGGACCAGCACATCGTCGCCCTGACGGCGCAGAAGGTCGACACCAAGCGCCTCGAGCCGGTCGTCGGGGCCGAGCACGAGCACCAGTCCGTCGGCACCCAGCGCCGAGGACGGCAGCCGCACCACCGCCTCCAGCGGTGCCTCGTCGATGCTGACGGTCACAAAATCCCCGGGCTTGAAACCCGGCGCGCGGTCAAGGCGCGCGAACAGCTGCCGCCCGGTCTGACCCTCGCCGACCGAGGCACCTTCGCGGGTCAGGGTGCCCGAGGCGACCAGATTGTTGCCGAAGACATCCAGCGTGACAGTCACCTCTGCGGTGCGCAATTTTCCGTCGGCGTCCAGAAGCCGCGTATATTGCTGGGTGGAAACGCGAAACGCGACCTCGAGCGCGTCGGCGTCGATCAGCTGGGCAAGCTGTTCGTTGGCCGAGACGAGCCGCCCTTCGATCACGCTTACCTCGGCAAGGGTACCGTCGAAACCGGCGCGGATTTCGGTGTCGGCCAGCATGCGCTCGGCCTCGGTCCGGGCGATCCGGGCGCGGGCCAGGGTGGTCGCGGCCTGATCCACACGCGCTTCGGTCTCGGCCAGCGCCTTGCGGCGGGTCAGCACCGTGCCCCGCGCGGTCGAGGCGGACAATTCGGCGGTATCGGCGGCGGCCCCGGTCCCGGCGCCCATGTCGCGCAGTTCGATCTGGCGCTGGAACTGCCGTTCGTAAAGCGCCGCCTGTTCCTGCGCCGCCGCGAGATCGTCCAGGGCGAGGGTCACCGCGCGGGCAGCTTCGCGGGTTTCGGCCTCGGCATCAAGGATGTCGCTCTGGACGCGGTCAAGTTCGGCCTGCGCCTGCGCCGGATCGATGCGGGCCAGCAACTGGCCCTGCGTGACCACGCCGCCGTCTTCGAAGTCGGGATCAAGGTCGATGAGACGGCCCGTCGCGGCCGCGCGCAACTCGAGCGTGCGGCGACTCTGGACCCTGCCGAAGGCTGTCAGGACGGGGGTCACCTGCCCCGCTTGCGCCAGGATCGTGTTCACGGCAAAAACCCGTTCGCGATCCTGCGGCACGCGCGGTTCGTCCGCCATGCGCACCTGTACCGCGTCGCGCACAAGGGCAACCGCATAGACAAGCAAGCCCAGCGTCAGACACGCAAGGAACAATCCCGTCAGGCTCTGTCTCAGGAACCGCATGGTTACCCCTTTGCTGCGCACCAGGCATCATGTAGCGACCGGACTCGCGGCGCCAAGCCACGTGCCTGTGACACATGATACGCCGCGGGCGGTCATTTCCGTCGTTGATGTTCGTCCAGCCGGGGAAATATTTCGACAAAGTTGCAGGGGCGGTGCCGGTAGTCGAGCTGTTTGACCAGGATTTCGTCCCAGGCGTCGCGGCAGGCGCCGGGACTGCCGGGAAGCGCGAACAGGTAAGTGCCGTTGGCAATGCCACCGGTGGCACGGCTTTGCACCGCCGAGGTGCCGATCTTCTGCATCGACACGATGGTAAAGACGGTGCCGAAAGCGTCGATCTCCTTTTCGTAGACATCCCTGTGCGCCTCGACCGTGACATCGCGCCCGGTCAGGCCGGTTCCGCCGGTGCTGATCACCACGTCGATGCCGGGATCAGCGCACCAGGCACGCAATTGCAGGGCAATCTCTGCGCGGTCGTCCCGCAGGATCATGCGATCGGCCAGCCTGTGCCCGGCGGAGGTCAGCCGTTCCACCAGCGTATCGCCCGACCGGTCCTGCGTCGCATCGCGGGTGTCGCTGACGGTCAGGATGGCAATTCGGACGGGAAGGAAATCGCGGGACTCGTCGATGCGGTTCATGCCTGACCTTTCAGTTTCGCGCCGAGCGCCAGAAGATCGTCCCAGGTATCGCGCTTGGCAACCGGCTGACGCAGCAGGTACGCCGGGTGCAGCATGGGAAGCGCCGGCAGACCGAAAGCCTTTGTCCATTGGCCTCGCAGGCGGGTTATGCCGCGTTTGCCCAGAACCGCCTGGCAGGAGACGTTGCCCATCAGCACAAGCACCTCGGGCTGCGCAAGCGCGACATGCCGCTCCAGGAAGGGAAGCATCATGGCGATCTCTGCAGGGGTGGGGTCGCGGTTCTGCGGCGGCCGCCAGGGCATGACATTGGTGATGTAGACCGCCCGGTCGTCGTGGCGGTCGCGGGCAAGCCCGATGGCGGCGAGCATCAGGTCGAGCAACTGGCCGGCCTTGCCTACAAAAGGTTTGCCCTGAAGATCCTCGTCCCGGCCAGGCGCTTCACCGATGACCATGACCCGCGCGCCGACATGACCATCACAGAACACAAGATTGCGAGCGCCTTTTTGAAGATCGCAATGGCCATAAGATGCCATCGCAGCCTCCAGCGACGAAAGATCGGCGGCACCTGCGGCGGCCTTGCGCGCCAGGTCGACCGGGTCCATGCCTGCGGCAGGCTGGGCCCCTGCGACCGCGATGGTCGCGGCGGTCGCGGCAGCGGCGACAGCCTCTGCGGCGGCATCATACCGATTGACAGGCGTGTCCGAGATCGTTTCGGTCACCCCAAGTTCCACCTGCCATTCCAGCAGGGCCCGCGCACTGTGCCAGTCGAGTTGCGAATCCATGGCTTCACCCTACAGCGGTCGGCGTCGGGCCGGAAGCCATCGCCTTTGCGCCAGCGAGCCGCACCACGATCCGCGCAGGGTCCGGCGTGTCGCGCCGACGCCAAAAACTTTTCATAAAAGTTTTTGCAAGAATTTTATGAAAATTCTTGGGCGCTTCGCCTGGGGCAAGGGACGGACCGGCACCGAGGACCGGGCGCAGACGGTCACGTGTTCAACCCCTGCCCCTTCCAGGGCACCAGGTCACCCCTTGCCCT
>JAGXGV010000062.1 GCA_024636635.1 Puniceibacterium sp.
CGGGGGCGCCGGTTGTCACCCATATACCGTGGAACATGGCGAAAAGCCCGGCCTTTGCCGATGACGCCTCTTCGATCACGGTCCGGTCCGCGAGAACCGCCTCCAGTGTGGCGGCCGCATAATTGTCACCACTGCTCTGGCTGCCGGTGAGTGCGCGCGCATAGCGGCGCAGGTATGGCAGAGCGGCGCCGACTTCGCTGCTGAGATCCACCTGTGTCATATTTCTTGTCCTTCCTGCCTTTTTTCTGGAACCAAACGCTTGCAGAGCCAGTTAGTTCCCTTGAACAGCACGGCCAAGCGGTTTTTTGTCGTACCTTGACCCAATGGTACGATTATCCATCGTGCAACCGGGGCAGTTTCGCAAGGCACAGACGTATGGTACATGCGCAGATGTCAAAATTGGGTACGGGTGGATGCAGGGGCACATCCGAGCAGCAAGGTAGAACTATGGCGCAGGATCGCAACAAGGCACGGCAGTCGCAGGTGATCGACGAAAACCTCAAGCGTGTGTATCAGGATATGCTGGATGAAAAGGTTCCCGACCGGTTTCTTGATCTGTTGTCCCAGTTGAAGCAACAGCAGGAAAACGGGAATCATGAGGGGTCGAAATGAGTGGCGATCCAAGAGATGAAATCGTGGAACACCTTCCGGCGCTTCGGGCTTTCGCGCTAAGCTTGACGCGCAATGGTGCGCTGGCAGACGACATGGTGCAGGACAGCCTGGTCAAAGCCTGGACCAAGATCGACAGCTATCAGCCGGGCACCAACATGCGGGCCTGGCTGTTCACCATCCTGCGCAACACCTATTATTCGAACCGTCGCAAGGCGGGGCGCGAGGTTGCCGATGTGGACGGTATCTACACCGCGTCGCTGTCCGAAAAGCCGGCCCATGACGGCAGACTTCAGATGACCGACTTTCATGCCGCCTTTGCCAAGCTGAACGACGAACAGCGCGAGGCCCTGATCCTTGTCGGAGCTTCGGGCTTTTCCTATGAAGAGGCGGCCAACATGTGCGGCGTCGCGGTCGGCACCATCAAGAGCCGCACCAACCGGGCGCGTGCCCGGCTTGCCCAACTGATGCATCTTGACATGGGCGAGGCGCTTGAGATGACGGATGGTGCCACTCTTGCGGTAATTTCGGGCAACAGAACAGCCTCGGTCGGCTGACATGATCGGAGCGGCAGGGCCTCGTCCGCTGCCAGGCGGACTTGCGGCGCGTATTATCGGCTTTCTGTCCATCGCCCTGATTCCGCTTGGTGTGGTTGCCTATCTTCAGACCGCGCAACTGAACGAAGAGACCCGTGCCCGTTCGCAGCTGAGCCTAGAGGCGCTGACCGAATCCGCCGCCTCGGGCGAGCGGCTTACCATCCTGCGCACGCTGGGCGCGGCGCAGGCGCTTGGCTCGGCGGCGATGCTGTATCAGGGGGACGATGCGCAATGTTCGTCCGTTTTCGAGCAATATGTCGCGTCTCAGCCGGATGTGTCCTTTGCGGGAATTCTGTCCCAGGATGGCATGCTGCGCTGTTCGTCCGCGGGTGAGACCATCGATATATCGAGTTCGCCCAACTACCTTTACATCGTCGAAAACCCCCGTTCGACCGTGCAGCTGAACGAAGCGCCCCGGATCAGCCGGGATTCCGTGCTCATGCTGGCCGAGCCGTTCTTTCGGGACGGCGAACCGGCTGGATATGTCGCCATCTCGATCCCGTCCGTCGGCCTGCGCGACCGGAAACTGCCGGCCGAGAACAGTGACATCGAGGAGTTGCTGACTTTCAACACGTCCGGTCAGGTGCTGTCCTCGCGGTCGCCGCGGGAAAATACGGCAAGGCTGCTGCCCGATGCGCTGGATCTTGCAACGCTGGCCGAATCTGCCGCCAGCAGCTTCAAGGCGCGCAGCGCGGATGGCAGGACGCGGATCTTTGCCGTTGCGCCGCTGGTGCCGGGGCTGGTCTATGCGCTGAGCATCTGGCCCGAGGACAGCAGTGCTGCGACCGCCGTTCAGAGCAACGATTTCGCCAAGCTCCTGCCGTTCCTGATGTGGGCGGCCAGTGTCATCGTCGCCTTTCTGGCGATCAACCGTCTGGTGATCCGGCATATCCTCACGCTAAGCCAGCAGATGCGCAACTTTGCCCGTAACCGCCGGGTGCCCCAGGAAACCGCGGGGGCGCAGATGGCGCTGGAATTGCGCGACATGGAAAGCGATTTCCTGCACATGGCCGATGCCATCCTTCAGGACGAGGCGCAGTTGGAAAATGCGCTGCGCGAAAAGACCATCCTGCTGAAAGAGGTTCATCACCGGGTCAAGAACAACCTCCAGCTGATTTCGTCGATCATGAACATGCAGATCCGTCAAAGCGACACGGAAGAGACGCGCATCGTCCTGCGTCGTCTTCAGGAACGCATCCGCGGGCTGGCGACGATCCACCGCAACCTTTACCAGACCGAAGACCTCAGCCACGTCGATGCCGGCCGCCTGCTGGACGACCTGATCCGCCAGATGCCGTTTGTGTCCGAACACGGCAACCAGCGGATCACGCTTGAGACCGACCTGGAGAATATCGAACTTTACCCCGACCAGGCGGTGCCGCTGTCGCTTCTGACCGCCGAGGCGATGACCAATGCGGTGAAATACATCTGTCCCGACGAAATGGGCGTGCAGAGCATTGCGGTACGGTTCAAGCAGCTGGACAGGAGCCAGGCGATGATCGAGGTGCAGAACACCTGCCATCCCGATCCGATGACCCCCCCGGAAAGCGCCGGTCTGGGATCACGGTTGATCCGGGCCTTTGCCACGCAACTGGGTGGAGAACTGGAACAACACGCCGACGGCGGCATCTATACCGTGCGTGTCGAATTCACGCTGACCGACTTCATTCCCGAAGCCGGCGATTACTGAAGGGACAGGACCACTCTGGACATGAGCGTTCGCCTGCATGATCTTCCCGCGCCCCGAACCTCTGCGGGAGAGCTTCGTCACGTCGGTGTCGAGGTGGAACTGGGCGGTCTTTCCGAGGACCGTGTGGCACAGCTGGTGCAAGCGCATCTTGGCGGCGTCCTGGGCGACCGCACCGAACAGGGCTACATGGTCAAGGGGACCTCGCTGGGTGATATCGAGGTCTATCTCGACAGCCGATATCTGGCCTATGCCAGCACACAACTGGAAAAGCGAGTGCGCGCGATTGCGGCGGCGGTTGTCCCGGTCGAGATCGTGACCGGCCCGCTGCTGCCTGCCGCCATTTCCACGCTGGACGACCTTCTGCGCATGTTGCGCGCGGCCGGGGCGACCGGCACCAAGGCGGGGATCTTTCTGGGCTTCGGCGTGCATTTCAACCCTGAGGTCGAAGGCACCGGGATTGGTGACATCCTGCCGGTGCTGACGGCCTTTGCCCTGTACGAGGATGCGCTGCGGGCAGAGGCGCATATCGACCTTGCGCGCCGCGCCCTGCCGTTTGTCGCGCCTTATCCCCGCGCGCTGGTGGATGCCCTTGCCCGGGGCGGCATCGCGGACATGGCGGGGCTGATCGACCTTTATCTTCGCCATGCTCCGTCGCGCAACCATGCACTGGACATGCTGGCGCTGTTCTCGCATCTCGATCCCGTCCGGGTCGGCAGAGTGATGGACCTTGAACCGATCTCGGCCCGGCCCACCTTTCATTACCGCCTGCCGGACTGCCGCATAGACGAGGACGACTGGTCGCTCGCGCTTGAATGGAACCGCTGGATCCTGATCGAACGTATTGCCGCAAACCCCGCGCTGCTGGAACGGCTGGCGGTTGCGTGGCTGGAACATCGCGCCTCGTTCACCACGTTGCGGGGGGACTGGGCCAGAACCTCGGCCCGGATCGTAGAGGCAGCGACATGAGCCTGCGGCGCTCTGGACCGCGTCCGGTGATCGGTGTCACCGTGTCGCGCCGGTCGGGCTGGCGGATCTTTCCGCTGATGTGGCTCAGCCTGCGGATCGCGGGTGCGCGCGCGGTGCGTTGGCAGTCCGGATCGCGCAAGGTTGACCTGGATGCGGTGGACGGGGTGGTCATCGGCGGCGGGGACGACATTGCCCCGACGCTTTATGGCGGAGAGTTGCGCATGGGGGTGCGGCTGGACCCGGAGCGCGACGATCTGGAAAAATCCGTGCTGCAGGGCGCGTTCGAGCGGCGTCTGCCGATCCTCGGGATTTGCCGCGGCTCGCAGATGCTGAACATCGTGCTGGGCGGGAACCTGCATCAGGACGCCTACAGCGTCTACGATTCAAAGCGGTATACGACGATCCTGCCGCGAAAATGCGTGAACGTGACGCCGGACAGCCTGCTGTACCGGGTGACCCGCAAGAACCGGTTCCACGTCAACGCGCTGCATTCGCAGGCGGTGAACTGCCTGGGCGATCAGCTGCGCGTGGCCGCGCGCGACAGCGGGGGCATGATCCAGGCGATCGAGCGCACCACCGATCCGTTTGCGATGGGTGTGCAATGGCATCCCGAGCACCTGTTCTACCGCCGCGCCCACCGCCGTATCTTTGCCGCTTTGACCGAAGCGGCCCGCGCCCGCGCAGCCCGGATGGGTCAGATCCGCGCCGCCGAGGACGAGGCCCGGGCCGAGGCGCGCCGTCAGGTTCCCGGCACCTGAGCATGTTGCGAAAAAGTTGATACCGGTTTTTTAAGAAACCGGCGTACATCCGAAAAATATAGCGTGGTGCATGAATACGGATGCACGCGACACGCTTTTGGCTATGCACGCCACCCCGGCCAAAGCGATGTCAGGCTGATCCCGTGTCATAGCGGTCCCATTTCAGACGGCAGCCTGTCAGATGGGCACCATGTAGTAGTTGTGCAGGTTCTCTTGCCAGGTCCGGTCCAACCGTTCGATCTGGTCGATCTGCGGCGCGGATTCGAGCGTTTGGGCCGTGATGTCAAGCACCAGATGCCCGCCGGTTGCGCGATGCCGCAGCATTTCGAACGGCACCACCAGCAGCTTGCCGCGCAGCACGCTTCCGTTGTCCACGACCAGATGCGTGACGCGCCCGGACCTTGTGTCCAGAAGCAGATCGCCAAGGGTTCCAAGTTCGCCGTCACGACCGAAGATTTCGGCCTGGAGCCAGCTGCGGGCGGGTTCGAACCGCTCGATCGCCGCTTCGGCGCGCGGATCGTTCTGCATCTCGGGTTGGTCCGACTGCATCCCGGACATTTCCGAAACCATCGCAAGCGGAGCATAGGTCGATCCGAACGGCCCCACCACCAGGGGCGGCAGCGCCGAAAGGATCGGGCCAAGCGCGTCATCGTCGCCGTGCCAGCGGGGTGCGTCGGCAAACTGGTCTGGTGTTGCGTCAAGCAGAACTTCGCCGGTTTCGGTGTCGATGTCACCGACAAGCGAGGCCGCGACCAGCGTCTGCTGACTTTCCAGCCAGGCCCCGGTATCGACCACAAGGTATTTCATCCTGCCCCCGGGAACGTTGAACAAGAGATCGGATATGGCATATCCCTCGTCCCCCAGACGCGCGCGAAACCTTATCAGGTCATTAAAGCTGGTGAGCATGGTGTTGCCTCCTTGCATCCCAAACCCGTGAACGGCCTGCGGGTTCCGGAACCATGCCGCAACAGTTGCGTTCGCCCTTCGACAGCAACGTGAGGAAAGAGCAATGACGACGGACGTATTCATCGCTGGATTGGCCGCGCTCACCCTGATCGCCGCCCTCATTCTTGTGCTTACCAGCAAGCGCGACATGAACGAAATGGACGACCCGTCCAACAACGACCGGTCCTCGATGGGCTAGGGTTGTGACCGCGTCACGACCACGCAACCAGACCAGGTTATGACCGCGGTCATAACCGCGCGTTCAAAAGCGCGACGTGACAGGGGCAGGCCCGATCCTGCCCCTTTTTCGTGTCCAAATCCCGGGCAGCCTGAATCCCGGGCAGCCTGAATCCCGGGCAGCCTGAATCCCGGGCAGCCTGAATCCCGGGCAGCCTGAAACTTGTGCAGCCCGATCGTCGTGCAGCCTGAAATCTGTTCAGCCAGTGTTGCCTGCGCGGCTGCGCTTGCCGGAGTGCGCGCTTTACCTTGACCGCGGGATGCGGTCTGCTTGGGACAGTATCTGTCGTCCGGTTTCGGAGGGCCGGTTTTGGACGGACAGCACAAAGGGGACGCATATGGGCGATCTTACGCGACGCATCGCACAGGCACGGGGCGACGAACCCGCCGATCTGGTCCTGCGCGGCGGCATGATCTTCGATCTCGTGACGGGCGAGATGCTGCAGGGCGACGTGGCGATCTGCGACGACACGATCGTTGGTATCTGCGCCGACTACGACGCGACGCGGGTCATCGACGTGACCGGCCTGATCCTTGTGCCGGGATTTATCGACACGCATCTGCACATCGAATCCTCGCTTGTCACACCGTTCGAATTCGACCGCTGTGTCGCGCCGCGCGGTGTCACGACAGCCATTTGCGATCCGCACGAGATTGCCAACGTGATCGGCGCTGAAGGCATCCGTTATTTCCAGGCCGCCTCCGAACGCTGCGTCATGGACATCCGCGTGCAACTGAGTTCCTGCGTGCCGTCGACCCATATGGAAACCGCCGGGGCGGAGCTTTTGGCCGCTGATCTGGCGGCGCTGCGGGGGCATCCGTCGGGCATCGGCCTTGCGGAGTTCATGAACTATCCCGGGGTGATCCACCGCGACCCCGCCGCGCTGGAAAAGATCGCGCTGTGCGAGGGCGGGCATATCGACGGGCATTGTCCGCTGCTGACCGGCCGCGATCTTAACGCCTATATTGCAGCCGGAATCCGGACCGAACACGAGGCGACCAGCGCGCCCGAGGCGCTGGAAAAGCTGCGCAAGGGGATGCGGGTGCTGATCCGCGAAGGGTCGGTGTCAAAGGATCTGCACGCGCTCCAGCCGCTGCTGACCGAGCGGACATCCCCCTATATGTGCCTGTGCACCGATGACCGCAATCCGCTGGATATCGCCGAGCACGGGCATCTGGATTACATGATCCGGACGCTGATCGCGCTGGGCACATCGCCGCTGGCCGCCTATCGCGCGGCGTCCTTGTCTGCCGCCGAGGCGTTCGGCCTGAAGGATCGCGGCATGATCGCCCCGGGCAAGCGGGCCGATATCGTTGCCGTGGAAACGCTTGAGGCGTGTAATGCCCGGAAGGTGCTGTGTGCGGGCCGGGTGGTGGATGACGCCGCCTTTGCCGCGCGCGAGGTGATCGCCCCCGTGGGCCGCAATTCGGTGCGCGCGCCACGGGTCACGGCGCCGGATTTCCGCGCCCGTGCCAACCGCAGCGCCACGGATGTCATCGGCATCCGCCCGGGCCAGATCCTGACCGATCACCTGCACGAGGATATTCCCGTCTCGGCGGGTGACAAACATCCCGATCCCGCCCGCGACCTTGCCCGGATCGCGGTGATCGAACGGCACGGCAGGAACGGCAACATCGCCACCGGATTCGTGCGCGGGTTCGGGTTGCAGGCCGGGGCCATCGCATCGACCGTGTGCCACGATCATCACAACATCGCCTGTGTCGGGATCGGTTATGACGACATGGCCCTTGCCGCCAACCGCCTGAGCGAGATCGAGGGCGGTTTTGTCGTCGCCCGGGACGGCAGGATTCTTGCCGAACTGCCCTTGCCGGTGGCGGGACTGATGAGCCTCGAGCCGTTCGAGGTGGTGCGCGACGCGCTGACCGGGCTGCGCCGGGCGGCGCGGTCGCTGGGCGTCACGCTGGAAGAGCCGTTCCTGCAACTGGCCTTTCTTGCCCTGCCGGTGATTCCATCGCTCAAGATCACGGATCGCGGCATGGTCGACGTGCTGGCGTTCGAGATTCTGCCCTGAAATTCTGCCGTGAAACGGCGCATATCCCTGACGGCGCGTCGGAATACCTCACTAAAATAATCGGGTTTGACTTACCCTAGTGATTTGGTCAGGTTGGCGGCATCGCGATTCCGTCGCGCAGGGGCCATATGGCCATGACATCACGGAAAGGGTTCCACATGACACGCATCTTTTTGGCGAGCCTCGCCACGACAGCCATGACCGCCGTTCCGGTCTGGGCCGCCGAAAAGGCCGAGGTGATCACCACCTATGCCGACATCGCCGCCGCCAAGTTCGCCGACAGCCTGACGGCTGCACAGGCGCTGGACGCGGCCATCGGCACGTTTCTGTCCGATCCTTCCGAACAGGCGCTGGCTGATGCACGGCAGGCCTGGATCACGGCCCGCGTGCCCTACATGCAGACCGAGGTCTACCGTTTCGGCAACGCCATCGTTGACGATTGGGAGGGTCGGGTGAACGCCTGGCCGCTGGACGAGGGGCTGATCGATTATGTGGACGCTTCTTATGGCGGCGCGACGGACGAAAACGCCTTTGCCGCGCTGAACGTCATCGCCAATCCAAGCTTTACCCTGTCGGGCGAGACTGTCGATGCCACCGAGATCACGCCCGCATTGCTGCAAGACACCTTGCAGGAGGCCGATGCAGTCGAGGCGAATGTCGCCACCGGCTATCATGCCATCGAATTCCTGCTCTGGGGTCAGGATCTGAACGGCACCGGGGCCGGGGCAGGGTCACGCCCGTGGACCGACTATGCGACCGGCAAAGATTGCACCAACGGCAATTGTGACCGGCGCGGCGATTATCTGCGCGCGGCCTCTGAACTGCTGCTGGACGATCTTGAC
Source organism: Puniceibacterium sp. (assembly GCA_024636635.1). Lineage (GTDB taxonomy): Bacteria > Pseudomonadota > Alphaproteobacteria > Rhodobacterales > Rhodobacteraceae > Puniceibacterium. Next base: position 8,677 of record JAGXGV010000062.1, read on the forward strand.
TGGATGGTTGCGCAATGGGGCGCAGAAGGCGATGCCCGCACGGCGCTGATGGCGGATGAGACTGCGGCGCTTCAGGCGATGCTGACCGGCATGGGGTCGCTGTCCTACGGCGAACTTGCAGGCGAGCGGATGAAGCTTGGCGTGCTGCTGAACGACCCCGAAGAAGAGCATGACTGTTTCTCGGACAACACCCAGGCGAGCCATTATTACGATGCTCTGGGCATACAGCAGGCCTATCTTGGCACCTATACGCGCATCGACGGAACGCAGATGACCGGGCCGTCGCTGTCCGATCTGGTGGGCGAGGTCAATGCCGCCGCCGACGACCAGCTGCGCGCCGATCTGGACGCCACCATGGCCGAGATGCAGGAGATCGTCGATGCGACGCAGGATGGCATGGCCTATGACATGATGCTGGCCCGCAGCAACGACGCGGGCGAGGAACTGGTGATGTCGGCGGTGGATGCGCTTGTCGCGCAGACCCGCTCGATCGAGCGGGTGGTGACGGCGCTGGATCTGGGCGGCATCACGGTCGAAGGATCCGACAGCCTGGACGACGAAAACGCGGTGTTCCAGTAACCACGCCTGATCTGCGTCGCTGCGTCCCGTTGAATGCCGGGGCGGAGCGGCGCATCTTCCCCCCGGCGACCTGCCCGGTCCTGCGTTCTGCGGACCGGGGCACGATACGGAAGAGAACCCGATGAGTCCCCTCGCGCGGCTGCAACTTTTGATGATCGGCGTTCTGCTGGTGTCCTTCGGGCTGGTGCCGTTGGCCAGTTCCGGCACAACTTCTGAGCAGCCCCCTGCGGTGGCGGGTGAGCAGCCCCCTGCCGGAGCGGGGGCAGATCTGGCGCAGGCACATCTTGACGAGATCCCCCGTACCGAGGCCGAGGCCGCGCGTGTCCGCGCCGTCACGCGCCCCGCGACTGATTTCACCGCGCCCGAGCCGTTCGAGGCCAATTCCGGAGGCGCCGCCACGGTCCGCGCCCGTGACACCGCCGCTGCCTTTTCGCAGCTTTCGGGCAACATGCCCTTCGAGCGGGAGCTGGATTTCAAGGTCGGCGACGGGCTGTTCCGCAAGCTCTGGGTATCCTCGCCATCCTCGACCCTGGTGTCGGACGGACTGGGGCCGCTGTTCAATGCCCGCTCTTGCCAATCCTGCCACCTGAAGGATGGGCGCGGCCACCCGCCGGAAGGCCCTGACGATAGCGCCGTGTCGATTTTTCTGCGCGTGTCGGTGCCCACGGACGACGCCACCCCGATGACCGAGATCGAAGCCTTTCTGTCCGGCATCGGAGAGGCGGCACCGCGCAGTCGGCCCGATCCGGTCTATGGCGGGCAGTTGCAGGATTTTGCGACCCTGGGCCTCCCGGCCGAATATCGCTTTGCGGTGGACTATGCCGAAAGCCCCGTTACGCTGTCCGGGGGGGATACCGCGTCGCTGCGCGTGCCGACCTACAGGGCCGACAACCTAGGCTATGGACCCTTGTCCGACGATGCCATGCTGTCGCCACGGGTGGCGCAGCAGATGATCGGCCTTGGCCTGCTCGAGGCGATCCCGGCTTCGGACATCCTTGCGCTGGCCGACCCCGGGGACGGCGATGGCGACGGCATTTCGGGGCGGGCGCAGAAGGTCTGGTCGTTTGAACATGACCGCCCGATGCTGGGCCGGTTCGGTCACAAGGCCGGGGCACCCAGCATCCGTGAACAATCCGCAGCCGCCTTTGCAGGCGATATGGGCATCTCTTCGCCGATCTTTCCCGAAGGGTTCGGCGACTGCACCAAGGCGCAGGCCGACTGCCGTGCCGCCCCCGATGGTGCCACGCCCGAGGGCACCGAGATCGGGGCCGAGGGGCTGGATCTTGTCACGTTCTACGCCCGCAACCTGGCGGTGCCTGCACGGCGCGATGTGGATGATGCGCAGGTGCTGCGCGGCAAGAAGGTGTTCCATGATACCGGATGCACCGGCTGCCATCAGCCGAAATTCGTGACCGCACGGCTGGACGGCCAGCCCGAGCAGAGTTTTCAGCTGATCTGGCCCTATAGCGACCTGCTGCTGCACGACATGGGTCCGGGGCTGGCCGATGACCGCCCCGAGGGGCGTGCGACGGGGCGCGAATGGCGCACCGCGCCGCTTTGGGGCATCGGTCTTTCGCAAACGGTAAGCGGGCGGCAAAGCTATCTGCACGATGGCCGCGCCCGTACCCTGCTTGAAGCCGTGCTCTGGCATGGGGGCGAGGCTGAGCGACAGAAACACGCGGTGATCGACATGCCCCCGGCGGACCGCGCCGCCCTGATCAGATATCTGGAGAGCCTGTGACACCCATCACCCCATGCGTTGCCGCGCTGATGCTGGCAGCCGCACCCGCCGCTGCCGATCTGGCGCGGGTGGTCGATGACCACATCCTGCCGGGCTATGCTGCCTTTGCCGACACCACCGCCGCGCTGCGGGACACCAGCGCGACCGGTTGCGAGCGTGAGGGTCTGAAGGCGGACTGGAACGCAGCCTTCGACGCCTGGATGGGCGTAAGCCACCTGCACTTTGGCCCCGTGGAAGAGCGGGGCCGGTCGATCGCCATCGCCTTCTGGCCGGATGAAAAGGCCATGACACCAAAAAGCCTGTCCCGGCTGATTGCCGAGGCCGATCCCATCGTGAATGATCCCGAGGGGTTCAAGGATGTCTCGGTCGCCGCGCGCGGATTGTATGCGTTGGAGTTCCTGCTTTATGATGCGCAGTTCGACGCCACGGCGCCCTATACGTGCAGCCTGATCCGGGCGATCAGCACCGACCTTGCCGATACTGCAGGTGCCGTTTCGGACGCTTGGGTCGATGGCTATGGCGAGACGCTGCGCAATGCCGGAGCGCCGGGCAATGCGGTTTACCTGACCGAACGCGAAGGGCTTCAGATGCTGTACACCAGCCTTGTCGCAGGGCTGGAATTCACCGCGGCCGAACGGCTGGGCCGCCCGTTGGGCACCTTCGAGACTCCCAGACCCAACCGGGCCGAGGCGCGCCGGTCGGGGCGTTCCCTGCGCAATGTCGCGCTGTCGGTCGCCGCGTTGCAGGATCTGGCCGATGCGCTGGTCGATGCACCGGTGCCGACAACCGACGCGGCCTTTGCGCGCGCACGCAAGACGGCGGCAGAGCTGGACGATCCCACGTTCGAGACCGTGACTGACCCCGGCGACCGCATCAGGGTCGAGATCCTGCAACAGGCGGTGAAGGCTGCCGAAGTCGCGGTCTTGTCCGAAGTGGGTCCGGCACTTGGGGTGAGCCAGGGATTCAACGCCAGTGACGGAGACTGAGACCGGGATGGCCACGCGTCGCAGATTTCTGACATCGCTTCTGGCAGCTTCGGCCCTGCCGACGCTGAGCTGGGCCGATGCCGGAAATCCGCGCTATCTGGCCGCCGCGCGCGAACCGGATGGTGGGTATGCACTGTTCGGGCTGGGCGAAGACGGGCAGGACAGGTTCCGCGTGCCGCTGCCCGCGCGCGGCCATGCCGCCGCCGGCCATCCGCACAGGCCGCTTGCCGTTGCGTTTGCCCGCCGCCCGGGCACCTATGCGCTGGTCATCGATTGCGTGGACGGCCACGTTCTGCACCGGCTCTACCTGCCCGAGGGGCGGCGGTTCAACGGGCATGGCGCGTTTTCCGCCGGGGGCGAGGTGCTTTATACCTCCGAGATCGACGCCGCTACGGGGGCGGGGGTGATCGGCCTGTGGGACACAGGCCGGGCGTTCCGGCGCACGGGCGAATGGGCGTCGTTCGGGATTGGCCCGCACGAGATTGCCCGCCTGCCGGGCAGCGACCTTCTGGTCGTCGCGAATGGCGGCATCCGCACTGCGCTGGATGACGGACGCAGCAAGCTGAACCTGGACAGCATGGTGCCGAACCTCAGTTATCTCGGTGCCGGGGGCGGCCTGCTGGACCAGATCACCCTGCCGCCTGATCTGCATCAAAATTCGATCCGGCATCTGGCCTTGCGCCGCGACGGGCTGGTCGCCTTTGCCATGCAGTCGGAAGACCCCGCCGCCCTGTCGGTGCCGCTGCTGGGTCTGCACCGGCGCGGAGAGTCCGCGATTCTGGCCGCCGCCCCCGAGGTACTACAGATGCGCATGAAGGGTTATGCCGGGTCCATCGCCTTCAGCGGGGATGGTGCGCGGGTCGCGCTGACCTCGCCGCCAGGCGGGGTGGTGAGTGTCTTTGATGCCGCCGGAACGTTCCAGCAGACGCTGAGCCGGGCGGATGTGTCGGGCATCGGGCCTGCCGGGCAGGGGTTCGTGACCACCGACGGGATGGGCGGGCTGTGCAGCATCGCGCAGGATGGGCTTGTACCGCTGACCGCCGCGCCGCGCGCCTGGGACAATCATCTGGTGACGCTGCCGGTCTGAGCGGTGCTTGCCGGGCGTTTCGGGCTTCGGTCTTTCGGGCTTCAGTCTTTTGGTGGCGCCACGCTTTTGCGCGAAATGAATTCCATTTCGATCACCTCGGACGGTCCGGTCAGGCTGCCGGCCTCGATCATCTCGACCAGCAATTCGGCGGCGCGCATGCCGATGATGGTGCGCGGCTGGCGGATGGTCGTCAGGGCAGGCGTCAGATGGGCCACCACGTCGATATTGTCGAATCCCACGATCGACAGATCGTCGGGCACCCGCACCCCGGCATGCTGCACGGCGCCCATGAAGCCCACGGCCATCTCGTCCGAGGCAAAGAACACCGCGCTGGGCCGACTGGCCAGCTTCAGCCAGCGCCGCCCGGCGGCCGCACCGGAATCCATGCTGAAATCGCCGTCGAATATCCATTCGGGGCGCAGCGCCAGACCCTGTTCGGCCATCGCGCGGCAGAACCCGTCCCGGCGGGTTTCGGTCAGCACGTTGCCGCGCGGCCCGGTCACATGGCCGATGTTCCGGTGTCCCTGTTCCGCCAGATGCGCCACGGCCATCGAGGCCCCCAGCGCGTTGTCCACCCGGACGGACGGCAGATCGCCCGCCATCCATTCGCAGGCCATGATCACCGGGGGGCGCCCCGGCACGTCGAGCGCCGTTGGCGAAAGCGATCCGTCGAACACCACCAGCCCGTCCGCCTGACCGGATTGCAGGAAATGCGCGAAGCGTTCGTCAGGGTCAGTTCCGGTCTGCGTATCCGCCACCAGAAGCCCGAGCCGCGCGGGCGTGAGGATGGCGGACATGCCCGCAAGGATCTGCGAGAAGAACGGATTGGCCAGGTTCGGAACCAGGGCGATCGCGCTGCCCTTGCGCTGCCGCCGCAGATTCGAGGCGGTGGAATTGACGCGGTATCCCGTCTCGGCCACGGCGCTGAGAACGGCATCGCGGGTCGATTGTGCCACGACCGAAGGCTTGGACAAGGTGCGGCTGACCGTGGCTGTGGACACCCCGGCGACACGGGCAACGTCCTGAATCGTCGCAATTCTCTTGTCCATCGGTTGCCCTTTGTTCGGCGCGCATAATTGTCCCGAAAATTTCTGTTGTAAACGATTTCGACTTTTGTCAGTCTCCTTGCAAACGATTACATCGTCAAGATGCGCCCAAAAGAGGCGCGGGGGAGGATCAGATGAAAACCATACAGGGTCCCGCCCTGTTTCTGGCGCAGTTTGCCAGCGACACGGCCCCGTTCGATACGTGGGACGGCATCAGCGGTTGGGCCGCCGGGTGTGGCTACAAGGGTGTACAGGTTCCAAGCTGGGATTCGCGTCTGATCGACCTGGATCAGGCTGCGGCCAGCACCGGATATTGCGACGACTGGAAGGGGCAGGCGGGCGAAAACGGCATTGCCGTCACCGAACTGGTCTGCCACCTTCAAGGGCAGCTTGTCGCCGTGCATCCGGCCTATGACACCGCTTTTGACGGCTTTGCGGCGCCGTCGGTGCGCGGCAATCCCGCAGCGCGACAGGAGTGGGCGGTGGATCAGGTGAAAAAGACCATCACCGCGTCGCGCAACCTTGGACTGCGGGCGGTTGGAACGTTCTCGGGCGCGCTCGCCTGGCCGTACATTTATCCTTGGCCGCAACGTCCTGCCGGGCTGGTCGAGACCGCCTTTGACGAACTTGCGACGCGCTGGCGTCCGCTGCTGGACCATGCCGAAGAGCAGGGCATCGACCTGTGCTATGAAATCCACCCGGGCGAAGACCTGCACGACGGCGTGACCTTCGAGATGTTCCTTGACCGGGTGAACCAGCACGCCCGGGCAAAGATGCTTTACGATCCCAGCCATTACATCCTGCAATGCCTTGATTACCTAGATAACATCGATATCTACGGCGACCGGATCGGGATGTTCCACGTCAAGGATGCCGAGTTCAATCCGACCGGGCGGCAGGGTGTCTATGGCGGGTTCCAGTCCTGGGTGAACCGGGCGGGACGCTTTCGGTCGCCGGGCGACGGGCAGGTGGATTTCGGCGCTGTCTTTTCGAAACTGGCGGCGATGGATTTTGACGGCTGGGCCGTGGTCGAATGGGAATGTGCGCTGAAACACCCCGAAGATGGTGCCCGCGAAGGCGCGGCCTTTGTGCGCGATCACATCATCCGTGTCACACCACACGCCTTTGACGATTTTGCCGCCGGAGGCACGGACGAGGCGGCAAACCGCAAGATGCTGGGGCTGGATCGATGAGCCGCTTCGTGGATCGTTCCGGCCCCATCCGTCTTGGCATGGTCGGGGGTGGTCAGGGTGCACTGATCGGTGCGGTGCATCGCGTCGCCGCGCGTCTTGATGGATCGTTCCAATTGGTGGCTGGCGCGCTGTCTTCCACACCGGAAAAGGCACGCGCCTCGGGGGATGAGGTCGGTCTGCCGGGCGATCGGATCTATTCCGATTTCACCGAAATGGCGAAACGCGAAGCACGGCTCAAGGATGGAATCGAGGCCGTTGCCATCGTGACGCCGAACCACATGCATCTGCCCGTGGCGCGGGAATTCCTGAAACGCGGCATCCATGTGATCTGCGACAAGCCGCTGACCGGAACATTGGCAGATGCCAGGAAGTTGCAGAAGGCGGCGGCCAGTGCCGATGCGCTTTTTGTGCTGACGCATAACTACACCGGCTATCCCCTTGTACGCGAAGCGAAAGAGCGTATCGCGCGGGGTGATCTGGGCGACATCCGCCTTGTGCAGGTCGAATATGCCCAGGACTGGCTTGGCGAGGTGCCCGATCCCGGCAACAAGCAGGCGGACTGGCGCACCGATCCCGCGCGCAGCGGTGTGGGTGGTGCCACGGGCGACATCGGCACACATGCCTTCAACCTTGCGCGGTTCGTGATCGATCTGCGGGTCGATGCGCTGGCCGCGGATCTGCAAAGCTTTGTCCCCGGGCGGGCGCTGGACGACAATGCCCACGTGATGCTGCGCTTTCAGGGCGGCGCGCGGGGGATGCTGTGGTGCAGTCAGGTGGCGGCCGGCATGGAAAACGCGCTGCGCCTGCGGGTATTCGGCACCAAGGCGGGGCTTGAGTGGGGACAGGAGAACCCGAACGAATTGCGCGTCACGCCGCTGGGTGGGTCGACGACGGTGATCACACGCGCCTCTGCCGCGACGGGTGGGGCTGCAAATCGGGTATCGCGCATTCCGGCGGGCCACCCCGAGGGCTTTTTTGAAGCCTTTGCCAACCTCTATTCCGAAGCGGCGCTTGCCATTCGCGCGCACCGCACCGGTGCGGCGCTGCCCGAAGGGGTGACCTATCCGACGATCGACGACGGCGTCGAGGGCGTCGCCTTTGTCGATGCCTGCGTGCGGTCCTCGAAACGCGATGCGGCCTGGGTGACACTGTGACCCCCATCCTGTCCGCGCAGAAGATCATCCGACGCTTTGGACCGATCCAGGTCCTGCATGGCGTTGATTTCGATCTTGTTCCCGGTCAGGTCCATGCGCTGATCGGGGAAAATGGCGCGGGCAAGTCGACGATGATGAAGATCCTTGGCGGGTATCTGGCGCCGTCAGGTGGAGATCTTCTTCTGGATGGTGCGCCGGTGCAGTTCACCGACCAGAAACAGGCCGAGGCTGCCGGTATCCTGATGATCCATCAGGAGTTCAACCTTGCCCTGCAACTGACTGTCGAAGAGAACATCTTTCTGGGTCGTGAGAAGAAGCGCGGTTTGTTTCTAGATCACAAGGGGATGCAGGACGAAGCTAAAGTCTTGCTTGAACGACTGAACTGCCATGTGGACCCACGCACGCGCATCCGCGACCTGTCGGTTCCCAACCGCCAGATGGTCGAGATTGCCCGCGCGCTGGGGCGCAATGCCCGCGTGCTGATCATGGACGAACCGACCGCTGTCCTGACCAACCGCGAAACGGACATCCTGCTGGAGCAGATCGACCGGTTGCGTGCCCATGGCACCGCGATCCTTTACACCTCGCACAAGCTGGACGAGATTCGCCGTATCGCGGACCGGGTCACCGTGCTGCGTGATGGCCAGCATGTGCTGACGCGGGACGCCGCCGGTTTCACCGAGGATGCCATGGCCACGGCGATGGTGGGGCGCGAGCTGAGCGACCTGTTCCCGAGCAAGCCGGTGCCGCAGGAGGAGATCGTGCTGAGCGTCGGGAACCTGACTGTGCCCGGACGGGTGCGCGATGCGTCCTTCACGCTGAGACGGGGCGAGGTGCTGGGCTTTGCCGGTCTGGTCGGGGCCGGACGGACCGAGCTGATGGAGGGCATCGTCGGGCTGCGCCCCGCGACTGGAACGGTCCAGGTGATGGGCAAGGCGCTAAAGCCCGGGTCAGTCCTGGCGGCGCGCGAGGCCGGGCTGGTCTATCTGACAGAAGATCGCAAGGACAAGGGGCTGCTGCTGGGCAAGAACCTCACAGAGAACCTGACCTTGCTGGCGCTTGACCGGTTCGGCCGGGTCCGGATCGACAAGCAGGCCGAGGATGCCGCCCTGACCACGGCAATCCGCGAGTTCGACATCCGCGTGAACGACCGGGCCATGACCGCAGGCAGCCTGTCCGGGGGCAATCAGCAAAAGTTGCTGCTGGCCAAGACCATGCTGGCCGAGCCGCAGATCGTCATCATCGACGAGCCGACACGCGGCATCGACATCGGCACCAAGCAGCAGATCTATGATTTCATCGCCGCGCTTGCCGCACGGGGCAAGAGCATCATCGTCGTCTCGTCCGAACTGCCCGAGGTGATCGGCCTTGCCTCGCGCGTCATCGTGATGGGGCGTGGCCATATCGCGGGTGAGTTGAGCGGCGCGGCAATCACCGAGGATGCGATACTGCGCCTGGCCATGGGTGTCGCGGCCGATGACGCCGCAGAAAGGGAAACAGCATGAGCGACACGACCTTGGCCGCGCCGAAGCGCCGCCGCCTGAACCTGCATGTGCTGGGGCCGGTGCTGGCCCTGGTGGCACTGATCATCCTGGGCGCCTCGCTCAACTCGAATTTCCTGGGCTACGGGAACGTGACAAACGTTCTGGCCCGGTCGGCATTCATCGGCATCATCGCCGTGGGCATGACCTTTGTGATCACGGCAGGTGGCATCGACCTGTCGGTGGGGTCGATGGCGGCCTTTGTCGCCGGTGTGATGATCATGGCGATGAATTCGATGATCCCGACGCTTGGTGTCGGTGTACCGCTGATCCTGGCCGGCATGGCGGTGGCTTTGCTGGCCGGCCTTGCTGCGGGGCTGCTGAACGGTTTCCTGATTTCCAAAATCGGGATCGAGGCGTTCATCGTCACGCTGGGATCGATGGGCATCTACCGCAGCCTTGTCACCTGGCTGGCCGATGGCGGCACACTGTCGCTTGATTTCGAGGCACGGGGCTTTTACCGCCCGGTCTATTACGAGGGAATCCTGGGTGTTGCCTGGCCGATCATCGTCTTTGCCATCGTCGCCATACTGGGCGAACTGGCCATGCGACACACGCCGTTCGGGCGCCATTGCGCCGCGATCGGGGCCAACGAACAGGTGGCGAAGTATTCCGCCGTCAAGGTCGATCGCGTGCGCATGGGCACCTACGTCCTGCTTGGCATGCTGGTGGGTCTTGCGACCATCATGTATGTGCCCCGGCTCGGGTCGGCCTCGGGGTCCACCGGGGTGCTGTGGGAACTTGAGGCGATTGCCGCGGTGATCATCGGCGGCACCGTGCTCAAGGGCGGATTCGGCCGCGTCTGGGGCACCGTGGTAGGTGTGCTGATCCTGAGCCTCATCGACAATATTCTCAATCTCGCCTCGATCGTCAGCCCGTATCTGAACGGCGCGATCCAGGGGGTCATCGTCATCCTTGCTGTGATCTTGCAGCGGGACAGAAAGTCCGCCGACTAGCGGCAATAAGGGAGGAAAATCATGAAACGCAGAGACATCTTCAAAGGCGCGGCTCTTGGCCTTGCGCTGGCGGCAGGCCCGGCAGCGGCGCAGGACCAGACCTACACCATCGGTGTGGCGATCCCGTCGGCCACGCACGGCTTCATGGGCGGCCTGAACTACCATGCGCAGGACAGCATCAAGCGGCTCGAGGCGACCTATCCGCAACTGAGCTTTGTTCTTGCCACGGCGGGTGATGCGGGCAAGATGGTGAACGACATCGAGGACATGGTGGCGACGCGCGACATCGACGCCCTCGTGGTGCTGCCCTTCGAATCCGAGCCGCTGACGTCGCCGGTCCAGGCCGTCGCAGAGGCGGGCATCTGGGTCACGGTCGTTGACCGCGGCCTGTCGGTCGAGGGGATCGAGGATCTTTATGTGGCGGGCGACAACCCTGGTTTCGGGCGTACGGCGGGGGAATATTTCGCCGAGAACCTGAACGAGGGTGACAACATTGTCGTGCTGCGCGGCATTCCCACAACGCTGGACAACGAACGGGTCGAGGCGTTTCAGGCGGCCATCGAAGGGTCCGGCATCAACGTGCTGGACATGCAGCACGGCAACTGGAACCGCGACGATGCGTTCAACGTGATGCAGGATTTCCTGTCCAAGCATGAAGACATCGACGCGGTCTGGGCGGCGGATGACGACATGGCCATCGGCGTGCTCGAAGCCATCGCGCAGGCCGACCGCGCCGAAGAGATGTGGGTTGTTGGCGGTGCCGGGATGAAAGAGATCATCAAGCGGATCATGGACGGCGATCCGCGGCTTCCGGTCAACGTGACCTATCCGCCCGCACAGATCGCCACGGCGATCGAGTTGACGGCGCTTGGCCTTGTTTCCGAAACCCCGGTGTCGGGGCGGTTCATCATCGGCAGCCAGCTGGTGACGCCGGAAAATGCGGAAAGTTTCTATTTCCCCGACAGCCCGTTCTGATCGGATTGTAGCGACACGACAAAGGCCCGGACAGTGATGTCCGGGCCTTTTTGCGTCCGGCAGGGTCTGACGGCGCCGCGATACCCGGCGTGGCGGCAAGCTTGGTTGTTCCGCCCGCCGCCGATCCGCGCTAGACGAGCGCAGGCAACCGGAGGGGCAGGGATGAGCGAAGAACGGATTCTGGCAAAGGTCGGCGCCTCGGCACCGCGGCGGGTGATCGGTGTTGGTATGCTCTGGCTGCTGGGCGGGCTGATGATCTACGTGGCGACAGTCGCGCCGCCGTCTGTGGGCTGGCGGATGATCCTGATCCTGCTGGGGGCGGGGGCGATCTGGCTGGGATACAGGATGCTGCGCGCGACCACCGTCACGCTTTTGCTGACGCAGCACGAATTGCGCGACACCGAGGGCACGGTTCTGGCACGGGTCGCGGATATCGAGAAGATCGACAGGGGGGCGTTTGCGCTCAAGCCGTCGAACGGGTTCACGCTGATCCTCAAGCAGCCGCAAACGCGCTGCTGGCGGCCGGGGCTCTGGTGGCGGCTGGGTCGGCGTGTGGCGGTGGGCGGGGTCACCCCGGGTTCGCAGACCCGGCCCATGGCCGATATGCTGGCCGCCCTTGTCGCAGGCACGGGGCCATCCTGACGGACAGCCCCGAACGTTCTTTGCGGAATGCCTTTAACTGTCAGGCGCCGCTGCTGCCCGAGGGTTCGATGTTGTTCGAGCCGTCCGAATTGGTGCAGTCGGTGGCGTTCTCTGCGTTGTTATTGCAGAGCGATCCGCCCGGAGCGTCCTGGTCGCCATTACCCCAGCCATTGTTGCCTTTGATATAATCGCTGTGCAGGATCTGTGGAGCAAAGCGCGGGCGTGTGAAGGAATAGGTCCTGATGCGGAAATTATCGAGACCGACCTTGAAAACAGGAATGTAATCGTCCCAGGTTTCGACGATGATTAGCTGATCACTGTGTGCCATGATTGGCAGACGATCCGTGTAAGATGTCATGTCCGCTGTTACCAGAGCGGGATAGGCGCCGCGTGTCTCGGACCACTCAACGTTGTAACGGTCTTTCTTCTTGTCGTAGCTGACCACCGTGATCCGCAAGTCGGTTTCGGCACCTGATGACTTGTCCAGCATATAGAGGAGTTCGCGGGAATTGTCGATGTAGGCGTCGTTTACCGGTTCGGTTTCGCGCGAAAGCATGTCGCCAATGGTGTAATTGCCTTTCTGGTTCACCGACTGCTGGCGGAATACGTCAAAGTAGACCCAGGATGCTCCGAAAATCCAGAGAAGGCTGGGAAAGACGATCATTGCCTCGACGGTGATATAGCCTTGAGTGTCCGCGCGGAAATTCCGCAGTCTCGAAATAAGGGCTTTCAACATGACTTTCTCCTCAGCTCGGTTCTTGTACGAAGGCAGAATAGGAAACCAGGCCACTGTATCCCTGATCGTCTTTGCCGAGCGCAGAACTGAGGTAGCCGGCTGGTGAAATCGGCTTGAACTTGAAGCACGCTCGCAACATCATCATTTCATTGCCGCGACCGTATTCGAAGTTTCTGGCCGGGTTGACCTCTAGTGCAGTGTCGACGCAGTCAGCCGATTGATGAGGTTCAACCCACTGACGAATGTTCAGTTTGATCATTTCAAGTTTCAGAAGGTTCGAACAGTCGGGAAGGATTGCCGCTGCGTCACAAATCGACTGTTTCAACGTGTCATGAGTGTAGTTCGTGCCGGTGGCCAAGCGAACCTCGCGAACGGTTTCGTCCAGGGCCCGTTCCAGGGCCGTGTGCCGCATCGTGAGTGTGCCGACTTCGATGCCGGACAGGATAACACCTAGAAAAACGGGCATCCAAAGGGCGAAGGGGACCACCATGGACCCCTCCTCGGTGTCGCGAAAACGACGGAGGGTGTTGTAAAGGGAGCGGATCATTGTGTGAGCCTCAACTGGTTGATCGCGCGGGCGATTGAATAAAATGCGTCCTGGATTTCGGTGCCCTCGACCCGGAAGAAATGGGCCGGAGAGGAAGCGCACTGGCGCATCACGTTCGCGCCATGGTCAGTGACTTCGAAGCCGATGGACCAGATCACGATGTTGTTTGCTTTTGCCGCGTCGCAGACGTCGTCAAGCAGGGAGTCGCCCAGGTTTGCGTCATATTTCTGGGTGTAGAAGGTCCCCCAGCTGCGCGAAGACACGTTGCGCTGCAGATAGTACCAGAGGTTGTAGCGGTCCCAGTTGGCGATTTCACTGGAGGAATCATAGGCCCAGTTCTGGATGCGGAACGATCTGTCGTGCTGGCCGTCCGTCATCAGGACCACGGTCTTGAGCGTTTCGACATCGTTGTAGGCGGCGGGGCGACCCTGGAACACGCTGTCGACGGAACCGTTCTGGATCAGCGAACTGGCGATGTTGCGCGTCGAGGGATCAAGCAGGGCCGTGCCCCATTTCATTCCCATGAAGATCGAGGTGCCGGCACGCGGACGAAGCTGGGCCACCTGCGCCTTGAGCGCCGCGGCATTCTGGCTGAACGGATTGATGCGTTCGTAGGTGTAGCGCGGGCAGATCGTATCTGTGAGGGTGTTGTCACTGAAATAGTTCCACTGGAAATGCTGCATCTGTTCATAGCGCATCGTGGTATTCAGGGCGGCCGAATTGAATTCCGAATTGGGAAACTCCAGGCAGTGCGAATAGCCGTGCTTCCAGTTTACATTCATCCTGTCGGTGATGAGCGGACCGGCGTTGACATGTTCGGAATAGGGCACGAGCGAGACCGAGATGAGATCCTGAGAATCCCCATCCAGAACCGTGTCGATAAAAGTTGTCGCGGCAGACTGGAGGTTCTCGAGCCGGTTGTTGTCTTTCATCGAGCCGGAAATATCGAGCACCATGGAAATCTCGACCTTGGCGATCCTCTCTTCGGCCTGGGCCAGGCCGTCCGTGCGCATGCTTTCCACACCCAGGAGTTTCGTGAAGTTTGCAGGGTTTGTTCCGCGCGCTTGCGCGGTGACGGTCCTGTGGTTCAGGCCGTGTTCCACATTTACCGATGTCAGGTTGTCGGCGAGGCCCATCTTGGCCATGTAGTCGGTGACAACGGCTTCTGGATCGAGTGGCTGTTCGAGGGCTGCCGCGGCCAGAACCGCGCGATCCAGAGTGTTCTGGATCTTGTTGCGCTTGAGTTCGGTGTTGATCATGTCGATGCCCATCCCCCCGAAGATCATCAGGATCAGGGCGCCGGTTATGGCGACATAGGACATGGCACCGTCTTCGTCTTTGACAAATGGCAGAACACGGCCCTCGGCCGTCAGCGGAGACCCGCAAACACCTGTTCCAGGTCGTTTCTTGAGTGCAGGCTTCATTTGTGCATCCGTAACCTTCCTCCCGGATAACACCGGGAACCCGCCCCACCACTGACAGAGTTTCATTGGATATTTATCTTTGACCAAAATGGCCAAACTTTGGCGAAGATGTGCGCAATTTTCTAAATTTTTCAGTAAATATAGGACATTACGGCGGTTTGCCGTGCTCTGTTTCTTTCGCGCGAACAACCACACGTGCCGCGTGTCACGAAGATGTCCTGATGTTGTTTCCGGCCTTGTGGCAAAAGGGGGCGTCAACCGGGCGGAACTGTCTTAGGGTGGAGGCAAGAAAAACAGGCGAACCCGAGTCGCCGAAGATTGCGGAAAACCAGGAGAGAGGGAAAATCATGCCAGTCACGCCCAACCACGAACCGAGCTTTCGCGAAAGCGTCGACCTCATGTTCACCCGCGCTGTGGCGCTGATGGATCTCAGCCCGGGACTCGAGGAAAAGATCCGCGTATGCAACGCTACCTATACGGTGCGCTTCGGCGTGCGCCTGCGCGGCGCCATCCAGACCTTTACCGGCTACCGGTCGGTTCATTCCGAACACATGGAGCCGGTCAAGGGCGGCATCCGTTATGCCATGGGAGTGAACCAGGACGAGGTCGAGGCGCTGGCGGCGCTGATGACCTACAAATGCGCGCTGGTCGAGGCGCCGTTCGGCGGATCGAAGGGGGGCTTGCGCATCGACCCCAGACTGTATGACGAACATGAACTGGAACTGATCACCCGGCGGTTCACCTATGAACTGGCCAAGCGCGACCTGATCCATCCGTCCCAGAACGTGCCCGCGCCCGACATGGGCACCGGCGAGCGCGAGATGGCCTGGATCGCGGACCAGTATCGCCGCATGAACACCACTGACATCAACGCCGCCGCCTGCGTCACCGGCAAGCCGATCAACGCCGGCGGCATCCAGGGCAGGACCGAGGCGACAGGGCGTGGCGTGCAATACGCGCTTCAGGAATTCTTTCGCCATCCCGGGGACACCGCCAAGGCGGGCCTTTCGGGGACGCTGGATGGCAAGCGGGTGATCGTGCAAGGCCTGGGCAACGTGGGTTATCATGCCGCGAAGTTCCTGAGCCAGGAGGACGGCTGCCGCATCACCGGAGTGATCGAATGGGACGGGGCCGTGACCGACCCCGCCGGCATCGACATCGAGGATCTGCGCCAGTGGATCGTCCTGAATGGCGGCGTCACCGGCTACACGCGGGGCAGCGTCACGCCGAACGGCACGGCGGTGCTGGAAGAGCCCTGCGACATCCTGATCCCCGCCGCGCTGGAGGCGGTGATCAACCTGGGCAATGCCCATGCCATCAAGGCGCCGCTGATCATCGAGGCGGCGAACGGGCCGATCACCGCCGGCGCGGACGAGATCCTGCGCGACAAGGGGATCGTGATCATCCCGGATATGTACGCCAATGCCGGGGGCGTCACGGTGTCCTATTTCGAATGGGTCAAGAACCTGAGCCATATCCGGTTCGGGCGGATGCAGCGCCGACAGGAAGAGACGCGGCATCAGCTGGTGGTTGATGAACTGGAAAGGATTTCGGATTCGCTGGGCAAGACATGGTCGCTGAGTCCGGATTTCAAGCAGAAGTACCTGCGCGGTGCGGGCGAACTGGAACTGGTGCGGTCGGGCCTTGATGACACGATGCGCGCCGCCTACCAATCCATGCGCGAGGTCTGGCACGGGCGCGGCGACGTCCATGACCTGCGCACGGCGGCCTATCTGGTGTCGATCGGCAAGGTGGCCGCCAGCTACCGTGCCAAGGGGTTGTGACCGGGGGCATCGCGCGGCTTTTCCCTTGCGCGTGCTGGTGCAGGATTTGCACAGGCCGGTAACAGACAGGGGGCGGGGCGATGCAGTCTGAACTGGAATTGTTCGGCTCCTGTGGTGCGGTGGCGCAAGTGCCGAGCTCAGCGCAACGCGCGTCGGCTTATGTCTGACCGGCTGGTCCGGCGCGCATGAGCTACAGCCGGTGTCGCATTCCGTAGGAGTTTCTGATCCTGGCCTACCGGTCCATGGCGGGCACGCTTTTGCGCGATCCAGACACGGCAATGTCATCGGCAAGCGCCCGCGCGCAAGGGTGACTCCGTCTGCGCGTGCCGCTAACCTGTGTTTCGGAATTTTGCAGACAGGACAGAGACCATGAAGTTGATGATGCTGACCGCGCTGGCGGCCCTGACCGTGACGACGCAGGGGGCCTTGGCGCTGGGCCAGAAGGAATGTGCGGTGCAGGCGGGGCTGGTGATGCAGGTGGTCGCGGCCCGCAGCGCAGGCGCGGAGTCGGGGGCGGCGACGCAGTCCGTTCAGGCGACGCTGGACGATGCGACGCAACACTATGCCACCATCGTTCCGGCGGTGGTCGACTGGGTCTATGCCCTGCCGCAATCCCAGCTGGGTGACGAGGTCGGGAACAGCTGGACAGCGGCCTGCATGCAGCAGTGACGCGTCTGCCCCGACTGCCAAGGGGGCGTGAGCCCCGACTGCCAAGGGGGCGTGAGCCCCGACTGCCAAGGGGCTGTGGCGGCGCTCTCTGGTCGTGGCTGGCGCGCAAATCGCGCCCAGCTCGGCTATGCCCGGGAAATTCCGCGGTCCTTGCAGGGGAGATGGGTGTTTCGAGACTCCGGTCGGTTCTTGTCAGGGGCTAATTGTATTGGTGGCGTGTCATGGCGAGGGCCGGAAGATTGCGCCCTTTCGCGCGGGTCCCTGAACCTGAAACCTACCGGGAACAAACCGCCGGGCGATGCAGTTGAGCATCAGACCGCTAGCGGCCGCGCGGATCACGGAAAATGTGTATGGACAGTGATCAAGCCACTCTGAGACAACGATAAAGACAGAAAAGTTTGACATCGGAGATTGCTGGATGACGTTTCAACTGCCCCTTAGCGCACGTCGCGCCCTGTGCGTCAGCCTGATCGCCGCTTCTGTGCTTGTGGCGGTGCCGCAGTCCGGACAGGCGCAGGTCACCGCCTTCAAGCAGGCCGTGGCAGAGCAGGCCGCGCAGGACGACCGCATCGCAGCCTTCTATCGCCAACGCAATTTCGAACCGATCTGGACCAGCGGGTCCGCCGGGGATCTGGCGCGGCGCGAGGCTTTTCTAGAGGCGCTGACCATGGCCGAGGCGCATGGCCTTCCGGCATTGCGTTACGATGCGGACGGGCTTGTCGCACTGATGCGCGAGGCGCGCACGGCGCGTGCACGGGGCGAAGTCGAGGTGGCGCTGAGCCGGGCCTTCATCGATTATGCACATGACATCCAGACCGGGATCCTGACGCCGGGCAAGGTCGTGTCGGCCATCAAGCGCGAAGTGCCCCTGCGCGACCCCGCCGTGACGCTTGCCGCGCTGGGAAAAGGTGATCCGCGGGCGACCATCCGCGCGCTGGCACCGGATTCGCAGGAATATGCCCGGCTGTTAAAGGAAAAGATGACCCTTGAACGCAAGCTGGTACAGGGCGGCTGGGGGCCGGTCGTAAGTGCCGACATGCTTGAGCCGGGCCAAAGCGGCGCACCCGTTGTTGCCTTGCGCAACCGGCTGATCGCCATGGGCTACATGGATCGCAGTTCTGCCGCAACCTACGGGTCCGACGTACAGGCGGCAGTAATGCAGTTTCAGCTCGATCACGGCTTGCAGGCGGATGGCGTTGCCGGGGCGGAAACGCTGCGGGCGGTCAACGTCGGGGTGAGGGAGCGGCTGCAATCCATCCTTGTCGCGATGGAGCGTGAACGCTGGATGAACCTTCCCGACGGTCTGGGTAAACGCCACATCATTGTCAACCTTACTGAATTCACTGCCCGCATCGTCGACAACGGCAAGGTCACCTTCGAGACACGGTCGGTTGTCGGGGCCACCCCGGCAGACCGCGAGACGCCGGAATTTTCGGATGTGATGGACCATATGGTCGTGAACCCGAGCTGGTATGTGCCGCGTTCTATCGTGGTCAACGAATACCTGCCGATGCTGCGCCGCAATCCGGGCGCCGTGGGACATATCGAAATCACAGACAGCCGCGGGCGCCGGGTGAACCGGGGCAACGGTTTCAGCCAGTATTCGGCCTCAAGCTTTCCCTTTGCGATGCGCCAGCCGCCGGGGCCGCGCAACGCGCTGGGGCAGGTGAAGTTCATGTTCCCGAACAAGTACAACATCTACCTGCACGACACGCCGTCCAAGGATCTGTTCAATCGCGAGGTGCGTGCCTTCAGCCATGGCTGCATCCGTCTGGCCGACCCCAAGGATTTCGCTTATACGCTTCTGGCACCACAGAGCGGCGATCCCGAAGGGTTGTTCCAGTCGCGGTTGCGCAGCGGTGCGGAATCGCGGATCAATCTTGAAACGCCCGTGCCGGTCCACCTGATCTACCGGACCGCCTTTACCGCGGCGAAGGGTAAGACGAATTACCGGAACGACATCTACGGGCGGGATGCCCGCATCTGGTCGGCCCTGAGCAATGCAGGGGTGGTCCTGCCTGCGCAAGGAAGCTAGAACCGGCCCGGTCAACCCCGGGAGAGCGACATGCGCCACAGCATTGCAGATATCGCCGCCGCGCTCGGCCTTGTGGCCGAGGGCGACATATCCCTGACGGTCGCGGGGATCGCCGAACCGGCCAGTGCCGGGCCGGACCAGCTGGCTCTTGCCATGCGTCCCGACTATGCCGATGCGCTTGGGCAGGGCCAGGCGCGGGCGGCGATGTTATGGGAGGGGGCCGATTGGCGCAGCTACGGGCTTGAAGCGGCGATCCTGTCGAAACGTCCGCGTTATGCGATGGCGAACCTGTCGGCGCTGATGGACCGCGGGCAGGGTTATGGCAGCGGTGTCCATCCGACTGCGCTGATCGATCCGGCTGCGGCTCTGGGCGAGGGGGTATCGGTCGGCCCTTACACCATCGTTGCGGCGGGCGTCAGGATCGGGGCCGGTTCGGTGATCGGGCCACAGTGCCACATCGGCTGGGATGTCGTTCTGGGCGACGGCGCCCAGCTGCACGCGGGGGTGCGGATCGGCGCACGGGTCCGCATCGGCGCGCGTTTCATCGCCCAGCCGGGGGCGGTGATTGGCGCAGACGGCTTTTCCTTTGTCACGCCCGAGGTGTCGGGGGTCGAACGTGCCCGCGATTCCCTTGGCAGCACCGGGACTGAAACGGCGCAATCCTGGAGCCGCATCCACTCGCTTGGTGCCGTGGCCATCGGCGATGATGTTGAACTGGGCGCCAACAGCTGCATAGACCGCGGCAGCGTGCGCGACACCACCGTGGGGGACGGCTGCAAGTTCGACAACCTCGTGCAGATCGGACACAATGTGGTGATTGGACGGGATTGCCTGATCTGCGCCCAGGTCGGGGTGGCCGGGTCTACCGTGATCGGGGACAACGTCGTTCTGGGTGGCCAGACCGGAGTCAGCGACAATCTGCGCATCGGCAACAACGTGATCACCGGCGGTGGGACAAAGGTGCTGTCCAGCATTCCCGCCGGGCGGGTGATGCTGGGCTATCCGGCTGTCAGGATGGAGACACATATTGAGAGCTACAAGGCCCTGCGGCGGCTGCCGCGCCTGCTGCGGGACCTTGCGAAGACGCAAAAATCGGTTTCCAAGCCGGACGAGAGTGACTAAATCAGCGCAGCTAGGCGCGACAGAGGGATCTGGGCCATGGATGTCGAAACCAGAGTACGCAACATCATTGCCGAACAGGCGTTGCTGGACCCGGAAGAGGTCGGGATGGACAGCACGCTGGAAAGTCTGGGTCTGGACAGCCTTGGGCTGGTCGAAAGCCTTTTCGCGATCGAAGAAGCCTTCGACATCAACATTCCGTTTAACGCCAACAATCCAGAAGACAGCGATTTTGATATTTCGTCGGTCGCAACCATCGTCATGGGCATCAGAAGGCTTTTGGTCGAGAAGGAGTCGTGAAGCGCGTTGTCATAACCGGGGCAGGCACGATCAATGCGCTGGGAAAGACCGTTCCCGAAACGCTGGAGGCCATGCGCGAAGGCCGGTGCGGGATCGCGGAACTGGAATTCCGCGACGTGGACCGCCTGACGATCAAGATTGGCGGGCAGGTCAAGGGGTTTGAACCTGACGCGATCTTCAACCGCCAGCAGCTGACCCTGTATGACCGCTTCACACAGTTCACGCTGATGGCGGCACACGAGGCGATCACCCAGTCGGGCCTGGTGTTCGGCGGGGAACTGGCCGCCACCACCGGTGTGGTGCTCGGCACAGCCGGGGGCGGGGTCAGCACCTGGGACGACAATTACCGTTCGGTCTACGAGGATGGCAAGAACCGGGTGCATCCCTTTGTGGTGCCCAAGCTGATGAACAACGCCGCCGCGAGCCATGTCTCGATGCAGTATAACCTCAAGGGGCCCAGCTTCACCGTCTCGACCGCCTGCGCCTCGTCCAACCACGCGATGGCGCAGGCCTTTGCGATGGTGCGGTCGGGCATGTCCAGGGCGATGGTGACGGGCGGATCGGAGTCGATGCTCTGTTTTGGCGGGGTGAAAGCCTGGGAGGGGCTGCGGGTGATGAGCCGGGACGCCTGCCGTCCGTTCTCGGCCAACCGCAATGGCATGGTTCAGGGAGAGGGCGCCGGCATCTTCGTCTTCGAGGAATACGAGCATGCCCGCGCCCGCGGCGCTGAGATGATGGCGGAAGTGATCGGTTTTGCGATGACTTCGGATGCAGCGGACATCGTGATGCCGTCAAAGCAGGGCGCGGCGCGGGCAATTTCCGGGGCGCTGGCCGACGCGGGTCTGGGACGCGAGAGGATCGGTTACATCAACGCGCACGGAACTGGCACGGCAGCGAATGACAAGACGGAATGTGCAGCCGTGGCGGATGTGTTCGGCACCCATGCCGACAAGCTGCTGATCTCCTCGACCAAGAGCATGCACGGTCATCTGATCGGCGGCACCGGGGCCGTCGAGCTTCTGGCATGTATCATGGCGCTGCGTGACGGTGTGATCGCCCCGACGATCGGCTATGAAGAGCCTGATCCGGAATGTGCGCTTGACGTGGTGCCGAACGAGGCGCGCGAGGTTGCGGTCGAGTACGCCCTGTCCAACGCCTTTGCCTTTGGCGGCCTGAATGCTGTCCTTGCCCTCAAGCGGGTCTGATGCCGGATCCAGGTGTTGTTTGCTCTGTCGGAGCGAGGGGCCAGCCCCTCGCGCTCCCCGGGATATTTGAGACCCGGTGAACATGGGAAGAAAGACCTGTCCCTGATACTGGTCCCCTGTCTTCGCCGGTCCGCCCCCTGCCTTTGGACAGGGGGCTTCTCCGGGTGCGGTCATCGGCATCCCTGCCTGTACCGCAAGAGCAGCCTCACATGATTCTGGTTAAAGAATCCTTGCTTCTCTGGGCCTGAAATATCCTCGGGGGTGCGGGGGCAGACAGCCCCCGCTACAGTTGCCTCAAAATCCGGCTACATTGCGGTCCCAGACGGGTGGCCGCGCCAGATCCAGCCACCGCCCAATATACGCGTGCTGTCGGGGTCGTGAAATACACAAGCCTGTCCGGGAGATACACCCTCTTCCGGAGTAATGAGTTCGACCTCGGCCTCCGTGGGTGACACCGGGCGAAGGATTGCGTCGCGCGGCGGGCGTGTTGATCGCACCTTGACCGAAACATGCCTCTCGGCCTGGCTGTCGAAGGGGGTGTCGCCAAGCCAGTTTATCTCGCGCACCGGGACCACGCGGGTCGAAAGCAGTGCCTTGGGGCCGACGACCACGCGCCGCGCGTTCACGTCCAGTTTGACCACATAGAGTGGGTCCACCAACCCACCTATCCCCAGACCGCGGCGCTGTCCCACGGTGTAGTGGATGACCCCATTGTGCCTGCCAAGCACGTTACCCTCTGTATCGACTATCTCGCCGGGCTCCGCCGCGCCGGGACGCAGCTTCTTGATCACATCGGCGTAGTTGCCATCGGGAACGAAACAGATGTCCTGGCTGTCGGGTTTGTCTGCCACGCTGAGACCATATTTCGCCGCAAGCGCGCGGGTCTCTGCCTTCGATTCAAGGTGGCCCAAGGGAAAGCGCAGATAGTCCAGTTGGTCCGCCGTAGTGGAGAACAGGAAGTAGCTCTGGTCCCGGCTGGCATCTGCCGCCGAGTGCAGTTCGGCGCCTGTGGCGCCCATCTTGCGGCGGATGTAGTGGCCTGTGGCCATGCAATCCGCCTCAAGATCCTTCGCAGTCTGCATCAGATCCTTGAACTTGACGCGCTCGTTACATCGGATGCAGGGGACGGGTGTCGCGCCGGCAAGATAGCTTTCAGCGAATTCGTCGATCACGGCCTCGCGGAAAATATCCTCGTAATCAAGCACGTAATGCGGAAAACCCATGGTCTCGGCTACGCGGCGGGCGTCATGGATGTCCAGCCCCGCGCAGCATGCGCCCTTCTTGGAGAGAGCCGCGCCATGGTCGTAGAGTTGCAGTGTCACGCCAACAACATCGTAACCTTCGTCTGCCAGTTGGGCGGCCACGACCGAACTGTCCACGCCGCCGGACATGGCGACGACGACGCGGGTTTGCGAAACCGGCTTGGGCAGGCCAAGCGAATTCAGCTTTGGCTGGTCTAGGGGCATGACACTCTCCTGATGATGGCGTGGAATATAGGAAAATCCGACGTATTCTCAAGGGGGCAGTTTCACCACCCATTAAACGCGTTTCCGTCAAATGAGGTCAGACCAAATGGGATTGCCACATGTACCTCAAGAAAATAAACGGGCCGAGGGCCGTGACGCTGCCGGACGGTTCCGTAATGACACGCGCCGACCTGCCGCCGCCGGATACGAAGCGCTGGGTCGCATCGCGCAAGGCGACCGTGGTGCGTGCGGTCCTCTATGGTCTGCTAAGTCAGGAGCAGGCCCTGGATCGTTACAATTTGAGCGAGGAAGAGTTGCACGAATGGGTGCGTGCGGTGGCAACATTCGGCGAAAAAGCGTTGAAAGCAACGGCATTACAGAAGTACAGGCAACCCTAGGTTGCCGTTTAGCTTGATGCGGCAAAAACTTCCCGTCATGATGGTAATCAAGCGTTAACCTATTTTGTCCAGTTTCGCTTATGTACTCAATTTAATGAACGGAGACAGCCTATGCGAGTGCTGCTGGTTGAAGATGATCCGACGACGTCCAAAAGCATCGAACTGATGCTCACCCACGCCAACTTGAATGTCTACGCTACCGATCTTGGGGAAGAAGGCATCGATCTGGCAAAGCTTTATGACTACGATTTGATTCTTCTCGATTTGAATTTGCCGGATATCAACGGACATGAGGTTCTGCGCCAACTGCGGCTGGCCCGCATCGAGACGCCGATTTTGATTCTCTCCGGCGCCGATGACACCGAGAACAAGATCAAGGGATTCGGTTTCGGGGCCGACGATTACCTGACGAAACCATTTCACCGTGATGAACTGATTGCGCGCATTCACGCCATCATCCGGCGTTCGAAAGGACATTCGCAGTCTATCATCAAGACCGGAAAGATCGTGGTCAACCTGGATGCAAAGACGGTCGAGGTGGCGGGGAATTCTGTGCATCTGACTGGCAAGGAATACCAGATGCTGGAGCTTCTGAGCCTGCGCAAGGGCACCACGCTGACCAAGGAGATGTTCCTCAACCATCTGCAAAATTCCGTAAGTGTTTGATTTTAATGATATAATAAAGCTGGGAGAAAAACGCGGAATCACTTTCATGCTTTGGCCTTGTTCTGTTCCAGTGCTCATTTCCGGCCTTTCTGCGCTTCTGTAGCGCGGGCCTTCTGGATCGCCGACCCCGCATAGAGGCGCACCATAGCTGCGGCGGAATGGCCCGTTACGGCCATCACGTGCGCGTCCGTCATCCCTGTCATAGCTGCGATCTCGGACGCAGCGGCGTAGCGCAAGCTGTGGATGTCCCATGCCTCGGCCCCGATCCGCTTGCGCACAATCATGATGTCGCGCCACGCCAAGTTATAGCTGACGGGCTTGCCATTATCTTGGGTGATGATGAACAAGCCGCGCCTGGGCGTCTTGGCCAGGATGCGGGAAAGCGTCTGTGTTGGCGGTATCGTCAGGCGCTTACCGGTCTTTTCCTGCGCAACGCTGATGCCATCGGGTGTCACATGTCCCCATTGCATCGCCAACACATCCCCGATCCGCTGGCCTGTGC
>JAGXGV010000063.1 GCA_024636635.1 Puniceibacterium sp.
CCGGTACCCTGATCGCCACGCCGCAGGGTGAACTTCTGGTCGAGGATCTTCGGATCGGCGACCGGATCATCACCCGCGACAATGGCATGCAGGAAATCCGTTGGGTCGGCCGCAAGGATCTGTCCGGGCACATTCTGGCGCGCAAGCCTCACATGCGTCCGATCCTGGTGCAGAAGGGATCGCTGGGCAACGGACTGCCCGAACACGATCTGCTTGTGTCGCCCAACCACCGGATTCTGGTGAACAACGACAAGACCGCGCTTTACTTTGAGGAACGCGAGGTGCTGGCAGCCGCCAAACATCTCACCGGTCTTGGAGGTGTGGACGAAGTCGGCACGCTGGGCGTCAGCTATATCCACTTCATGTTTGACAGCCACGAGGTTGTCCTGTCCAACGGTGCCTGGACCGAAAGCTTTCAGCCCGGCGACTACAGCCTGAACGGCATCGGCGATGCCCAGCGTGACGAAATCCTGGAACTGTTCCCCGAACTGGAACATGCCGAGGGTCTGAACGCCTATCAGTCTGCACGCCGGTCGCTGAAAAAACATGAGGCACAGCTGATCACCAAGTGACGGTTACGCCCACAGGAACATCGAACTTGTTCCAGCTGTGTCCCTTGGTCGGAACGGCAAGGAAACGGGGCGGTTCATCCGCCCCGTTTTCTGTCGTCCGGACAGTGGGTTACCCACCGGGGGTTGCGGCGAATGGGTTCCGGCGATTGCGCTAGGTGGTTCGCATCGTCACCGGGCTGAAAATTCCATGACCGCGGTCATAAACTCCGCCACCGGGCCCAGGCTTCGGGTGTATCAAGGTCCGTCAGGGCGTTTTCCCCGGGCAGATCAACGCGTTGCAGGCGATGTTTGTTTGCTTGCAGGATCGCGCGCGCGCCCTGATCGCCACTGAGGGCGGCAAAGGCAGGCAGGCAGTCGGGCGGAAACAATACCGGGTGTCCGGGGGTGCCGTCCGCAGCGATGCCTTGATACAGGAATGGCTGATCTTCGCCCTGGAACCTGTTGATTAGCTGTGTGAAATTCGTGGATGTGAGGTCCGGCATATCCGCCGGTACAATCATCAGGCCGGTGTCCGCCGGAACCAGTGCCGCCCCGCGCCGAAGCGACGCGGCCATGCCGGTGGCGTTGTCGGGCACCGCAACCGTCTGCACGTCAAGCCCGGCCAAGGTGTCGGCCCGCGCGCCGGTCAGGTCCGGCAGCGTCACGATCACCAGCGGCGATGCCACCAGCGCCCGCAGCGCAACGCGCCGCAACAGCGGCATTTCGTCGACCCGTTGCAACAGCTTGTCGGCACCGCGCATGCGGGTGCCAAGGCCGGCGGCGGGAATCAGGATGGCGACAGTCATCCCCGCAGTCTAGCTGCGCATCCGCGCCCCGTCCGCATCGAAAAGCGGTGTCTGGACAAGGGTTGCGTCGCGCATCTGGCCCAGGATCTCGATCCGGACGGCCAGACCGTCTTGCACAAGGATGCGCGGGAATCGGGACCGCAGGACCGCAGCCAGAGCGCGCCACACGTCACCTGACGGGCCACCCGGATGCCCGCGCAAATTCCGAAACGCCCCAAGGATAGGTTGACACAGCCGCCAAAGACTCTACTCCCGGCGGGTGGTCACCACGTTTTTTCGATCATCCGCCCGAGGTCTGCATGAAAGCTTTGCCCCCGTCCACCCAGACTGAACGACTGGAAGAACTTGCCAGTTTCGAGGTGCTCGATACCGATACGGAATCCAGCTTTGACGACCTTGTGGCGCTCGTTGCCGGGATCTGTGAAACGCCGGTGGCGCTGATCAGTCTGGTGGACCGGGACCGCCAGTGGTTCAAGGCCCGCTTCGGATTCGATGCCGAACAGACCCCGCAGAACGAGTCGATCTGTAGCCACGCCATTCTAAGCGACGATCTGCTTGAGATCGAGGATACAAGGCTGGATGCGCGCACGGCGGACAATCCCCTGTGCGTCACGCTGAAAGAACCGATCTGCTTTTATGCCGGGGCGCCGCTGGTGACCCAGTCAGGTCAGAAAATGGGCACGCTCTGCGTTCTCGACATCCGGCCGCGCAGGCTGAACGATCTTCAGCGCGAAACGTTGCGGGTGCTGGCGGCGCAGGTGATGCGGCAGCTTGAACTGGGCCGCGCCCTGCACACCGAAGGGGTGCTGCGCGACGAGATCGACCACCGGGTCAAGAACTCGCTTCAGACCGTGATTTCGTTCATCCGGCTTTATTCGGGCCGGTCGCGGCAACCGGAAACCCGGGATGCGCTGGCGGCCATCGGTCGGCGGGTCGATGCCATCGTGCAGCTTCATTCAGAACTGTACCAGACCAGCGAATTCGACACGATCCGGCTGGACCGCTACATCGAACGTGTGGTGCGCCTGTTGCAGGGTACAGCCTCGTCGAACATCCGGATCGGGACGGACATCGCAGCGGTCAGCACGGATTCGCGCAAGGCGGCGACGCTTGCGATGATCATCTCGGAATTTTGTGCCAATGCGATCAAACACGGCTTTCCGGACGGGCGGACGGGCCGCATCCATGTCGGCCTGCATGTGCAGGATGATGGCGCGCTGCTGCTTGACTGCCATGACAACGGCGTTGGAAACGCCTCTGTCCCTGCGGTGGCCGAAGATACGATGGTCAGCATCGGCACGCGCCTGATGGAAACGGCCGCCGAACAGATCGGCGGATCCATGGACCTGACAGCGGGTGACGACGGTTACCGGCTGCGGCTGGAATTCAATCAACCGCAAGAACTGGCGGATACCCCGGTCAGAGCGGCCGCACCTTGAGCCGGGTGATGCGGTTGCCGTCGCGGCCCGTCACCTCGAACCGGAAATTGTGGAAGCTGAACACCTGACCGACGGTCGGGATCATCTGCGCCTCGTGGATGACAAGTCCCGCGACGGTGTTCGCCTCGTCGTCGGGCAGGGTCAGGTCGGTGGCGCGGTTGAAGTCGCGGATTGTCATCTGCCCGTCGATCCAGAAATGGCCATCCTCGCTTTTCTTCATCGGGTTTTCGGCGGCGGGGTCAAATTCATCGGTGATTTCGCCGACGATCTCTTCGAGAATGTCTTCGAGCGTGATCAGCCCCTGAAGCGCGCCGTATTCGTCCACGACCAGCGCGAAATGGGTGCGTCGGCGCAGGAACTGGCGCATCTGGTCGTCCAGTGACGTGGTGTCGGGCACAAAATAGGGCTTCATCGCCACATCGGCAATGTTGAAGCCGGCGATACCGTCCTTAGCCGCATCGGGGCCGTTGATGAGCTTGTACATGGCGCGCAGCAGGTCCTTGGCATGGATCACGCCGATGATGTTTTCCACATCTTTGCGATAGACGGGCAGGCGGGTGTGGTTGCTTTCCAGGCATTGCGACAGGATCTCGTTCGGGTCGTTGTCGGCATCGATCATCTCGATCGCGGAACGGTGCAGCATGATCTCTTCGACCGTGCGGTCGCCCAGATCCAGCGCGCCCAAAATGCGGTCACGGTCCTCTTTCTGCACCACGCCTTCGGAATGGCCAAGCTGTAGCGCCCCGGCGATTTCTTCGCGCACAGCCAGGATGTGGCTGTCGGGATCGGTGCGCACGCCAAAGACGCGCAGCACGCCGCGCACAAAGAACCGCACGGCAGAGACCATGGGCGAAAACACCAGGATAACCACCGCGATGATGGGCGAAACCCGGGCGGCGGCGGATTCGGGGTTGGTGATGGCATAGGTCTTGGGCAGCACCTCGGCAAAGATCAGCACCAGCAGCGTCATCACCAGCGTCGCCATCGCCACGCCCGAATCACCGAACAGCCGGGTGAACAGCGCGGTGGCAAGCGATGTGGCCAGGATGTTGACCAGGTTGTTGCCCAGCAGGACCGAACCGATCAGTCGTTCGTTGTCTTCGGTGATGCGCAGCGCGCGTTCCGCGCCCTTGGACCCCTTGTCCATCGCCGCGTGCAGCTTGCCGCGCGACGCCGCCGTCAACGCGGTTTCGGACCCCGAAAAGAACCCCGACAGAACCAGCAGCGTCAGAATGGCAAGCGTTGTGATCCAGAACGAAGCGTCGAGGGCAGTAAGATCCATATCGGTGAAGTCCTTGTGCGGTTCATGCGGTTATGGTGGTGGATCGCCCCCTGATCAAGTGGGTCGGCGCTGGCGGAATAAGAGTATCAGTCCCGCGCCATCGGATGATGGTCCAGCACCAGTTCGCGCAAACGTTCCTCTAGCACGTGGGTGTAGATTTCGGTGGTGGCCACATCCGCATGGCCCAGAAAGGTCTGGATCGCGCGCAGATCCGCACCGTTGGCCAGCAGGTGCGTGGCAAAGGCATGGCGCAGCGTATGCGGCGTGACCTTGGAGGGCGACACGCCGCCCGCCACGGCGATATCCTTGATCATGATGTAAAAGGCGTGCCGCGTCAGGTGCCCGGCCTTGCCGCGCGATGCGAACAGAAAGGCCGACGGCGGCTTGCCCTTGGCGCGGGCGGCGGTTTCGGCCTCTTCGCGGCTGGCCAGCCAAAGGCGCAGCGCCTCGCGCGCGGGCGGCGACAGCGGGACCATGCGTTCCTTGCCGCCCTTGCCGCGGATCAGCAGCATCCGGGGATCGCCTCGCGCGGCGCTCAGCGGCAGGGACACCAGTTCGGTCACACGCATGCCGGTGGCATAGAGCAGCTGCATCAGGCAGGTGTTGCGCAGCTTGTCCGCGCGGCTGCGACCAAAGCGGGTGGCGGCGTCAAGCATCAGATCGACCTCGGCCGTGCTCAGCGTCTTTGGCAGGCGCTTGTCCCGGCCGGGGCCGCTGATCTGGATCGCGGGGTTGTCGGTGCGCAGCCCCTCTTCGAAGGCAAAGCGGTACAGCTGCCGGATTGCCGACAGGCGGCGCGCCCGCGTCGCTTTGGACAGGCCCTGTGCGTCGGTGTGGATCAGGTAGGATTCGACATCGTCGCGCGTGGCGACGGAAACGCTGCGGCCCTGAGAGGTCAGCCAGTCGGTGTAGTCACGCAGGTCGCGGGCATAGGCAAGCTGGGTGTTGTGCGCGGCGCCGCGTTCGGCCGACTGCGCCTCAAGAAAGGCCGAGATCCAGTGCCGGTCGTTCACCTGCCGGGCGGTCATCGCCGCCCGCCTTCGTCCTGAAGGATCACAAGCTCAATCGCCGCGCGTCGTGCGGCATCTTCCAGCCCGACACTGCGCAGGGTGGCCAGCGCATCGGTAAGGTCGTCGTGATTGCCGTCCGCGCCGCTGGAAAACAGCGCGATGGCCCGCAGGATGGCCTCGCCCAGGCGGCCCTCGTCCAGTTGCGTCTGCAACGCGGGGGGCGGTTCGGCCCCTGCAAAGGCGGCGGCGATGGCCTGGGACAGGGGCTGTTCGGGCGGTGTGCCGGGTGCCTCGCCGCGCGCGATGGCGGCCAGAAAGGCGTAGTCGGGTGCGTCGATGCGGGCGGCGGCGGATTCGTAATCGGGCGACAGCAGCGCCGCGCGGCGCGCCATATCCAACGCGCGCCCCTCAAGCGGATAGTTCAGCAGCTGCGCACCGTAAAGGTTGGAGAACGGCACCAGCAGCCGGGCCGAGGCCATCTGCGGCCACACCTTTTCCAGCGCCGGACCGATGGCCGAACGATCGCCCGCACTGAGCGCCGTGTCGAACCGCTGCAACGCCTCGACCCGGTCCCAGACCCCGCCAGAGGCGGCGCGCCGCCGCTGCGTGTAAATGCCAAGCAGCCGGTTTTCCGAAATCGCCCCCACCCGGGCCAGACGCTCGGCGGCGTCAAGCTGTGCCTTCCAGCCGGTATCGCCCGAAAGATCCACGGTTGCGAACGGACGCGGCAGCGGGGCGGTGGCAAGCGGTTCGCCGATGGCCTGATACAGGCGGAATTCCAGCGGCGTGGGCCGGGCCGGCGGGTTGAGAGGCGTGCGCGACTCGGCCAGTTCCGGGTCCAGGAACCGGCCCAGCAGATCCGCATCCCGCTTGCTGAGCGTGCCAAGCGCCAGACCGGTGTCCAGAACCGTCGCTGCGACCACCCAATCGCCGGTCCGTGCGGTGCAGAACACCCGTGTGGCGAGGTCCTGGCTAAGCGAGGGCCTGTCCGCCAGCGCCTCGCACGGGGCGTTTTCGCCCCCGGTCAGCAGCGACAGGTCGAACCAGCGCTGGAACAGCTCGGGCGTGGCGGCGCCGGCCCGTTCGACCAACGCCTCGGCCGGTTCCACGACGCCCTGCGCCCTGAGCCGGTCCAGCCGGGCCGACAACAGCGGAGCCCCGCGCCGCGCCGACACCGGGGCATCCGCCTCGGCCAGAAGCAGCGTGTGCAGCAGCGCCGAAAGTGCCGGCACGGCAGGATCGACCGCGGCGATCAGTTCGATCAGGGTCGCAACGTCCGAGGTTTTCCAAAGGCTCAGCGGCAGGCCGGTCAGGTTCATCGGCAGCAGGCCGACGGCTTCGGGGCTGGGCGCGCCCAGGCGCTGCACCTCGACCTCGGGCATGGTGATCGACGATGCTGTGGGCGGCTCGTCGATGTCCTCAAGGCGGGGGCGAGCCGGGCGGGCGATCTTCGGCGCGTTCAGGCGCGGCGCAAGGATCTGCGGCACGATGGCGGGCTGCTCAAGCCAGTCTATGGCTGACAGCGGTGCCTGGGCCAGTGCGGGTGGTGCGCAAAGGATCAGGGCCGCAGCACTAATCCGCATCAAGCGTGACCGGCTGGCGGATTTCCGTCTGGGGCGGTGCAAAGTCAGCACCGAAGTAAGGCCCGATATAGGCGTAAGCGGACAGCGCGATCGCCGCGAGAACCAGTAAGTAGAACAGCCATTTGAGAAGTCGCCCCATGTCGATAGTGATCCCCTGCCTCGTGTTTTTTCCAACTTATACCTAGCCTTTTGCACAAGATCACGTCATTCACGCAGCTGAAGTCAAAAATGGCGGCTGATAGCCGAAGAACAAGGGTTATGCGGGCACAGCTGAAGAAAACGGTTGTCCTGGTGGGGATGATGGGGGCGGGTAAGACCGCCGTCGGCAAGGCGCTGGCAGGGTTGCTTGAGGTGCCGTTCCGTGATTCGGATGCCGCGATCGAGGAAGCGGCCAACCGCACCATCCCCGAGATCTTTGAACGTGACGGAGAGCCGTTCTTTCGCAGCAAGGAAAGCCAGGTCATCGAACGCCTGCTGGACGCCCCGCCCTGTGTGCTGTCCACCGGCGGCGGGGCGTTCATGTCCGAGCGCAACCGGCGGGTGATTTCGGCCAAGGGCATATCGGTCTGGCTTGACGCGGACATGTCCCTGCTCTGGAGCAGGGTGCGCCAGAAGGACAGCCGCCCGCTGCTGCGCACCGCAGATCCGCGCGGCACGCTCCAGGCGCTTTATGATGCACGGGTGCCGGTCTATGCGCTTGCCGATGTGACGGCGCGGGCAAAGCCGCGATATGCGATTGATGACATGGCCCGCGAGGTGCTCGCGGCACTTCTGACGCGCCCCGATGTTCTGGAGAAGGCAAGATGATCGAAACCGTGCATGTCCCGCTGGGGGACCGCGCCTATGATGTGCGCATCGGCCTGGGGCTTTTGGACCGCGCCGGCGCCGAGATTGCGCCGCTGCTGCACCGGCCCCGCGTGGCCATCGTGACGGATGCCCATGTGGCGGCCCTGCATCTGGCGGGTCTTCAGGCCGCGCTGAGCGCCGAAGGCATTCAATCCGAGGCGCTGGTGCTGCCGCCCGGCGAATCCACCAAGGGCTGGACGCAATTTTCGCGCACGGTCGAATGGCTGCTCGACCAGAGGATCGAACGGCGCGACGTGGTGCTTGCGCTTGGCGGCGGGGTGATCGGCGATCTGGTGGGTTTTGCCGCCGCCGTTCTGCGCCGTGGCGTGCGGTTCGTGCAGATGCCGACCTCGCTTCTGGCGCAGGTCGACAGTTCGGTGGGGGGCAAGACCGGGATCAACGCACCGCAGGGCAAGAACCTGATCGGTGCCTTCCACCAGCCGACGCTTGTGCTGGCGGATATCGGCGTGCTGGACACGCTGCCGCGCCGCGACTTTCTGGCCGGCTGCGGTGAGGTGGTGAAATACGGACTTCTGGGCGACGCCGATTTCTTTGACTGGCTCGAGACCAACGGCACCGCACTGGCCGCCGGCGATGTGGCGGCGCGGGTCTATGCGGTGCGCCGTTCGGTCGAGATGAAGGCGGACATCGTGGTGCGCGACGAGACAGAGCAGGGCGACCGCGCGCTGCTGAACTTCGGGCACACCTTCTGTCACGCGCTCGAATCGGCCACAGGCTATTCCGACCGTCTGCTGCACGGCGAAGGTGTGGCCATCGGCTGCGCGCTGGCGCTGGAGCTTTCGGCGCGGCTGGGCCTTTGCGCGCAAGAAGATCCCAGCCGCCTGCGCGCCCATCTGGCCGGGATGGGGATGAAATGTGACCTTGCGGACATCGACGGCCCGCTGCCCGATGCGGCGGCCCTGCTGGACCTGATGGGCCAGGACAAGAAGGTGGTGGACGGGCAGTTGCGCTTTGTCCTTGCGCGGGGCATCGGCGCGGCCTTCGTCACCGCCGATGTGGCCCGGGATGCGGTGCTTGACCTGCTCGCCGACAATCTGCGCAACCGGCGCTGATCCGGATCTGCGGTGCCGGGGCCAAGCCGCATTTTTTACCCTAAGGCGCGTCCAACGGGTGTCGACCACCGGGGCCGAGACCGGGTCCGGTACGCTCTGGCGCAGGTGTCAGCCGGCGGTGGCCTCGGCCTGCTCGGCCTCCTGCACGGCAAGCCGGGCCATTTCCAGAATGGCCTCGCGCGTGCGGGCGACGGCGATGAATCGCCCGTTGTGACAGAACCCGGCACCGGGCACGCCGGTCACCTTTTCAAGTGCTGCATCGCTCAGCCCCGCCCAGGCCAGCGGCAGGTCGGCGCGCAGCGCAAAACCATGGTCCGCCCGGCGGATGCCGCCAAGCGACCAGTCATCGCCCCGCGGATTGACCACGAACAGCAGATGATCGGCACCGTCCTTGATCACGGTCGGCCGGAAGGGCATGCCCATGGGCAGTTCCAGGATGCGGCTGCTTCCGGCACGGTGGATCGCCTGACGCACGATATCCTCGGCCCGCAGCTTGGCGGCACTGCGGGCGATGCGCGCCTCGACAAAGCTTTGCGCGATCTGGCGGGCGGTATGAAAGGCGCGCATTTCGGCCTCGGGGTCGGCGTCGTCGAACACCGGCTTCAGCGTCTCGAGCAGCCCGGGCAGGGTCATGCCCGCCAACGGCCCCGCGATCGACGGATCAAGCGCGCCGTTGTCCAGCTGGTCGATCAGCAGCACAAAGCGGGCATCAAAATCCGCGTGGACCGTGGCCAGATCGACGCCGGGGATGCCGGTCGCGCGTAGATAATCCTGTCCGAAATGTTTCCAGATCAGCCCGAAGGAACTGTAGGGCTGCCCGTCGGGGCGCATCGGCGCGTCACGCTGGTGATGGTCAAAGATCGCCCGTTCCGCGTCGTAGAGGCCGCCGACATCGTAGATGATCCGGTCGGGGGCAGGGGTGATCGACGCAGGCTCGCGGGTGCGCAGGATGCGCGCCTCGGGGTAAAGCCGGGTCAGGACGACGCTGGACAGCAGTTCATCCGCATGAAAACCGCCCGAATGGGTGACGAGAAGACTGGGGGTCATGGTTTCTCTGCCTTGCATCTTGCAGTTGCCTGATATGGCGCAAATAGCGGCAGGCGGCGGGAAAGATCAACCGCTGATTAAGCGCGGCTTCGGGCGTGCAGACCCCGCCCCAGCCGCCGTATTGCCCGCTTGCAGAGCGACCCGGAATGGCCAAGGATGGACCATTCGCGCCAGAGGAGATTTGCGCCATGATGATTTACGGGCTCAGCACCTGCGCGCTGTGTCAGAAGGCCCGCAAGGCGATCGAGGCTGCGGGCCACGAGGTTGTGTTTCGTGACATCCGTTCCGAACCGCTGAATGCCGCGGAACTCGCCGAACTTGCCGGGGAATTCGGCGACCGGCTGGTGGACCGAACGTCCCACGACTGGCGCGGTCTCAGCGACTGGCTGAAACATTCCGAACCCGAAGCCCAGGTCGCGGCCCAGCCCCGG
Organism: Puniceibacterium sp.; assembly: GCA_024636635.1. Taxonomy (GTDB): domain Bacteria; phylum Pseudomonadota; class Alphaproteobacteria; order Rhodobacterales; family Rhodobacteraceae; genus Puniceibacterium. The sequence continues at coordinate 10,069 of JAGXGV010000063.1, forward strand.
GTCATGGCCCGGCCGGTGATCCGCGACCGGGACAGGTTCTTTCTGGGATGGGATGCAGACGTCCGGGACGCCTTGCTGCCCGCCTGACCCGTCGTGGAACGAAACCGGCGTCGCGCCTGTTTCATTCACAGGACCGGGGCGGGACTGGCAGGGCACGCAGTCCCCCGCGGGCAAGAGACACCGCGGCCGGACAGGTCGCGCAACAGAGGCTGAGTGATGAGCAAATTGACCGATGACGGCAAGCAGGTGGTGTCCGACCTTGCCGGGCGACATGGATTTGGTGCCGATGCCGTGACCCACGCCCTGCGCGCGGTATGGTCCGGACATGGCGCGCAGGCCCAGTTCAACCACCCCGAACTTGGTGGCATGGGCCAGTGGTCGGCGGGGGGCATGACCTTGATCGGAGACATGTTCAACACATCCCTCAAGGCCCGCGTCGACAGCCTGTGTACGGAACTTTCGGACATCGTGCGCAACCGGATCCTGTTTGAAACCCCCGCGACAGAGGCCTCTGGTCAAACTCAGGACGGTGACGGCCCTGGCGCGTCGGTCTGGCCTGCCGAACTGGGGCAGTCGGCCTCGACCGGGTCGCAGAACGGCATGCGCTATGCCTATTTCCCGGCTGCGCGGCGGCTTGCGATCGAATCGGGCGGGCAGATCACGCTATATGACACCGGCGATCACCGGATCGGCGGATTTGGTCAGGCACAGGGCGGCAGTCAGAACCTGACCTTCACCAGCCAGCATGGTCAACTGACCCTTTCGGACCTGCGCAGGGTGGCGGATCAGCCGGTCAGTGACAGGGAATCGCTGACAGCGCCAAAGACCCCGGACACCCCGGCGGAACAATCGCCCGATGCAGGCCCAAGGTCCACCGTGGAGGACGCGCCGGACATGACCGGTGCCGCCCCGACTGCCATCCCGAAGGATGCCAACGACGACCAGATCTTTTCCCGGATCGAACGTCTGGCCGATCTATTCGACAAGGGTATCCTGAGCCAGTCCGAATTCGAGGCGAAGAAGGCCGAACTGCTGGCGCGGCTCTGACACAATCCGCGGCAAGCCTGAACCGGGCAATGTTCACGCGCCGACGCCGACCTCTAGAAGGTCTGGACTTTGCGATTCTTTCCCCGGCAAGGATTGTGCTTTGCGACCGGTTGGGGAATCTATGACCGCGGTCATAAATCGCCGTCAGGAGCGCGCGATATAGCGGTCGCGGCGGTGGTTGACGGTGATGATCCCGTTCAGGATCACCGCACCCATCAGTGACCAGGCGACCACCGGCCATGGAAACAGCAGCAGGGCAATGGCAAAGACCCCGAGATCGAACAGAAGCTGCGTGTTCCCGGCCTTGAACCCGTTGCGGTCCTGCAACCACAGCGCCACGATCCCGACCCCGCCCAGTGTGGCCCCGTGCCGGAACAGCGACAGCAGTCCAATCCCGGCAAGGATGCCGAACAGCGTGGCGCCAAGCGCCGGATGCACCGGGTTGATCTGAAGCACCAGCGGCATGGCATCGACCATGCTGGACATCAGCGCGACGGCGCAGAAGTTCTTGACCGCAAAGCGCCAGCCCAGCTGGCGGATCGCCAGCCAGTAAAATGGCAGGTTCAGCAGGAAGAAGATCGCGCCGAAGGTCCAGCCCGTCGGATAGGAAATCAGCAGCGCCAGCCCGGCGATTTGGCCGGTGACGAGCTCGGAGGCCCGCAGGAACTGCATGCCCAGCGCCACCAGCGTGGTGCCGATCAGAATGCCCTGCACATCCTCGGTCAGGGTATGGCTTTCGGCCGGAGGGGAGTCGAGCAGCAGCATGGAACCGGCAATCGACCCTGGCGCCGCCCTTGTCAACGGTGCCCCGCTTTGCGGCGGCGGCATTTCGGCGCCAGACGCGCGACTGCCCGGGATTTGCACAAGGTCGCCGTCGCAGAGCCCGGAGCTGGCCCTGCCGACATCCTGCCGCGCCGGTGCCCGGACTGATTCGCAGCGTAGCCCTTCGTCTTGCAAAGAACTGCGGGGCAGGGGTACGGGACTGGAACACAGGCCGGGAGCGCGGACCGACGCCTTTCCTGAACCCACGTCTTGGGCCACGTGAATCTTACGCTACGTAAGAAACTCTGCTCACCAGTCCTGCGCCTTTTTTTTTCCACATTTAGGGACTAACTCTGCCTTGATCTTTCCTTGACCCCACGAGTTGACGATGTCCCGTTCCCCCATTCTTTGCGCAGCCTTTGGTCTTGCCATCCTGCCGATGTTCACGCTGGCGGCTGCTGCCTCCACTCTTGCGGAATCCTCCCTTTCGGGCCAGGATTTCTCTGGTAACTGGACCAGTTTCTCGGTCATCGACACCGGGGCCACAACGGTCACCGGCACATGGTCCGGCGGCAATGACGCCGATTACATTGCCTTCACCGGACTGGCCAAGGGCGCGCAGCAGGTTGTGCTGACCTTCAGCCCGATCGGCCCGCAAGGCGACAGCTTTTCTGCCGGCGGTTCGGTCTTGTGGAAGACGACACCGCTGCAACACAGCGAGTGGGAAGGGGAAAGGCTCGGCGAGATCGGTTTTTGGAAGTCAAACCAGTCTACGCCACAGACGCTGACGATTGCCCTAAACGAGGCGTTTGGCGGTAGCCTCTATCTTCAGCTTTTCGGCACCCACGGCACCTTGCAATACGGCATTTCAGCCCCCGGCAACGCCTTGGCGTCCCCCCCTGTGACAGCAACCCCGGAAGATCTGGTGGCAGCGGTTCCGTTACCCGCTGCGGCGATGATGCTGCTGGCGGGACTTGGCGCGCTGCTCAGTCTGGGTGCACGTCGCCGCCGGGTCTGACCGTTCCGCGACACACCTGCGCTGCCACATCGACATCAACAGGGCCGATCCTTCGGGGTCGGCCCTGACCGTCTGTCAAGCTTTATAGCGCGAGCGCCTTGTTAAGGTTCTCGTCCACCTTTTCAAGAAAACCCATGGTGGTCATCCAGCTTTGGTCCGGTCCCACCAGCAGGGCAAGATCCTTGGTCATGAAGCCACTTTCGACCGTGTCCACGACCACCTTTTCCAGCGTGGTGGCAAAAGTCATGAGATGGTCGTTGCTATCCAGCTTTGCCCGGTGCTTGAGCCCGCCGGTCCAGGCAAAGATCGACGCGATCGAGTTGGTCGAGGTTTCCTCGCCGCGCTGGTGCTGGCGATAATGGCGCGTGACGGTGCCGTGTGCGGCCTCGGCCTCGACGATCTGGCCATCGGGCGTCATCAACTGGCTGGTCATCAGCCCAAGCGATCCAAAGCCCTGCGCCACGGTGTCCGACTGCACATCGCCATCGTAATTCTTGCAGGCCCAGACAAAGCCGCCCGACCATTTCATCGCCGATGCGACCATATCGTCGATCAGGCGGTGTTCATAGGTGATGCCGGCCGCCTTGAAGCGGTCCGCAAACTCTTCCTCGAACACTTTCTGGAAGATCAGCATGAACTGCCCGTCATACTGTTTCAGGATGGTATTCTTGGTCGACAGATACACTGGCCAGCCCAGGCTGAGGCCATAGTTCAGCGACGCACGGGCAAAATCGGTGATCGATTCGTCCAGATTGTACATGCCCATGTAAACGCCCGAAGACGGCGCCTTGTAGACTTCTTCCTCGATCACGGTGCCGTCGTCACCGACGAATTTCATCGACAGCGTGCCGGGGCCGGGGAATTTCATGTCCGTCGCGCGGTACTGATCGCCAAAGGCGTGGCGGCCGATCACGATGGGCCGGGTCCAGCCGGGCACAAGGCGCGGCACGTTCTTGCAGATGATCGGCGCGCGGAACACCACGCCGCCCAGGATGTTGCGGATCGTGCCATTGGGGCTGCGCCACATCTTCTTGAGGCCGAATTCCTCGACCCGGCCCTCGTCGGGGGTGATGGTCGCGCATTTGACGGCGACGCCGATTTCCTTTGTCCGTTCAGCAGCATCGATGGTGATCTGGTCATCGGTGGCATCGCGGTTTTCCATGCCAAGGTCGTAATAAAGCAGATCAAGGTCGAGATAGGGCAGGATCAGCTTTTCCTTGATGAAATGCCACATGATGCGGGTCATCTCGTCGCCGTCCATCTCGACGATGGGGTTGTCTACCTTGATCTTCGACATGGTGGGCCCTTTCTTTGGCGAGTCCGGTTCGGGGTTGCCTTAGACCGTTTCCGGTTGGCAGGGAAGTGTCGTATGCAATTGCATACTGCGGGACGGGAATATTTCTCTCGCTTTGCAGAAAGGCAACCTTTTCTGAACCTCCTTGGGTCCCGCAAATCCCGGGATCTCGGGCAGCACGTAGACCTCATCCAGGCAGCCCAGGCTCAGAATGCGCAGGTCGGACGGATGCCGCCCCAGAAGGGTGATGGCCTGGACGACGGCAACGGCCGTGGGGTTGTTGGCCCATGTTCTATCATCGGTCAGGCCAATGTCATCGACCGTGCGATGCCGCTTGAAGTACGTAGGTGCTGCTGCCGCAGCCAGGGCGGCACAACGGGCTGAAGGTCATTGAGACCGATCTGCCTGAACGGATCAACGGTATGGCATGCCGGTGCAACGCGCCTTGAGGGCGCAGGGCTTGCACGCTGCGGCAGTCGCATAATCGATCACGCGGACCTCGCCGCGAACCGGGCGGCTGCGCACACGGCTCAAAGCCGCGCCGCCTGGTCATGTGTAGGTATTCGCCTCGATGTCGTACCGAAACTGGTCCTTGCCGAAGAACCCTTTGGCAACGGCGGATCCGCGCTGCGGTTTGGGAACGTAGGGTACGATACCTGCCGCCTCGCAGGCCTAGATATCCTCGATCTTGAAGTAGCCCCGGCCAGCCACTGAAACGATCTTGTCGACGCCAGGGGTCTCCCGCGCGGCTTCGGCGGTCTCGGTCAGCAGGCCAAGATCTCTGACCTTGTTGTGGACCTGCTGCTCGGCAATCAGTTTGTGCCTGGTGTCCACAGCGATCTGGATGTTGTAGCCAACCCCGATGCGGCTGCTTGTGTGCATCGCACGTGCGTCCGGATCGGTCAGCGATCACTTCGAGGTTGCGTCGCGTCTCGACCTCCAACCGGCGGCTGGGCCGCACCCGGTTCAGGTATCCGTAGATGTAGAGCTTCAAGAGATCGGCCGGATCATATCCCGGGCGGCCGGTCGTCTTCGCCCGGTCCCGCTCGAAGCCAGCGGCCTTCAGATCGAGCCCGTCAATTAACCGAACCACGTTGTCCGGCCCAAC
>JAGXGV010000064.1 GCA_024636635.1 Puniceibacterium sp.
AAGGGTCGGTCATGGTGTCGCTGCCCCGCTCATCCCGCCATCTGCCGGGCGTAGTCCTCGGCGTCGAACCACCCCCGCGACGCGGCGACCTTGCCGCTCGCATCGAGGTCCCATTCTTCCCAACCCTTGATGCGCAGCGGCTTGCGGGTCTCTGAATGGTGGCCGGTGAAGGTCCAGAGATAGAGGACGTGATCGCCCGCGACGCGCAATCCGTCGCAGACAAGGCTGAGGTCCGGTACGTCAGCGAAGAACCCGGCTGCCATCGCGGCGACGCCTGCGCGCCCCTCCCAGGGCGTGCCACAGTTGATGACGATGCCGCCGTCTTCGGCGTAGAACGACGCGACGGCCTCGGTCGAGCCGCTGTTCCAGGCGGCGGTGTAGGCCGTGGCGGTGGCGTGGATATCAGGCGTCATGTCATGCCCCCTTCCGCTCAGCATCTGCCGGCTCGCCGCCGAACAGGGCCCAGAATTCATCGCGGGCATTGCTGCGCGGAAACACGGTGGTCGGTGTCGGCACATCGAGGAACCGGCAGAACGGTTCCCACCCATCCGTCGGCGTGAACACCAGCAGGCGGTCGGCCGGCACGGTGGCGCGGACCTTTTCGTTATTGCGCCTGTAGGCTGCGATCGAGCTTTCGCGATCAAGGCCGCCGAACACCCCGTCGACCAGCAGGATCTCCATCGTCCCGAACAACGCGATCAAGGGTGGAGGCACCGGAAGCGATTTGTAATGCGCAAAGAACTTGCCGATGGTCTTGGAATAGCTGGCCCACCAGTCGTCCTCTGGACGTTCGGTGTGGATAACCTTCGCATCGGGGAAGGCCGCCAGAATATCCTGCCAATAGGCCGCGCCCGGAAAATCGACCTGTGACGTGTAACCCGCGAACACCTGCGCCCAATCGACATCATGGCCCATCGCAAGGGCGTTCCAGTGCGCGGGCTGGTCGGGGTTTCCCATGACCTCGACCATGTGGTGGCAGGGGCCGAAGCCCAACTCCTCCAGCGCCATCTTGGTCGACATGGTTCCGGTCCGACCGAAACCGGAGCCTATGATCTGAAGGGACATTGCGCCGTTTCCTTGTTTGTTGTCGAAAAAATCGAGGCAAGCGGGTCGCCGTCCCAGTCGCCATGGCAGTGCAGGGCGCGCAGGTGGGTGAAGGTCGAATAACCCATCAGCGTGCCCTGGTTGTATTCGTCGATGCGCTCCCGGTGTCGGTTGGGTTTGTAGGTGGCCCCGCCATTCTCCTGCTCATCCTCGAGCGCCACGGTGCCGGCCCCGTCGACCCGCGCGTGCTCAACTTGCGCCGCTGTGGCGGTGCACGCGTCGGTGGCGTCAGGTCCAGCCGAGAGCGCGCATCGACTGGGCGTCGTTCCAGATCTTGGTCATGTGCTTGATCTTCGGGCCGTCAAACGTCATCGCATAGACGTAGTCGGCCGCCACGCTGCGCCCGGTCGGCGGCACCGGCCCGCCCTCGTCCGTATGGGTCCCTTGGAACACAGCGAAACCCAGCACCGTGGCGCGCGCCTCGTCGGCGGCGAAGGCTTTCATGTCATAGCGGCCGTCCGGTGCCAGCTTCAGCAGTCCCTCCATCCAGCCGGCATAGGCCTCAATCGTGTCGATCTCCGCCAGGGCGTCGGACTGGCAGGAGAAGGTGGCACCCGGCGCGCAGAAAGGCGCGCAGGCGGCCCAGCCCTTGCCCGTCTCGATGGTGTCGAAGAACGCGGCGGCGGTGTCGGTCATCGTCATGGACTTGTTCATCGTGTTGCTCCCTGTCAGGTGGCCGCGATCTGCGGCGGCTTTTTCCAATGGGGCAGTTTTGCGCGGCGCTCGCTACAAGATCGGCTAAAAATATCTAAATCCCGGCGGGGGAAGACCGGCATCCAGACCTTCGCAATGGCTCCTCTATCGCAGGGCGTTTGCGGCATCGGGTGGCGCAAGACCCGCGGCGATGCGAAAGAACATGTCGGCACGCGCGAGGTAATCGGGGTTCGAACTCAGCCAACGCCCCGCAAGACGCGCCGCAACCAAGGTCGGCGCAATCTGTTCGACCTTCTCGAAGGCCGTTGTGGCACGGTCGATCCGGCCTGCGCCGACCCATGCGATGGCGGCAAGGATCAGCGGCGTGGCGCTGTTCGCGGCTTCGGCCAGTGCCGCCTCGGCCGCCTCTGCTGCCCCGGCATAGTTGCGCACCGCAAAATGCGCGAAGCCGAGCGCGGCAAGCATCGATCCCCGTGCGGGATCGCGCGGACTGCGCCGAAGCGCGGCCTCGGCCAGAGGCTCTCCCTTTTCGGCATCGCCGTGGAATCCCTCGTACAGCCCCAGCCAGCCCAGCGTCACCGCACAATTGGGATTCATCTCATGGGCCAGCCGCAACTCTGGCAGGCCCACGCCCTCGTTCCGGTTCATGAACTGCAAGAGCGCGCGGATGCGCCGGGCGTGGTGATCCGTCGGGTCAGCCGCGATGGCGTGGGTCGCCGCATCGATGCCTTCGGCGAGCGTTTCCGAGACCGACTCTGTCGTCGCGTGATAGGCATCCCACCATGCCACCCAAGCGAGCACCCGCCAGGCCAGCGCCGAGCCGGGGTCGCGCGCCAGTGCCTGACGCGCCAGATCCGCAGCGCGGTCGCGCGGTCCGGGACCATAGGCCATGTCGCCCGAGGAAATCACCGTCCATCCGTGCCGCGCCAGACCATGGGCTGTCAGATCTTCGGGCGGCAAGATACGGATCCGCTCGGCCTCGGCCCGGTCGATCTGCGGCGCGAGGCAAGTGACGACAACGCGCGCGACCAGCGCCTGCGTCTCGAAATGATCGGCCGTGGCGCGCTCAAAGGTCTCGGCCCAGACATGCCCCCCGGTGGTGGCGTCGATCAGCTGGGCGGTGACACGCACCCGGGTCTGCGTCGCGCGCACGCTGCCCTCCACGACATAGCGCACGCCCAATTCGCGCGCGATCTCGCGCAGGTCGCGGGGCATGTCGCGAAAGGCGAAGGCCGAATTGCGTGCCACCACGAAAAGATCGCGAAAGCGCGACAACTCGGTCGTGATGTCCTCGACGAACCCGTCAGCCAGCCACTCCAGTTCGGGATCGACACCCATCGAGTTGAAGGGCAGCACGACGACCGAGGGACGGTCCGGAAGTGTCAACGGCAACGTATTGGGTGCGACATCAAGCGCAAAACGAAGGCCCCTGCCAGCCACGGTGACGATGGCCTCTGCGCCCAGAACACGGCGCAGGTTGGCGACCTGCACGTTCAGATTGTTCTCGCCCACGACCATGTCGGTCCAGACGGCGCTCATGATCTCGTCCCGGCCCACGACCCTGTCGCGATTTACGATCAGCAGTTCCAGAAGATCGAAGGCCCGCGCCCCGAGCGCGAATAGCTCGGTACCACGCCGAAGCTGCCGCGCCTGTGGTTCGAGGGTGAAATCTGCGAAGCGAATACGGTCCATGGGCCAATACGTGTTTATAATATTGGAACACTCTACAGCAAAGGGTGAACAACAGTCTCCCATAAAACCTCAAGCGGTTTCTGCGACTTCTCGGCGATTGCGCGCTCACGTCCCCCCCCGAAACGGCGCTTGTCAAAACCACCATTCCGGCAGTTCGAACTCGATTGCGCTTTTAGCAGTTGCAGCTGGTGTAATGCTGCGCCTGCGAAAGTCCGTATCTCCACCTGTCGGTTATGATGACAAAGGCGCTCTATTAACTCACAGCGTCAGCGTCCCGATGCTGGAACCGCCACAGACAAAGAGCGTCTGACCCGTAACATAACTATTTGCTGGGTCGCAGAAGAACAGGAAGGCGTTGGTAACATCCTCTACCTGCCCCAAACGTCCGACAGGTATGCGCTTGGCCAATTCCGCTTCTCGTTCGCTTTCCTTGGGTATAATTCCCCAAAAGTTGTCTGTCTGCACCGGACCGGGTGCCACGACGTTCACTGTGATGCCATGCGCGGCCAGTTCCAGCGCCCATGTGCGCGCCATGCCGATCATTCCCGCCTTGGACGCAGAATAAGCCGTGCGCGTCGGCGCACCGAGAGCCGCGCGCGAGGCGTTGAACATTACGCGACCAAAACCGCGCTTCTTCATTGCGGGCCGGAAGGCCTGCAACAAAGTCAGGGCCGAGCCGAGATGTAATTGCGCCAATCCGGTAATGTCATCTGGCTTGGCGTCTTCAATCAGATTGGGCCAAATCAGCCCGGCGTTGTGCACCAGATGTGTCACCTCGTAGCGCGCGGCAATATCGGCGGCGACCCGTGCCACCTGCGCGGGGTCCAGCAAATCCGCCTCGATATGTTCGACACCTTCGGCGCTCCAATCAGCGGAGTTACGCGCGATGGAGACCACGCGGTAGCCACGCTCCAGCAAACGATGCGCCAGATCGGCACCAATTCCTTTGCTGCCCCCTGTGATCACGGCTGTATATTGGGTCATTCTGTGTCTCCGGGTTTCAGGGCGAGCACGCGCAGCGGACTGCCAGTGCCGCCTTTGATCTTCAGCGGTGGCGCGATCAGCATGGCACCAGTCGGCGGCAGTTGGTCCAAATTGCACAGACATTGAAGCCCATATTTCCCCGCCCCATGCAGCAGGTAATGCGCCGGATAGGGCGGGTCGTAGTGCATTCCCTGCCCCGCATCCGTGCCAACTGTCTCGGTTCCGAACCCGCGTATGCCGCGTTCCAGCAACAGTGTGATCGCGGCGGGCGTGGGCCCGGGCGAATGCGGCCCGTCTTCACGCATATTGAGGTAATCAACACCGCGCCGCAGGGACCAATCAGTACGCATCAACACCCATGTATCGGCAGGGATTTTACCGTGCAGGTCTTCCCATGCGGTGATGATCCCAGGCGTCAATTCAAAGTCGTCATCCGTGAGGGCCCCGTCTGAACAATCAATCACTACGACCGGGCCAACAAAGGCTTCGGGGGGAATCTCATCGACCGCGCCCCCCGGCACATCTTTGCCGGAGATCCAGTGAATTGGCGCATCGAAATGCGTGCCCGTGTGTTCGTTCAACGTCAGGTTATGCCATTTCCACGCCGGCCCGCGATGATCATAAGCAGAGACCTCCTCCATCCGGAAGCGGGCACATTGGCCAAACTCCGGCGGCAAAATGATCACCGGAAAATCGGCGTCCAATGTATGGGTCAGGTCGACGACCTTTGCCTGCCCGCCCGCGAGAGCGGCGACAAGCCCTTTGATTGCACTGCTCATGATTGTCTCCCGCGCGTTTCTCGTTCCAAGAGCCCCGGGTTTGACTGCCACCGGTCAAGCGCATCAACGGCGATATCACCGCAAGCGACCTCTTCCAGCCCGTCGACCAGCCCGTTGATGACCGCGCGCGCCAAAGCCCTGGGCGATACCTTGGGCGGCGGCAATGGCTGGTGCCAGGCGTCATCGACCGGGCCTGTATAGACATTCATCACCCGCAACCCCGCTGCGCTGAATTCGCCCCGCATGGTTTGGCTGACGGACCGCGCGGCGGCTTGGGTCGCGGCAAAACCGCCAAAGCCCGTATCCGGCACCAGCGCTTGCACCGACAGGATATTAACCCATGCCACCGCACTGTTGATTCCGTCTGCCGTGCGCGCGCACATGGCGGGGCCAAACCCTTGGGCCAGACGCATCAGGCCGAGCACGTTCGTCTCCATTCCATCGCGGGCAAAAACCGTATCAGCGCCTAATACGCCACCGGGGCGGATGAACTGCGCGGTATTGATCAAGATATCAACCTTTCCGCCAATTTCAGCCGCCAGTCGCGCGACAGAGGCGGTGTCGGTCACATCCAGTTGCATCAGCGCCACGTTCTCCATCGCCGCCAGCGCCTCGCGGCCTTCCCATCGGAGCCAACTTTCCGGTTCCCCCATGTAAACGGTCGTGGCCCCGGCACGCAGCAGCGCTTCGGCCAGCGGTCGGGCAAGGGGCGAACGCGCGTCGGTTACCAGCACGCGCCGGTGTTTCGGATCGCACGACATGGCGCGGAGCATCGGATCATCCTGCATGGTTTCACTTCCTTTCAGCGGCAGCGCCACCATCACGCCCTGCCCGGCCTTGTCCAGTTTCAATGCCATGCGCACCGCGTCGCCGCGCGCCACTTCTCCGTGCAGATGACACACCGCAACCGGCCCCGCGTCCAGTTTGACAGACCCCATGCGCCACGGCAGACGTGCGCGGAAATAGGGGTCAGGCGACACGCGAATGGTGGTTTGCGCCAATACCTGCGCCGCAGTATCGGTGCGGCGCCAATGCAGTGCGACAGACAGACATTTACAGCACGCGTCACGCGGCGGGTACTGCACCGCCCCGCAATCTTCGCAGTGTTGCAACGCAAATTGACCGCGTGCCGCCGCGATGCCCAGCCCAAGTGCGGAACGCGACCGTTTCATGGGCGGCAAAGTCGGCACCGTGGAACGCTTTTGCGGGTCTGTTTTCGTCGGCATTGGCAGCGGCTTTGTCATGCGCCTGTTCCTTCGATGATGGCGGCGGCGGAACATACCCCGCGATCATAGTTGATCATGCCGAACCCGGACACCATCGCCCGGCGGGCCTGTGCCACTTGTGTGCC
>JAGXGV010000065.1 GCA_024636635.1 Puniceibacterium sp.
ATCTCTGGCTGCGCCTGTTGGCGGCCCGGCACAAGAACGTCTGTTGCGTCGGCGACGATGACCAGTCGATCTATGGCTGGCGCGGTGCCGAAGTGGGCAACATCCTGCGGTTTGAAAAGGATTTTCCGGGCGCGCATGTGGTGCGGCTGGAACAGAACTACCGCTCGACGCCGCATATCCTCAAGGCCGCCAGCGGTGTGATCAAGGGCAACAAGGGCCGTCTGGGCAAAGAACTGTGGACCGCTGTGCCCGACGGCGAAAAGGTGCGCCTGATCGGCCATTGGGACGGCGAGGAAGAGGCGCGCTGGATCGGCGAAGAGGTCGAATCGATGCAGGCGGGCACGCGCGGAATGCGCGGCTATTCGCTGGACGAGATGGCGATTCTGGTGCGCGCCAGCCACCAGATGCGCGCGTTCGAGGACCGGTTTCTGACCATAGGGCTGCCCTATCGGGTGATCGGCGGGCCGCGGTTCTACGAACGGCTCGAGATCCGCGATGCCATGGCCTATTTCCGCCTCGTGATCAGCCCGGACGACGATCTGGCGTTCGAGCGGATCGTGAACACGCCCAAACGCGGATTGGGCGACAAGGCCCAGCAGGCCATTCAGGTGACGGCCCGCGCGGCCGGAGTAAGCCTGGTCGAAGGCGCGCGGCTGGCGGTGGATCAGGGCGCGATCAAGGGAAAGGGCGGCGCGGAACTGCGCAAGCTGGTCGAGGGGCTGGCGCGCTGGAACGCCAAGCTGCGCGGCCCGGTGCGCCCCGTGGGTGTTTCTGACGACGACGTTCTGGATGACGGTGTGGATGGCCCGCAATACGAATACGGCCCGCCCGAGATCAGCCACATGGAACTGGCCGAGATCATCCTGGACGAGAGCGGCTATACCGCCATGTGGCAGAACGACAAGACGCCCGAGGCGCCGGGGCGGCTGGAAAACCTCAAGGAACTGGTCAAGGCGCTGGAGGGTTTCGAGAACCTTCAGGGGTTTCTGGAACACGTCAGCCTGATCATGGACAACAGCACCGAAGAGGCCGGCGCCAAGATTTCCATCATGACGCTGCATGCCGCCAAGGGCCTGGAGTTTCCCGCCGTGTTCCTGCCGGGATGGGAGGACGGGTTGTTTCCGTCCCAGCGCAGCATGGACGAGTCGGGCGTGAAGGGGTTGGAAGAAGAGCGGCGGCTGGCCTATGTGGGCATCACCCGCGCCGAAGAGCTGTGCACCATTTCCTTTGCCGCCAACCGGCGCGTCTATGGTCAGTGGCAATCCGCGCTGCCGTCCCGGTTCATCGACGAGTTGCCCGAGGCGCATGTGGATGTGCTGACCCCGCCCGGGCTGTATGGCGGGGGCTATGGCGCGGCGGGCATGGGGGGCATGTCCTCGGGGGTCGAAAAGCGCGCGATGGAGGCGAATGTCTACAACTCGCCCGGCTGGAAGCGCTTGCAGGAACGCGCATCGACCCGCCCCGTGGCGCAGCCGAAGGAAAGCCGGAACACGGTGATCGACATGACTGCGGCGTCGTCCTATGTGATGGGCGAGCGGGTGTTTCACCAGAAATTCGGTTATGGCGCCATCGTCGGGATCGAGGGCGACAAGCTGGAGATCGCATTCGAAAAAGCCGGCACCAAGAAGGTCGTGGCCCGGTTCATCTGCGCGGCGGACGACGTGCCGTTTTGATAGGGTTGTCCGCGCCGCGCGGCGCAGTCTGATCCAAAGGCCCGCGCCTCCGGCGCGGTCAGGTCATCTCAGCCGCGGCCTGTGGCCACGGCTTCGGCGCGGTCCGCACCCTGACACCCTGCCTTTGCCAGGGCATCTGGTGCGATGGGGTTACCTTGCGGTCGGATCGCGGCGTCTGTCCGCATGCAGGGCGCGGCCGCGTTTTACGGCAGGCCGGTTGCCGACCAGATCCAGCCAGCGCGCCAGGTCCGGCTTGTCGTCAAGCGTCTGCTGCTGGCCTTCCCAGAGCGAGGCCCAGCCCCAGATCGACATGTCGGCGATGGTGTAGTCCGGCCCTGCGACATAGTCGTGTTGCGAAAGCTGTTGGTCGAGAACCTTGTAAAGGCGTGCGACCTCGGCCCGGTAACGGTCCTTCGCGTAGGGGACATCCTTTTTGGCGAATTTCAGGAAATGATGCGCCTGTCCGGCCATGGGACCAAGTCCCCCCATCTGCCACATCAGCCATTGATCCACCGCGATCCGGTCGCGTTCCGTCGCGCCGCAGAACCGGCCGGTCTTGCGGGCGAGGTATTGCAGGATCGCGCCTGATTCGAAGATGTGGATCGGGGTGCCATCCGGGCCGTCGGGATCGGTGATCGCGGGGATCTTGTTATTGGGCGGAACGGTCAGGAAGTCCGGCGCGAACTGGTCACCTGCGGAAATGTCGATCAGGTGCGGGGTATAGGGCAGGTCCATTTCCTCGAGCGCGATGGAGATTTTCCAGCCATTCGGCGTGGGCCAGTAGTAGAGGTCGATCGGGGCGGTCATGGCGGGCTCCTTCGGGGCGGCGTTGCAAGGATCATGCCCGAACCGGCGCCGGTGGCAAGGGTCTGCCGACCAGGGCGCGCCCCGTGCCTGGCGTGGCGCGTTCAATTGAATTCACCGGTGCGGGGATGCGTGTTGTGCTTTTGCAAACGCTGCCTCGCCCACGCCGACAAATGCCTCGATCCAATGAAGCGCAACCATGCCGCGACGGTCTTGACCCGTCGCGCATCGGCGCCTATGGACATCGCGTGGCGATTTGTTACCGGATTGCGGGCCACTCGGGGTGTCTTTGGCGGAAAGTCAGGGCAACCCCGGAAAACATGCCGCTAAAGAGGTCAGACGACGAGGGAACCCCCTTGCGCTTGGCCGCAACGGGGTTTTTTTGTGGCCGGACAGACGGTCGGGAGACAGGACAATGAAGAAGCGGACGCAACTGGTTCATGGCGGGACAAAACGCAGCCAGTGGGGAGAGTTGAGCGAGGCGATCTTTCTCACCCAGGGTTTTGCCTACGACAGCGCAGAACAGGCCGAGGGCCGGTTCATCGACTGTGGTCCGGACGAATACATCTATGCCCGCTACGGCAACCCGACCGTGCGCATGTTCGAAGAGCGTATCGCGTTGCTTGAAGGGGCCGAGGACGGCTTTGCCACCGCGTCCGGCATGGCGGCGGTGAACGGCGCGCTGGTGTCGATGTTGAAGGCGGGGGATCATGTTGTGTCGGCGCGGGCGCTGTTCGGTTCGTGTCTTTATATCCTCGAGACGATCCTGCCGCGATTTGGCGTCGAGGTGACATTCGTGGACGGTGCGGATCTGGAGCAGTGGCGCGCCGCAGTACGCCCCGACACCAGGGCCGTGTTTTTCGAATCGATGTCCAACCCGACGCTGGAACTGGTGGACATCGCCGGGGTGGCGCAGATTGCCCATGCGCAGGGCGCGCTGGTGCTGGTGGACAATGTGTTCAGTACGCCGGTCTATTCCGATGCCATAGCACAGGGCGCGGATGTGGTGATCTATTCCGCGACCAAACATATCGACGGGCAGGGCCGTGTCCTGGGGGGCGTGATCCTGGGCACGCGGGATTTCATCCGCAAGACCGTCGAACCCTACATGAAGCATACCGGCGGGTCGATGAGCCCGTTTACCGCCTGGGTGCTGCTCAAGGGGATCGAGACGATCGACCTGCGCGTGCGCGCCCAGACCGAAAGCGCGTTGCAGATCGCCACGGCGCTGGACGGCAGGCCGGGCGTCACGAGGGTGATCTATCCGGGGCTGCAAGGCCATCCGCAACATGCGCTGATGCTGCGGCAGATGGGCAAGGGCGGCACCATGCTGGCCATCGACCTTGACGGCGGCAAGGCGGCGGCCTTTCGGTTCCTGAACGCGCTTGAGGTCATCCTGATCTCGAACAACCTTGGCGATGCAAAGTCCATCGCCACACATCCGGCGACCACGACCCACCAGCGGCTTGCGCCGGAACTGCGCGCCTCGCTGGGCATTACCGAAGGGCTGATCCGCCTGTCGGTCGGGATCGAGGACCCCGAAGATCTGGTCGCGGACGTGCTTGGGGCGCTGGCCGCAGTCTGAGGCACCATCCGCGGCATTCTGCCCCCGACGGCGATCTGTCCGGGGCATCCCTTCGTACTATCTGACAGAAATGGAATTCCTTTACGTTAATTCCTATGTAAGCATTGAACGCCTAGGCGAAGGGGCCATCCGATGAACATTCATACGCCGGAGATTGATCGCAAGCCAAGCCGCGAGGAAGCCGAGCAGGCGCTTGCGCTGCTGCGCCAATGGGCCGGAAAGGCGCATGATTCGGAAATCGAGGCGCTGGATCCGGTGCTGGCCCGTCTTGTGCCCGACCTTGTGCCCGACGCGCAGAGTGATGTTTATCCGCAGTTTTCGCGCGACTATGCCGCCGATTTCGACGCGACCGCAGCCTACAAGGACACGCTGCCCGATCTTCAGAACGGTCCCTCGGCGCTGATCAAGGGCGCGAACCGGGCGATCCAGCATGTCGGCATATCGAACTTCCGGCTGCCGCTGCAATATCACACCCGCGACAATGGCGATCTTACGCTTGAGACCAGCGTGACGGGAACGGTCAGCCTTGATGCCGACAAAAAGGGCATCAACATGTCGCGGATCATGCGGTCGTTCTACGAATATGCCGAGGAGACCTTCAGTTTCGGCGTGATCGAGGCGGCGCTGGACGATTACAAGACCGATCTGGAAAGCTTTGACGCCCGTATCAACATGCGCATCCGGTTTCCGGTCCGGGTCGCCAGCCTGCGATCGGGTCTGTCGGGGTATCAGTATTACGACATCGCACTGGAACTGATCGAGATCGCCGGGGTGCGGCGCAAGATCATGCATCTGGATTATGTCTACAGCTCGACCTGCCCGTGTTCGCTGGAACTGTCCGAGCATGCCCGCCGCACGCGCGGGCAACTGGCAACGCCCCATTCGCAGCGCTCTGTCGCGCGGATTTCGGTCGAGCTGGCGGACAGCAGATGCCTGTGGTTCGAAGATCTGATCGACATGTGCCGCCATGCCGTGCCGACCGAAACGCAGGTCATGGTCAAGCGCGAGGACGAGCAGGCCTTTGCCGAGCTGAACGCCGCCAATCCGATCTTTGTCGAGGATGCCGCGCGGCTGTTTGCCGAAGCCCTGCAGTCCGACCCGAGGGTGGGCGATTACCGGGTGCTTGCCTCACATCAGGAAAGCCTGCACAGCCATGATGCGGTGTCGGTGCTGACCGAGGGCACGACATTCGCCAGCGATTCGCTTGATCCCAAGCTGTTCTCGACCCTCTTTCACGTGGGCTGATGACTTGCGTGGCGGGCGTTCGGGGGCTCTGCCCCCGTCGCGCGGCGCGCGACTCCCCCGGGATATTTGTGACCCCGAGAATATGGGGGCGGCGTGCAGCGTCGGCCCCTGCTTGACACCGGAGCGGCGCGAGTCCAACGCTGCGCTTCATGTTTGACCTGCGCCCCGTCTTTTATGTGATCGGCCTTCTGGTGACCATTCTGGGCGCCACGATGCTTTTGCCGATGGCGGTGGACATCGCCGAGGGGCGGGGCGAATGGACCGTGTTCGCGCAGAGCTCGATCGTCACCATGTTCTGCGGCGGGCTGATCGCGCTGGCCTGCGCCAATGCGGTCCCGGACCGGCTGTCGATCCAGCAGACCTTTCTGCTGACCACCGGGGTCTGGGTCTGCCTGCCGGTATTCGGCGCGCTGCCTTTTGTGATCGGCGCCACCGAGGCCCGGTTCGTCGATGCCTTCTTCGAGGCGATGTCGGGCATGACCACCACGGGATCGACTGTTTTCACCGGGCTCGACACGCTGCCCAAGGGACTTTTGCTGTGGCGCGGGTTGTTGCAGTGGCTGGGCGGCATCGGGATCATCGTCGTCGCCATGGTGTTCCTGCCCGAACTCAGGGTCGGGGGCATGCAAGTGTTCCGATCGGAAGCCTTTGATACGATGGGAAAGATCCTGCCGCGCGCGACACAGATCGCGTCATCGATCTCGACCATCTACGTGAGCATTACCCTT
Organism: Puniceibacterium sp.; assembly: GCA_024636635.1. Lineage (GTDB taxonomy): Bacteria > Pseudomonadota > Alphaproteobacteria > Rhodobacterales > Rhodobacteraceae > Puniceibacterium. The sequence goes on from JAGXGV010000065.1 coordinate 6,036, forward strand.
GCCTGCGCGCTGGCCTATCTGCTGTGTGGAATGAACGCCTTTGACGCATCGGTTCATGCGCTCACCACCGTATCCACCGGCGGATTTGCAAACTATGATGCTTCGTTTACCGCCTTCACGGGACCGGCGGAATACGTCGCCTCGGTCTTCATGATTCTCGCGGCGCTGCCCTTCGTGCGGTATGTGCAGATAATCAACGGCAATCGGCGCGCGATCTTCCGCGACAGCCAGATCCGCACGTTTCTGGCCATCATTCTTGTGCTTGTGCTGATCATGGTCTTTGTGCTGCTGCGGATCTTTCCGCACCATCCCGAACAAGCCTTCCGCGAGGCGCTGTTCAACACCGTCTCGATCATTTCCGGCACCGGGTATTCGTCGGTCGACTACATGGCCTGGGGGCCGTTCCTGATCGCGATGTTCTTCTTCATCGGGTTGATCGGGGGCTGCGCGGGGTCGACGACCTGTTCGATCAAGGTGTTCCGATACCAACTTCTTTTTGCGTCGATCAGGGTTCAGTTGCGCCGGATCCGCGCGCCGCACGGCATATTCGCGCCGCGTTACGAGGGGCGCGTTGTGGGCGAGGACGTGATGTCGTCGGTGATTTCGTTCTTTGTCTTCTTTGTGGTGACGCTGGGGGTTCTGTCGGTTGCGCTGGGCATGACAGGTCTGGATTTTGTCACGGCGATTTCCGGCGCAGCAACTGCGCTGGGCAACATCGGGCCGGGGCTGGGCGACCGGATTGGCCCGGCGGGCAATTTCCAGGGGCTGAACGACACGGCGAAGTGGATCCTGATCTTTGCCATGCTGGTTGGTCGGCTCGAACTGCTGTCGGTCTATGCGATCCTGACCGTGCGCTTCTGGCGGGCCTGACCCCGGGGATGGCGGCAACGGGTCGGGACGGCGCAAACACCACATGCCGGACAGCGCCAGAACTGGAGATAAGCGGTCCGGCGCTGTCCGGGTCACAGAAGGGGCCACAGATGGGGCGAATGACCGCTGCGGCGAGGGCCTGAAGCCGACTGCCCGTCAGTGTGACGGACAGTCAATGCGTTGCGGTTTCCGTCTTCGGTCAGCCGAGTTCGGACAACCGGGCCAGAGCCGCCCTGAGCGCGGCGTCTTCTTCTTCGCGCGCGGCAAGGTTGTCGCGGGCTTCCGCGACCACATCGTCCGGGGCGCTTTGTGCGAACTTTGGGTTGTTCAGCCGCCCCTTGAGGCCGCCGATTTCCTTGGCCAGCTTGCCAAGTGTCTTTTCCAGCCGGGCCTTTTCGGCCTCGACATCGATGATGTCGGCCAGCGGCAGACCGAAGGTTCCGCCCGGCACGGCCACGGTCACGCAGCCCTTGGGGAAGGCGTCGGTCCGGTCCAGACTGTCGATCCGCGCCAGCCGTTTGATCAGCGACTCGTTCCGGTTCCAGGCCGCCTGACCCGGTGCGTCCAGATCGGTGACCAGCATCGGCACCTGAAGGCCGGCTGGCACGTGCATCTGCGCGCGGGCGGAACGCACGCCGTCGATCAGCGAGATGACCCAGGTCATTTCGGCGTCAGCGGCAGTGTCCACCAGATCGGCGGCCGCATAACCCGGCCAGTCGGTGTGGATCAGCATGTGATCGCGTTTCGCCAGCGTGCCCCAAAGCTCTTCTGTGATGAAGGGCATGATGGGGTGGAGCAGGATCAGGCACTGGTCGAGGACCCAGGCCATTGTGGCGCGTGTTTCGGCAATGATCTCTGCATCCTGGCTGTCAAACAGCGGTTTGGAAAATTCGACATACCAGTCGCAGACGCGGCCCCAGACAAAGGCGTAGAGCGCAGAGGCCCCATCATTGAAACGGTAGGTCGAAAGCGCGGCATCGACTTCGGCCAGAACCTTGGCGGTTTCGCCGATGATCCACTTGTTGGCCGTCTGCTTTGGGGTGGGCAGATCCTGCCCCGCGCCCTGAAAAACGCCGTTCATCTCGGCAAAGCGGCAGGCATTCCAGAGTTTTGTGCTGAAGTTCCGGTAGCCGGCGATGCGCTGCGTGTCCAGTTTCGGCGCGCCGCCCAGCGACGCCATGGCGGCATTGGTGAACCGCAGGGCATCGGCGCCGTATTCGTCGATTAGATCCAGCGGATCGACCACGTTGCCAAGCGATTTCGACATCTTCTTGCCCTTGGCGTCGCGGACAAGGCCGTGCAGGTAGACTGTCCTGAACGGCACCTGGTCGACGACCGTCAACTGCATCATCATCATGCGCGCGACCCAGAAGAACAGGATGTCGGTGCCGGTGATCAGGTCGCTTGTGGGGAAATACCTGCCCAGTTCCGGTGTCTGTTCCGGCCAGCCCAGCGTGCCGATGGGCCAGAGACCCGAGGAGAACCAGGTGTCGAGCACGTCCGGATCGCGGAAGAAGGGAATCGCCTGCGCACGGCGGCGCTGGTCGACGCCGGTGTAGTCGGTGCCCTGCGACAGCAGGTCGGCAAGCATGTCCTCGGCCGCGGCGGAATCTTCCACCAGCAGGAATTCGGCATCCTCGCCAAAGAAGTCGTGCATCTGGCGCAGGGCTTCTTCTTCGCTGACGGCGCAAAAGCTGCGCCATTCGCCACCCACACCGGGCGTGTGCCAGACCGGAATCTGATGGCCCCACCAGAGCTGACGCGAAATGCACCAGGGTTCGATATTCTCGAGCCAGTGGAAATAGACCTTTTTCTCGCGTTCGGGGATGATTTGCGTGTCGCCGTTGCGCACGGCGTCCAGCGCGGGTTCCACGATCTTGGCAGTATCGACGAACCACTGGTCGGTCAGCATCGGTTCGATCACCACCTTCGAGCGGTCACCGAAAGGCTGCATGATCGTCTTGGCCTCGACCAGAGGCACCAGTTCGTCACTGCGCGCGGCGCCGCCCTCTTCGGGGGCGACAGGTTTCTGCGCCGCCCGGCCCAGACGCGGATCGTTTTCCTGCGTCATCACGGCCAGATTTTCGGCGGTGATGTCGGCGACGACGCGCGCGCGCGCCTCGAACCGGTCAAGCCCGCGATAGGCTTCGGGCACAAGGTTGATGGCGTCGATCTCGGCTTCGGTGAAGTCCGCGCCTTCGATGATCGCCTGCGCCTTTGCGGCCTCTTCGGCATAGGGGGCGCCATCGTCCCGCATGGCACCGCGGGTATCCATCAGGCGGTAGCAGGGGATATTTCCCCGCTTGGCAACTGCGTAGTCATTGAAATCATGCGCGCCCGTGATCTTGACGGCACCGCTGCCGAACGTCCGGTCGGGGTATTCGTCGGTGATGATCGGGATCAGGCGGCGGTGCTCTTTCGGTCCCACCGGAATCTCGCAGAGCATGCCAACGATGGGTGCATAACGTTCGTCTTCGGGGTGTACTGCAACCGCGCCGTCGCCCAGCATCGTTTCGGGGCGGGTGGTGGCGATGGAGATATAGTCGCGACTCTCGGTAAAGAGGACTTCGCCGTCGGCGTCCCTTTCAACGTATTCGTAGGTCTCGCCCCCGGCCAGCGGGTATTTGAAGTGCCACATGTGGCCTGCGACATCGACATTCTCGACCTCGAGATCGGAAATCGCCGTTTCGAAATGCGGGTCCCAGTTCACCAGCCGCTTGCCGCGATAGATCAGCCCCTTGTCGTACATCTCGACAAAGACCTTGATGACGGCATCGTGGAAATTGCCCTGCTCGCCCTCGGGGGCCTGGGGGGCACCGGACATGGTGAACGC
>JAGXGV010000066.1 GCA_024636635.1 Puniceibacterium sp.
AACAAGGTGCCGCTGGTAAAGTGGGACCGCCGCTATGCCTACGCCAGTTCGACCCATCAATTGCTCCCGCGCGGGCTAAACCTCGTCTACGACGAGTGGGGCGGCGAAAAGGCCAGCGGAGTCCTGATGCACACCAAGTTTCTCGACACCTTCACGCTCAAGGCGCAAGAGGAGCTCGAGCGCAGGCAGCATTACTCCGGATCCAAGGAATACATCGCCTACGCGGCAGGGCTGCGCGACAACCCCGAATTGTGGTGCAAATGGAGCGAGAAATACATCAACTGGCGTCAGCTTGAAATCCTCGGGCTCATGTCCAAGGGCAACTGGGCATGAGCCTCGGGATCATCATGCTGGTACACACAGCCCTCGGCCGGGCCGAACAGGTGGCGCGGCACTGGACGCGTGCGGGCTGTCCGTTGGTCATTCACGTCGATCGGAATGTGCCGCGCAAGGTCTACGAAGGCTTCGTCGCGGATCTGGCGGACGTGCCCACGGTCCTGTTTTCGCGGAGGCACCGCTGCGAATGGGGCACATGGGGTTTGGTTGCGGCCAGTCAGGACGCGGCCGAACTCTTGCTGGGCAGGTTCGACGACATTCGTCACGTTTATTTGTCGTCTGGCTCCTGTCTGCCCCTTCGCCCGGTCGAGGAACTGATCGACTACCTTGCCGTGCGTCCGCACACCGATTTCATCGAAAGCGCGACGACGGCGGATGTTCCCTGGACCGTGGGCGGGCTGGACCACGAACGCTTTACCCTGCGATTCCCTTTTTCCTGGCGCGAGAACCGATTTCTGTTCGACAAATCGGTGGAATGGCAGCGGCGGCTCGGCTATCGCCGTCGTGTCCCGCGCGGCGTCGTGCCCCATATGGGCAGCCAGTGGTGGTGCCTGACCCGACAGACCCTTTCAGCGATCCTTCAGGACCGGGCACGCCCCACCTATGACCGCTACTTCAAGCAGGTCTGGATCCCCGATGAATCTTATTTCCAGACCCTTGCGCGCCTCTACGGGACCCGGATCGAAAGTCGCTCCCTCACCCTGTCAAAGTTCGACTTTCAGGGAAAACCCCATATTTTTTATGATGATCACCTTCAGCTTCTCCGCCGCTCGGACTGTTTCGTGGCGCGCAAGATCTGGCCACAGGCGGAACGCCTCTACGAGGCGTTTCTGACAGATCCCGGCGGCGCGATGAACAAGACCGAACCGAACCCGGGCAAGATCGACCGGATCTTCGCCCGCGCGGTGGACCGGCGGACCCGCGGCCACGCCGGTCTTTACATGCAGTCCCGCTATCCCAACCTCGGATGGGAAAATGGTATGACCGCGGGCAAGTATTCCGTCTTTCAGGGCTTTGCCGAACTTTTCCAGGATTTTGAGCCTTGGCTGTCACGCGCCACCGAGGCGCAGGTGCATGGCCATCTCTATGCACCCGAACGCGCGGAATTTGCTGGCGGTCAGACGGTGATCAACGGGGCTTTGTCGGACGATGCGGCACTGCGGGACAACAACCCCCTGGCGTTCCTGACCAACCTGATCTGGAACACCCGCGGCGAACGGCAGTGTTTCCAGTACGGCCCACGCGACACGCTCGGGATCCACTGGCATATTGCACGCGATCCCAACGCGCAGATTTCGGTCATTTCGGGCGCGTGGGCCGTCGCGCTGTTCAAGTCAAACGCCAACTTTGCCCATATCCGCAAAGAGGCCGCTGCCCTTCAAAAGATCGAAGGCCGGATGCTGGATGAACTGCGCAGCACGGATGTAAAGGCGCGCATTTGGATCTGGACCATGGCCGAATTCATCGAAGCGCCCATGGAACCCTTGCAGATCATCATAGACGAAATCGGTCAGAAGCCCTTGCGCCGCCTGGCCGAAGCACCGCTGATGCAGGATCTGACCGGCTTTGGTCAGTTCCTGCAAAATCTCAAGAATCAGGGGATGCACCCTTATCTCATGGGCGACTTTCCCGTCGATCCGCTGCCACACTCCACGGTCAGGCGGTCCCGCAAACCCTACCTTGTCAGGAAGTGAACCCACATGGCCGAGCCGTTCGACTGTTTCGTGGTCTTTGCCGAAATGCGCACCGGCTCGAACTTTCTCGAAGCCAACCTGAATGCCTTCGACGGCATCGCTTGCCACGGCGAGGCGTTCAACCCGCATTTCATCGGGTACCCGAATTCAGAAGACATCCTGGGCATCACACAGGCGGAACGCGACGCCGACCCAGAACCGCTTTTGGCGCGTATCCGGGACGACTCTGGTCGACTTGGAGGATTCCGTTTTTTCCACGACCATGATGCGCGCATCCTGCCCCGCATCCTGGAGGATCCGCGCTGTGCCAAGATCATCCTCACCCGCAATCCGGTCGACAGTTATATCAGCTGGAAGATCGCGCAGACCACTGGCCAGTGGAAGCTGACCAATGTGAGGAAGCGCAAGGAAGGTCAGGCTGCATTTGATCCGGTAGAGTTCGAAACACATCTGGCCGCATTGCAGGATTTCCAGATTCTGCTGATGAACACATTGCAGATCTCGGGGCAGACCGCGTTCTATCTGGCCTTCGAAGATCTGCAGGACGTCGCGGTGATGAACGGACTGGCCCGGTGGCTGGGCGTAGCCGGACAACTGAGCAGCCTCAACACTGCGCTGAAACGGCAGAACCCCGAACCGGTGATCGAAAAGGTCTCCAATTTCGGTGTGATGCAGGAGTCACTCGCGCGACTCGCCCGCTTCAATCTGGCGCGCACTCCGAATTTCGAACCGCGACGCGGGCCGGTGGTGCCGTCCTACGTGGCCGCAGCACGCACAGCGCTCCTGTCCATGCCCATCCGGTCCGGCCCCGAGGCGGCGGTTACTGCATGGCTCGCGGATCTGGACGGAGTCGAGTACGGCGTGCTGCTGCGCGACTTCAGTCAGAGGGACTTGCGCCAATGGAAACGTGAACACGAAGGTCACCGCAGTTTCTCGGTGCTGCGCCACCCGCTGGCCCGCGCGCACGAGGCTTTCTGTTCACGGATCCTGTCAACCGGACCGGGGTCCTTCCTGCAGGTCCGCAAGACACTCCGGCGCGCCCACAACCTGCCGCTCCCCGACGGAGAACCGGGACCGGACTATGATCTCGCCTCACACCGGGCGGGCTTTGCCGCCTGGCTGGCGTTTCTGAGGGCCAACCTGTCGGGACAGACGGCGGTTCGGGTGGATGCACACTGGGCCTCGCAGGCACAGATTCTGCAAGGCATGGCGGAATTCACACTGCCGGACATGATCATCCGCGAGGAGGAAATGGCTGACTTCCTGCCCACTTTGGCGATGCAAGTCGGCCATACCGCACCGCCGGACCCAATTGCAGTGGCGACGCGCGCTCCCTTCGCGCTGGCACAGATCTACGATGACGAGATCGAATGCCTTGCACGGGACGCCTATTCCCGGGATTATCTCATGTTCGGTTTTGCAGACTGGGGTTGAAGCGTCGTTGCGCCGCAGGTTTGCGGCGCCGGAGTGGGGGCCAGCCCCCACACCCCCGGGATATTTACGACCCAGAGAAGGCAGGGCAGCGTTGCACTGATCAGGCTGCCTGTGATGTGTGCGGTTCTGTAAGGATCGTATAAAGAGTGTTCGGGTCGTGATTCGCCCGCAGCTTGGCACAGACAGAGTCTTCGCGCAGGGTGCGCGACACCAGCGCCAGCGCCTTAAGATGTTCGACGCCCGCGGCTTCCGGCGCGAACAAGGCAAAGACCACATCCACCGGCTGACGATCCACCGCTTCGAAATCAATGGGCTTTTCCAGCAGGATGAAGACCCCGACCACATCCTCGAGTTCGGGGATGCGGGCGTGGGGCAGGGCAACTCCGTGACCGACACCGGTCGGCCCCAGGCTTTCGCGCTCCATCAGCGCCTCGACGGCGGTCGGCGCATGGATGCCATGCGCCGATTGTGCCAGATCCGCCAGATCATGCATCAACCGCTTCTTGCTTGAGGCTGCCGATATGACCTTTACGGCGGATGGCTTGATAAGCTGCGCGAATTTCATGTCTTGCCTGCTCTGTTCTGCTGCAGCGCCCTACCGTGTTACGAACAGAAGGGCAATGTCATGGATCAATCCACCCGATGTTGCCATCGTCCCTGCGATACACGACGTTTACGCCGTTCTTCTTTTCATTTCGGAACACGAGGACCGGTGCGCCGGCCAGTTCCATCTGCATCACCGCTTCGCCCACCGACAATGACGGAATTTGCGTCTGCATCTCGGCCACGATCACGGGAGCGAGGCTTTCAGGTTCGGAATCCTCAACCTCCGGTTCACGTGCAAGGATATACGAAGACGCCCCGAACAGTTCAACGGGCTCCGGGCGGTCCCTGTGGTGATCCTTCAGCCGACGTTTGTACCGGCGCAACTGCTTGTCGAGCTTTTCCGAACAGGCGTCGAACGCGGCATAGATCTCGGTCGCGTGCGCCTTGGCCGAGGCAGTCAGCCCCGTCGAGAGGTGCACATTCGCCTCGCAGACGAATTCGTGTGCACTTTTGGAGAAGATGATCATTACGTCGGTCGGACGACCGGCATACTTCTGGACAACCGTGCCCAGTTCGGTCTGCACATGCGTCTGCAAGGCCTCTCCTACGTCGATCTGCTTGCCCGTGATCTGATAGCGCATTGTTTTATCCTTTTCTTAGGCAATCCAAACGCAGCGCAGGGCGAAGCCGCCCGGCATGGGTGCCGCGTCTGGAGGGAAGATGACGCAAGGACTGCAATCTGTTGTCATTCGCCCGATCAAGGGGAGGCTTGACGGTCAGACATGCGGTCCAGAATAGCGTCATACTCTTTATTTGAGGTGACAACGCCCCGCTCTGTCAATCAAATCCAGCATCACTTTCGGAGATTTGTCTTAAAGGAAGGTGAACTCGGGCCGACAGGTCAGGTCAACTGATGCGGAAGTTGTCACCCAGATAGACACGACGGACGTTTTCGTTCCGCACGACTTCGTCCGGGGTTCCGGACATCAGGACCGCGCCATCATGAAGGATATAGGCGCGGTCGACGATTTCGAGCGTTTCGCGCACGTTGTGGTCGGTGATCAGCACACCGATGCCCCGTTTCTTGAGGTCCGAAACCAGATGCCGGATGTCCCCCACGCTGATCGGATCGACCCCGGCAAAGGGTTCATCCAGCAGCAGATATTTTGGATCGGCCGCCAGACACCGCGCAATCTCGACCCGGCGGCGTTCACCGCCCGACAGCGCCAGCGCCGGAGCCCGGCGCAGATGCTCGATTGAAAATTCGCCCAGCAATTCTTCCAGTCGCTCGCGGCGCTTGTGGCGATCTGGCTGGCTGATATCCAGAATCGCGGCGATATTGTCTTCGACCGACAGGCCGCGGAAGATCGACATTTCCTGGGGCAGATAGCCGATGCCAAGCCGGGCGCGGCGGTACATCGGCAAATAGGTCGCGTCCTTGCCGTCGATCAGCACCTGGCCGCCCTCGGGGTTCACAAGACCCGCGATTGCATAGAAGGTGGTCGTCTTTCCGGACCCGTTCGGCCCCAGAAGGGCGACAACCTCGCCCCGGTTCAGCTCCATGGAAAAATCGCGGATTACAAGGCGCTTGCGATAGCTCTTGCGCAGGTGAACGACACGCAGACCGCTGGAGCCTGTCGTCACGGACAGTTCGGGAGCCGCCATCAGCGATCGCCCGGCGTCTGTTGCTGTTGCAGGACAGTCCGCACCCGGCCCGACATTTGCGCGGTCCCGTCGTCCAGATTGACGGTCATCTGTTCCGACGTCAGAGCGTTGTCGCCCTGTGTCAGCAGCACATTGCCGGACATCACCACGGTGCCCGCGTCGATGTTGTAATCTGCGCGCTCCGCTTCGGCGGCGTCCTGCCCGCTGACAAGAGTCACGCCGCCTGTCGCCTCCAGCCGTTCGATCCGACCCGCCGCTTCGCCATAGACGACCAGAACCCGCGGTGCGGCAAGGCGCATCTCGCCCTGGCCGATCACAACGTTGCCGGTGTAAAGCGCTGTGCCGTCGGCCTGACTGACCGACAACTGGTCGGCGCTGACCTCGACCGGGGCCGAACTGTCCTGCTGCATGCCACCAAAGGCAACCTGTGCCCCCTGGGCAAGCACGGCACATGGCATCAGGAGCGCCAGGAAAACGTACAGTATTCGTATCATGTGACGGCACTCATTCTGTTTTCGGATCGTATATCAGCTTTACCCCGTCGGTGAAAAGCAATTGGACATCGCCGCCCGTGCCGTCGCTGGTGATGCGCATCTTGCCAGCGGTCAGCTGCCCGGCCGGACCGTTACCCGCGACCGGCCCAAGGCTTTCAACCTCGACCCGGCTGAGCGCGGCATTAAGGCTGTCGGTGGTCACCGTATACCCGGTCGAACTCGATACGGTGACGCCGCCGCTCAGAAATGCATCGTCGCGTTTGTCGCTGAGGTTGGCCAAGGGCGCCCTCAGCACGACCTCGCTGCCGTCCTTCATAACGATGACCGCGTCCAGCGTGTCGGCCTCGACCTCGTCGCTATCGGGCACAGGACGGGCCGACCGCGCCGTCATGGTCAGAGAACCGCCCGAATTGGTTGTTCCGGCAAAGTATGGGTCGGTCACCTGTTCGCGCACCAGACCGTCCGGATCGCCACCACCGGAAATGGGCACGTTCGCAGCCGGATCCGGGTCGCGCGACAGCAGGAACGTCGTGGAAAGAAGCCCCAGTGCCGCGATGGGCAAAAGGATCTTGAGCCACGCGATCATGCGCGAATATTTACTGCCCCGCTGGCGCATGATGCTGTCTGCCCGATCCTAGCTGTGGGCGAAGATATCTGTTTCCGGCCAGCCCGCCAGATCCAGCCTTGCCCGGGTGGGCAGAAAATCGAAACAGGCTTGCGCGAGGTCGCCGCGCCCCTCGCGCGCCAGCATCCCGTCCAGCATATCGCGCAGCCGGTGCAGGTGCAGCACGTCCGACGCCGCATAGTCGATCTGCGCCCGGCTAAGCTCGGGGGTGCCCCAGTCGCTGGACTGTTGTTGCTTGGAAAGATCGCTCCCCAGCAGATCCTGGACAAGATTGCGCAATCCGTGCCGGTCGGTATAGGTGCGCACCAGTCGGCTCGCGATTTTGGTACAGTAGACGGGTGCCGCCAGTGCACCAAAGGTGTTGTGCAGAACCGCGATGTCGAAACGCCCGTAATGGAACAGCTTGAGGATACTGGTGTCCGTCAACAGGCGGGACAGGTTTGGCGCCTCGGTCTGGCCCACCGCGACCTGCACCAAATGTGCATGGCCGTCGCCGCCTGAAAGCTGGACCAGACACAGGCGATCCCGGTGCGGGTGCAGACCCATTGTCTCGCAGTCAATCGCCACCACCGGTCCCAGGTCGACCCCTTCCGGCAGATCTCGCTGATGCAGATGATTGGCCATTGCTGTCCTTCGCCCCCTGTTGCGTGTCCCGGTGTCTCAGAATGGCACATAGCTCTGCGCCTCTGGCCTTGCAACACTGCCTCAGGGCGTGCCCGCTGCGATCATCCTTGGACAGCAGGGTTTGGAGCCAGGAAAAGAGAGAGTGGGGCAAATCGCTGGTATTGATTCGGTCACGTAAGGGCCGAAAATATGCCGACATGCTGTCCCTGTAACATTCCGTGATACGGGCTGCTCGCCCGAAACGTGTCAACCGCCGTTATCGGCTCAACGCAAGCGCACGGCCCTTGGACCGGGAAACCTCTGTGTCGGCATGCAAGGCGGCTAGAGTTTTGAGAAGTCCAAATGTTTCCTAAAACATGAACGGTGCTGCAAAATGACATGCTGACGTTGTGTCATTTTGGCGGCTTGATGATCAATAGCGCATCAAATGTGAATTGAGCGTCCGCACGAAACAGTGAATGGAGGATTTGTTTCCGTGCTCTCCAGAAATTAGCTGGCCGATTCTGCACCTCGCATGTCGATTCCGACCGCCGTCAGCTTCTCTTCCTGATCCCGGGATGCTGCATCGAATTGCACAATCTCCCCATCACGACCTTACCCTTTATTCAACCTTTAGTTGATAATTATTGAGAATATTGACTAAAATACGGCTGAAGGTCATAAGAAACATATCGGCAGGGTTCGAACACAATTCTGTCGAAATTTTTGTCACGGCACTGGGGGGCTGGTGCATCAAACCGGAGTAACTTGTAATATTTTTGACACCAAAGCGACACGGTGGCCTTTCGAAGGTGAGGGCCATAAAGACCCGATAAATAGAAATTTTCCCTGTTTCAGGACGATCTAAGCAGGGAAGAACGGGTTTCGCCATCGCAGGTAGGTTCAGTTTGTTGTTTGCCCGAATTAAAGATTTGCCTCAAAATTAACGATTTGCCTCAAGGAGGCCCCCAGTGACCTTTCATCTTCGCCAGTCGATACATACCCAGAATTTAGACCACCTGATCGACGAGGCAAGGAAAGCCACGCCGAAAAGACATGTATATGGGGATTTTGCAAAGCGCTTTTTTGACATCGCCATTGTGGCTCTGTCCGTCATGCCGGTCGTTTTTTTGCTCGTGATGCTATGCGGTCTGATCGCACTCGATTGAAAGTCACCGCTCTACCTGCAAAAACGTGTCGGCAAGAACGGTCGGATTTTCAGGATGTGGAAACTTCGCAGCATGGTGGCGGATGCGGACTCCCTGCTCGAGGCGCATCTGGCTGCCAACCCTGCAGCCCGGGCGGAATGGGACCGTTCACAAAAACTGCGCAGCGATCCTCGCATTACGGTCCTCGGACGGATCATTCGCAAGACCTCGCTCGATGAACTGCCGCAGCTCTGGAATGTGTTGCGCGCCGACATGTCTCTGGTCGGTCCGCGTCCGATGCTACCGGAACAGCGCATACTTTATCCCGGAACAGCCTACTATGCCCTGCGCCCCGGCATCACCGGCTTCTGGCAAATCTCCGTCCGGAATGAATCAAGCTTTGCGCAGCGCGCGAAATTCGACGCCGCCTACCTGCGTCAGATGTCGCTGAAGACCGACATCCTTGTCATGCTGCGCACCGTGCGTGTCGTGCTGTGCGGAACAGGCTGCTGATCTGTGACAGCTCCAGACAACGGCCTCGCGCGGGGGCGGGACCGTTTTATGTCGATAGGGTTGCCACAAGACATTGGCGCCCGTCCAGTCCCCTGACCCAGGCATCGCGACCGTTGCTGCAAAGGGTGGCGCTTTCGCTGTGCATCAACGGCGCAGTGGCGCGAAAATCGAAACTGCGCAGCGGCGTGTCGGGGCGGTCCGCCATAAGCATCAGCAGTTGCGCCAGAAGCGGTCCGTGCACCACCAGCCCACCATAACCTTCCACGTCGCGCGCATAACCTTCGTCGTAGTGAATGCGATGCCCGTTGAAGGTCAGTGCGGAATATCGGAACAAGACCGTCGCATCGAAATGAACCTCGCGCGACTCGGATTCGTCACAGCGCGCTGTGGGTGCCACAGGGCGGGGCCCGTCCGGGTCCGGGTCGGACCGGTAGACAAGGTGCTGCTCTTCGCGCAGCACAATCGCTCCATCCTGCGCGATTTCGTGACCAAGCGTGACAAAGGCAAGCGGCCCGCTGCGCCCCGTCTTGCGTTCCGCCTTCAGCACGCGCGATCGCCGCACCGCTGGAATCCCGGCCAGCAAGGGGGCGTCAAATCTCAGCTGGCCACCGGCCCACATCCGTCGCGGCAGGCCCAGATCGGGGATCAGGCCGTCGCCGATTCGCGGATGTCCATCGCGACCCAGGTTCCCGGGCGGCTGCGCGTCCCAGAAATAGATCTGGTGAAAGAACGGCGGCAGCGGCGCGCCCACTTCTGCGTCCACCTCAAGCCCCAGCGTCGCCTGCAACGCCTGTGCCCGGGCCGGATCAAGCGGATCGCTTTGACGGATCTTCCATTCTGCTTCAGACATCCTGGCATCCCTGTTGTCGCCACCACTCGTCAAAGGAACATTGCCCAAATGGCCCCGACACTCCAGAGCCTCGATCATCTTGTCCTCACGGTCAGCGACATCGACACCACGCTGGCCTTTTACCGCGATGTTCTCGGCATGGTGCCCCAAAGCTTTACCCCCGCGGGCAGCCCATCGCGCTGGGCCCTCACGTTCGGGCGGCAAAAGATCAACCTGCACCGCTCCGGGCAAGAATTCGAACCCAGGGCGCAATTCCCGCGGCCCGGCTCCGCCGATCTCTGTTTCCTGACCGAAACGCCGCTTGATGCCTGGCAAGCGACCCTGAAGGCACAAGGTATCGCGATCGAAGAAGGCCCGGTCCAACGCACCGGGGCGCAGGGACCGATCCTGTCGAACTACCTGCGCGATCCGGACGGCAACTTGATCGAGATTTCAAACCTGCTCTGACCTCGTTGAAAAAGGGCGTTCAAGACGCCCCCGGCCGGTCACATGGTCCTCAGCTGCGGCGCATCCGCACCGCTTCGGTGCGCAATTCGTCCATCAGCTCGGTCAGCAGCTTTAGACCCATCTCGTTGGTCAGCGTGCCGTTCTCGTCGAACTGCTTTGCAGCCTGCCCGACCATCACCTCGGGCATCGCGACAAGGCGCGGATGGAACGGCAGCAAGAGGGTGCGCAGCATGGAATGTCCGCGTGCGCCGCCCTGCATACCCGCAGACGCTGAAATCACCGCCACCGGCTTGTGCCGCCACGGTGCGCTACTGGTGCGGCTGATCCAGTCCAGCGCATTCTTCATCGCGCCCGATGTGCCCTTGTTGTATTCCGGCGTGGCAAGGATCACGGCATCTGCCGCGGCGATCCGGTCAGACAGGGCCTGCACGCTGGCAGGAATGCCGGACTCATTCTGCACATCCTCGTTGAACAGCGGAAAATCTATGTCGCCGATGTCAAATCTGGCGGCGTCAAAGATCCGTCCGGCCTCCTTCAGCAACATGAGATTGGTAGAGGCCTTGCGCAGCGATCCGCACAGACCAACGAGTTTTAGGTCAGACATGACTGTCTCCAATGATTTCAATACCACGCGACTTACAACGCAAAAGCGCCGCGGCAAGCCGCGGCGCTGTGCAACGGTGCAAACCGTCCGTGCGATCAGGCGTTCGGCAGGATCACGATCTCGACCCGGCGGTTCTGCTGACGGCCTTCCGGGGTCAGGTTGCTCGCGATCGGCGCGTCTTCTCCGCGGCCAATGCTGCGCACGCGCGACGACGAAACGCCTTCGGAGACCAGGATGCCGGCAACGGACTGGGCCCGACGCTCGGACAGGCTGGCGTTGTAGGCGGCGTCACCCGTGTTGTCGGTGTGGCCGATGACCTGAACTGTGGTGTTGGGATAGGCGTTCAGGTTCTGCGAGACGGTGCGCAAATCACGCTGAAGGTCCGGACGCACGCTCGCCGAATCCGTGGCGAACAGGATGTCTTGCGGCAGCGTCACGATCAGACGATCACCGGTGTTCTGGATCGAGACGTTCGAATTGCCCATCTGCGCGCGCAGATCGGCCTCTTGCCGGTCAAGCCGGTTGCCGACGACGGCGCCCGCGCCCGCACCGACCAATGCGCCTACAGCGGCGTTGGCCCGGCGCTCTTCGGGGTCGTTGCCGGACAGCGCGCCGGCAAGTGCACCGACACCGGCACCAATCATGGCGCCCTGCCGGGCCTGACGGTTGGAATCGTCCATCATCGGCCCTTGGGTGCAGGCGGTCAGCACCAGCAGCGCGGCTGTTGCGGTCATAAGGGAAGTTTTTGCTCGGATCATGTCAGGCCTCGTGGTTTGCTCCCCTGTCTTGGGGTCGAGGTGTGTATAACGTCAATCCGCCATGCGACCCAAGGCTCATCCGAAAAAAATCGGCATTATTCCGCGCATAACGATCACGTCCCGATAACCTCAGATCTCGGCCCGCGCCGACTCCCATGCCAGCATGGCGCGTTTCACCGGCAGGCCCCAGTGATAGCCGCCCAGCCCGCCCGACTTGCGCAGGGCGCGGTGGCAGGGGATCAGGAAACTGACCGGATTGCGTCCGACGGCAGTGCCCACGGCGCGCACAGCACGAGGATGGCCAACCGCCTGCGCCAGTTCGGAATAGGTCGTGACCTGGCCCGAAGGAATGCAAAGCAGCGCCTCCCAAACCTTGATCTGGAACGGCGCGCCCATCAGGTGCAGCGCGGTGTCGCCTTTCTGCGCAAACGCCGCCTCGACCCAGGCGGCAATCGCCTCTGGTTCTTCGATATAAACCGCTTCTGGCCAGCGCGCGACCAGATCCGCCATCGCCGCGGCGCGCCCGGTTTCGGACAGAAAGCCAAGCCCGCAGAGCCCCTTGTCCGTTCCCATGGCCAGCGCCGGTCCAAAGGCCGTCTCGAACCAGCCATAACGGATCGTCAGCCCCGCGCCGCGGCGGGCAAAGTCCCCGGGGCTCATTGCCTCCCACCGCACGAACAGGTCATGCAGTCGCCCGGTGCCCGACAAGCCAACCGACCCGGCGGTTTCAAGCAGGGTGAACCGGTCCGACAGCAGCGCCTTGGCGTGTCCCAGCGTCAGATATTGTCGATACCGTTTCGGCGATACACCGACCCAGCGCGAAAAAACCCGCTGGAAATGCGCCGGACTCATCTTCATGTCGTCGGCCATCTGCTCAAGCGTCTGTCCCGGTCCGCCCGCGTCGATCGCGGCAATTGCGCGACGCATGACGTCGAAGTGATAGCCTGTGTCGGTCTCGGCCAGGGTCATGGCGTCTCTCCTTCGGCGCTTTCTGCCATCTCTGGCATCATTATAGCGGCGCACAGGCCAGGCTTGCGACCCGAATATTGCGCATCCACACGCACACGGGCATAGAGGCGGTCATGGCAAAACAGCTCGACTATCATACGATCCGGCAGATCTTCGACCGCTTTCACGCGGCGGAACCCGAACCCAAGGGCGAGCTTCATCACGTCAACGCCTTCACCCTTGTCGTCGCCGTCGCGCTGTCCGCACAGGCGACGGATGCGGGCGTGAACAAGGCCACGGCAAAGCTGTTCCAGATCGCCGATACGCCCGTAAAGATGCTGGCACTGGGTCTTGAGGGTGTGACCGAACATATCCGCACAATCGGCCTTTACCGCAACAAGGCGTCGAACGTGATCAAGCTGAGCCGGATCCTTGTCGATCAATATGGTGGCGAGGTGCCAAACAGCCGCGCCGCGCTGCAATCCCTGCCCGGCGTGGGACGCAAGACGGCGAATGTCGTGCTCAACATGTGGTGGCACTATCCGGCGCAGGCGGTCGACACGCACATCTTTCGCGTCGGCAACCGCACCGGCATCTGCCCGGGCCGGGATGTCGTCGCCGTCGAACGTGCAATCGAAGACAACACCCCGGTCGACTACCAACATCATGCTCACCACTGGCTGATCCTGCACGGCCGGTATATCTGTGTCGCGCGCAAACCCAAATGCGGGGCCTGCCTGATCCGCGATCTCTGTCCATTCGAGGAAAAGACATTATGAAGACCTATCAGGTTGTCGGCATCGGCAACGCAATCGTCGACGTGCTGACCCGTGCCGATGACAGCTTTCTCGAACTCATGGGCATCACCAAAGGCATCATGCAACTGGTCGAACGCGACCGCGCCGAAGTGCTGTACGGCGCGATGGAGGGGCGCGTGCAGGCCCCCGGCGGTTCGGTCGCAAACACGCTCGCCGGCCTTGGCAACCTGGGCCTGCGCACCGGTTTCATCGGCCGGGTACATGATGATGCGCTGGGGCGCTTCTATGCGTCCGAGATGGAAAAGATCGGCACCACCTTCGCCAATCCCCCCGTCAAGGGCGGAGAGCTTCCAACTTCGCGCAGCATGATCTTCGTGGCCCCGGATGGCGAAAGGTCGATGAACACCTATCTCGGCATCTCGGCCGAACTCGGCCCCGACGATCTGCCCCAAGGCGTGGCGGACCAGGCCGAGATCGTCTTTCTCGAAGGCTACCTGTTCGACAAGGACAAGGGCAAGGAGGCGTTCATCGCTACAGCCCGCGCCTGCCGTGCTGCCGGCGGCATGGCCGGAATCGCAATCTCCGATCCGTTCTGCGTCGAACGGCACCGCGCCGATTTCCTCCGGCTGCTCGAGAACGACCTCGATTTTGTCATCGGAAACGAGGCTGAAATCCGGGCCCTCTACCAGAACGACGATCTCGAGGCAGACCTCGCCGCCGTATCCGCGATTTGTCCGCTCGTGGTCTGTACCCGCTCCGGTGAAGGTGTCAGCATCGTGTTGGATGGCGTGCGCACGGATGTCCCGGTGACGGCCATCGTTCCGGTCGATGCCACAGGCGCCGGCGACCAGTTTGCCGCCGGCTTCCTCTACGGACTTGCCACCGGGCAGAGCATGGACATTGCCGGACGCATGGGCTGCGTCGCCGCGACCGAAGTGATCAGCCACATGGGCCCACGCCCCGAAGCCTCGCTTCCGGAACTGTTCCGCAAGGCAGGCCTGCCGGTCGTATGAATCCCTTTGCCCGGCGGCGACGGCCAGCACAATTCACACGGCATTCACCATAAGCCGCGCCTCCGCTCCAGCGCAAGGCGCTCGGGATTCGCGCCAGGCACGGACCTGCTGTACCGTGGGTACGGCCTCGTTCAGGCCCATCCAGGACGACCCTTACGACTCCCCCCGCTTCTTCTTTTTCCAAATACCCATACGACACCGGCACGGGGCGCCACCCGTCAGTGGGCCTCGGCCCAACTGCGGCCCTGCCCCGCCTCGACGACAAGCGGAACATCCAGATGCACCACCGGATCGGCGGCACCCTCCATCACGTCCCGCGCGATGGCGATCAGCTGATCCACACACCCTTCCTCGACCTCGAACAGCAGTTCGTCATGCACCTGCAACAGCATGACGGCACGGCTCCCGAGCCCGGCGATCGCTTCCGGCATCCGGATCATCGCCCGCCGGATGATGTCCGCCGCCGTGCCCTGGATCGGCGCATTGATCGCCGCGCGCTTGGCGAACCCGGCGCGCGGCCCCTTGGCATTGATCTCTGGCGTATGGATCACCCTGCCGAACAGCGTCTCGACACGGCCATTTTTCTGCGCAAAAGCGATGGTATCGTCCATATACGCGCGGATGCCCGGGAACCGCTCGAAATAGCGATCAATGAAGCCCTGTGCCTCGGCCCGCGGAATCCGCAGGTTACGCGCAAGGCCAAAGCCGGAAATGCCGTAGATCACGCCAAAATTGATCGCCTTGGCCTGCCGCCGCACATCGGGCGTCATCTGCTCCATGGGCACGTTGAACATCTCGGACGCGGTCATCGCATGGATGTCCTGCCCGTCGCGAAACGATTGCTTGAGCGCCTCGATCCCCGCCACATGCGCCAGAATTCTCAGCTCGATCTGCGAATAGTCGAGCGACACCAGAACCTTGCCCGCTTCCGCGACAAAGGCCTCGCGGATGCGCCGCCCTTCTTCGGATCGTACAGGGATATTCTGAAGGTTGGGGTCGGTCGACGCAAGCCGCCCGGTGTTCGCCCCTGCGATGGAATACGAGGTATGCACCCGCCCCGTGTCCTTGTTGATATGCTCCTGCAAGGCATCGGTGTAGGTGGACTTCAGCTTGCTCAGCTGCCGCCAGTCCAGCACCCGGCGCGGCAATTCGTGTTCCGTGGCCAGATCCTCAAGCACATCCGCCCCGGTGGCATAGGCGCCGGTCTTTCCCTTCTTGCCGCCGTCCAGCGACATCTTGTCAAACAGGATTTCGCCCAACTGCTTGGGACTGCCGACGTTGAATGCCTCGCCCGCCAGTTCGGGGATCTCGGCCTCAAGGCCAGCCATCTTCTGCGCGAATGCGCTCGACATCCGGCTCAGCGTGTTGCGGTCGACCTTGATCCCCGCCATCTCCATCCGCGCCAGCACCGGCACCAGCGGGCGTTCCAGCGTCTCGTAGACCCGCGTGACATGCGCCATGTGCAGTTGCGGCTTGAACATTTGCCACAGGCGCAGGGTGATATCCGCATCCTCGGCGGCATATTTCACCGCCGTCTCGATCGGCACCCGGTCAAAGGTGATCTGCGCCTTGCCCGACCCGATCAGCGCCTTGATCGGGATCGGCGTGTGGCCCAGATAACGCTCGGACAGCGTGTCCATCCCGTGGCCGTGTTCACCCGCGTGCATGGCGTAGGACATCAGCATTGTGTCGTCGATGGGCGCGATATCGATGCCATGCCGCGCAAGGATCTTGGCGTCATATTTCATGTTCTGCCCGATCTTGAGGATACTGGGATCCTCCAGCATCGGCTTCAGCGCCGCCAGCGCGGCGTCCAGCTGGATCTGACCGGGGGCAAGGCTGTCATCCGCCTTCTCGCTGAACAGATCCTCGGTCCCCTCCTTCTGCGCCGCGCCTCCGCGATGCGTCAGCGGGATGTAGCAAGCGACGCCCGGCTCCACACACAGCGACACACCGACCAGACCGGCGACCATCTCGTTCAGCCCCGTCGTCTCGGTATCCACCGCGACCCAACCGCGGGCATAGGCGCGCGCGATCCACGACTCGAGCAAGGCCATGTCGCTCACACACTCATACGTCTCCGGATCCAGCGGGGGCGCCTCGGATGCAGCGTCGGGTGTATCCTGCACGGCAGGTTCGGGAATGGTCGGCGCCTCGACATGCAGCGCCTCCGAGATCCGCTTGGTCAAGGTGCGGAACTCCATCTCGGTCAGGAACCCCAGCAGGGTTTCCGGATCTGGGTCGCGCACTTCCAGATCGTCCAGCGTGAAATCGAGCGGTGTTGCGCAATCCAGCATCACCAGCTTCCTGGACAGTTCGATCTGCGCGCGATGCGCCATCAGCGTCTCGCGCCGCTTGGGCTGCTTGATATCCCCGGCCCGGTCGAGCAACTCCTCAAGCGAGCCGAACTCGTTGATAAGCAGCGCCGCCGTCTTGATTCCGATCCCCGGCGCCCCCGGCACGTTGTCGACCGAATCTCCGGCCAGCGCCTGCACATCGACCACGCGGTCGGGAAAGACCCCGAATTTCTCGAACACGCCGTCGCGGTCGATGCGTTTGTTCTTCATCGCATCCAGCATCTCGACCCCGTCGCCGACCAGCTGCATGAGATCCTTGTCCGAACTGATGATCGTCACCTGACCGCCCGCATCGCGGGCCTGACAGGAAAGCGTGGCGATGATGTCATCGGCCTCGTAGCCCTCAAGCTCCTTGCAGGCGATGTTGAACGCCTCGGTGGCCCGCCGCGTCAGCGGGATCTGCGGGCGCAGATCCTCGGGCATGGCCTCACGGTTGGCCTTGTAAAGGTCGTACATGTCGTTTCGGAAGGTGTGGCTGCCCTTGTCGAAGATCACCGCCAAATGGGTGACATCGCCCCCGGCGTTCCCTTCGACATAACGTTGCAGCATGTTGCAGAATCCGGCAACTGCCCCGATGGGCAGTCCGTCGGATTTGCGCGTCAAAGGTGGCAGTGCATGATAGGCGCGAAAGATGAAGGCAGAGCCGTCGATCAGGTGCAGATGATGGCCTTTTCCGAACGCCATGACGCGCCCTCCCAGTCTTTGGCGGTGTCAGGGTGCCACGCACCCGCGCAGACCGCCGTCTCTTTTCTTCATGCCGCTCCCCGGTCCAACCGGGCCGCCCTGGTTCTGCACGGCGGTCCTGTCCGGCTCAGACCTTGCCTTCGAAATCGCGATGCACATATTTCGCGTCGCAATAGCCGCACTCGACGAAACCCGTCTCTTCGGGAATCTGCAACCAGACGCGTGGATGGCCCAGCGCAGCCTCACCGCCATCACAGGCAATACGGTATTTGTCCACGACCTTGGTTTCCGGCGCTTGCGTCGTCATCGGGCACATTCCCTTCTGGCTGCCTTTGCACTACTTGCGTTATGAGCGAAGGACAGCACAGGGGCAAGACACCGCATGACCAGCGACGCGATCAAGATCACCGGCCTGCGCAAGACCTACGGCGGCAGCGGCCAACAGCCCGCCAAGGAGGCGCTGAGCGGAATCGACCTGGCCGTGCCCTCCGGTGCGATCTTCGGGCTGCTGGGTCCGAACGGCGCAGGAAAATCCACACTGATCAACATCCTCGCCGGGCTGGTCACGAAGACCGCCGGCAAGGTGACGATCTGGGGTTTCGACCAGGACGTGAACCCGCGCCAGTCCCGCGCCGCCATCGGTGTCATGCCGCAGGAACTCAACCTCGACCCGTTTTTCACTCCGCGCGGCGCGCTCGACGTTCAGGCCGGGCTTTACGGTGTACCAAAGGCCCAGCGCCGTACGGAAGAAATCCTCGAAATGATCGGCCTCACGGACAAGGCTGAAGCGTACGCCCGCACCCTGTCGGGCGGCATGCGCCGCCGCCTGTTGCTGGGCAAGGCGCTGGTGCATCATCCGCACATCCTCGTGCTCGACGAACCGACGGCGGGCGTGGACATCGAACTGCGCCAGATGCTGTGGGAAAACGTCCGCCGCCTGAACCGTGAACGCGGCATGACGATCATCCTCACCACCCACTACCTCGAAGAAGCCGAACAGATGTGTGACGAGATCGCCATCATCTCGCAGGGTGCCGTTGTCGCCCGTGACACCACGCACAACCTGCTGGGGCAGATTGACACCCGCACTCTGGTCATCACCCCGGAAAGCGACCCTACGTCGCTGCCAAGCGCCCCGGACATCGAAGCCACCGAACGTCCCGACGGCAGCCTCGCCTTCACCTATCACGCAGGAACGACCGACGCCGAAGAAGTTCTGCAACTGGTACGCGACGCGGGCATCCGCATCCGCGACGTGCGCACCGAACAGGCCGACCTTCAGGAAGTCTTTCTCAACCTGACCCGCTCCAGCGCCGCCTGAAACCTGACCGCCAGCGCGAACCTCCGTTAGGTGCCTCAGGGTCGGGCCAGGCGCGGAGGTTCCTGCCAAAGGCAGGGACCGACATAAACGGTGCGCGCCGCAGGCGCGCCCCGCCGGATCACGCCTGCTGAAGCATCCGCCCCAGGGGCCGCCCGGCAAGAATATGCACATGCAGGTGCGGCACCTCCTGCACCCCCGCCTCTCCGGCGTTGGCGATCATGCGGAAGCCGCCCGCCGCCACATCCTCCATCTCGCACACCTTGCCGATAGCGCGGGTGTAATCCACAATTTCCGCCTCCGACGCCGTCTGCGCGAAATGGTCGTAGCAGACATAGGGGCCCTTCGGGATCACCAGCACATGCACCGGCGCCTGCGGATAAAGATCGCGGAACGCCAGTGCGTGCCCGGTCTCGAGTACGGTGTCATTGGGGATCTCGCCCCGCAGGATCTTCGCAAAGATGTTCTGGTCGTCGTAGGCATAGCCCATGGGTTGCGTCCTCAGTCTGCATACAGGTATTCGGATTCGGCAATCTCGCGTGCCTTTTCGCCGGAAATCGTCAGGAAAGAGGCGATCACCTGGGCATTCACCTCTGCCGGATCGATTTCGCGCATCCTTGCATGGTTGTCAAATTCACCGTCCCGGATGCGGTCGGATTCGTGCATCATGTCGTTACGGATCGTGGGCAGCAGGCGTTCCAGCGTCTCGCGCGGTGTGCGCTCTCCGGCAAGGCCCACCCGCATGGCATGACCGGTCAGATAGACATCGCTGTACTGACATTCCACCTCAAGCACCCGCGTCACCGCCCGGTCGCGGCAAAAATCCTCGATCAGGTCCAGATTGGCCGGATCCAGACAGATGATCAGCCGGTCGGTGTCGTAATAGTCATACAGCATGCGCATCAGCGCGCGCCGGTGCCGGTGCCGCTTGTTCAGCGTCGACTGGACGCCGCCCAGATCGGGCAGCACGCTGCCTTCCTCGTTGAACAGGTACCCGATGGCCGGAACGTTGGTCACTTGCCGGATACGGTCCAGCAGGCGCTTGGCCACGTGCCACTTCTTGCAGACCACGATCAACAACTCGCGTTCCCGCCCCAGCAAACTTTCGGTTTCCCAGAACCGGGGGGCGAACCGCTGGCCGATGCGTCCCTTGCCGGTCAGAAAGGTGAACAGCGACCGCCCCTCGTTGGACACCTCAAATCGCTGGCCCTCGGCGGAATACAGCACGCCAAGTCGGCGCTTCAACTCCTTGGCCTCGGGGCTGATCTTGCGCGCAAACAGGAAATCCTGCGCCAGCAGCAGATCATAATGGTCGTTGTAGAACGACACCGGCATGCCGTAATCGGTGAACATCAGAAACGTCAGCGTGCGGCTGTCGATCTCGTTCTCAGGGACAAGGTGACGCACAAGCGTTTGAAAGAACGTCTCGTCCGGTATCCAGGTGGTGCGGAAGAACCGCATCACGTCCCGCCTCCGGCGCGCAAACTCCAGGATCGATTCGACTGTTCGGCGCCGCAGGCACCACCACTGGCTGCCGATCATGATTTCAAGGTCCTGGGGAATCGCCCGTGTCAGCCCCAAGCTTTTCTGCGCCCCGTACATGGCATAAAACAGGCTCTTCTGCGTGCGCTCGTTGAACCAGTGGCGATAGATCAGCCGCTCTTTCTTCCAGCCGGTCTTGATCCAGTCGCTGGCAAAATAGTCGAAACTCTCGATGTAATCGACTTCGCGTCCGTCAAGGAAGTCATGCGCATATTCCGCCGACTTGATCGCCATGCAGTCCCCGGACAGCATGTAGAAATGCGTCGCGCGCGGAAAAGCATCCATCGCCGCTTCGATCGCGTGCAGCGTCGCCTCCACCAGCGACCACTCGCCCCAGCCGCAGCGGATGCGGCGTCTGGCAAAGGTCACGTTCGGATTGTCGGCCAGCGCCTTGCGGATCTTGGCATAGGGTGCGTCGCCGGCGCGGGCATCGAAATGGATGGCCGTGTAATCGCCGACAGCGGTCAGGCTCTGCGCCTGCTTGACGATGGCGTCAGGATCCTTGTGGCACAGCAGGATATAGGCAATCTTTGCCATTCTTGAAACGTTCTGCCCTGTTCATGCCCAATTGATCATGTTGATAAAGCTGAACGGACGTTGAAGAAACAAGCTTTCTTTGCTTTTTTGCGCCAGACAGGCGCCGGAAGGCAGACACGGCGATCAGATGAGGGCAGCAGGCATGGGTTTTCCCGGCACATGGATGACCGAAAGTGAAAGCATGGTGTACCGGGTTGTGCCGAAATGCGCCTGCTCGACCATCGGCCAGATCATGTACTATTCCGACCACGGCCGGTTCTACGATGGTGACATCCACGATGCCGAACGGGGCCTGCACAAATGGGCGCGCGAGGACAGCCAGAAGCTGATCAACGCCAACGTCAAGACCCGCAATTCCTACGCCTTCACCTGCGTGCGCAATCCCTATACCCGCGTTCTGTCGTCGTTCTTCGACAAGATCTGCGGCATCCAGCGCAACGGCAAACGCTATCGCGGCAACCTCGTCCCCCTGCTGATCCAGAAATACGGGATCGAGGTGGGCGGCGATGACGGCCAGCAGGAGTTTGACCAGATCCGGTCCTTCCGCCGCTTCCTGCTGTTCGTGCGCGATACGATCCGCTGGCGTCGCCCGATGGAGCCGGACATTCACTGGTCCGCCATGTCCGGCCACGTCAGCACCTTCATCGTCAACGGCGGACGCTACGACCGGATCTTCTGGACCGAGTCATTCAGCGACGGCATGCAGGATGTGCTGAATGTGGTGGACACGCCGCACAGTGTCGATCTTGCCACCATGCCCCGCTTCAACGAATCAGAAGGCCACGGCCCCAAACGCCTGCACCCGGTCGAGGATTATTTCGACGATCTCTCGATGCACCTCGTGTACGAGATCTACAAACGCGACTTTGAACTGTTCAGGTACGATTTCGCCAATCCCGGCAACAAGATGCCGGTGGAAGAGATCGACCTCGACGAGGTGCATGCCAAACTGGGCGACTAAGACAGCAGCGCGGAAAGCGTGGATCGACACCTGCCGGGACCATGGCTGCCTTGGATCAGACAATCGTCCGCCGCAGTGACGGTGCCCACCCAGGCACAGGACGCTGCACAGATCACGCCTTGCGCGTCACCGCTCCGACCAGGCGCCGCGCGACCGGTGCCACCACCAGCACTGCGGGAAAGGCCACGCCCCAGGCCGGCAGCCAGGCAGTGAACCAGTACCAGGCAAAACCTTCGATCGGCCCCAGTGCGCGCAGGGTCGCGACGCCAGACACCAGGAACGACATCATGCCGGACAGCAGGAAGCCGAACAGGACAGGGGCAAGGCGAGCGGGAATCATGGTGACACTCCGGTATTCGAGGCGCCGCACCCTTCGCGCAAAATCCGCGCTCCGTCCAGCGCCTGCCACCCCCGGTCCAGAAGCGACAAGTTTGCCGCCAGCCGGATCACTCAGGCAGGTCTTCCGATGGCACCATCGCAAAGAACGCGCCACCGGACCACAGACCGAACCAGGAGTCGCCCGACACCTCGTGATGCACGCCCAGTTCGACCAGCCGGTAAAAGCTCTTGCGGTCGATCAGCGCCTCAAGACCCGAACGGATCATCACATAGGGCGACGGCTCTGCGGTCTGCGCATCGCGCACCACCCGGATCGGGTGGTCAGGCCCCGCCTGCGCGGTATCACCAACATTTGTCTGAAAACTGAGCACCTGTTCGCGCCCCGTCCCCTCGACGGTGAAATCGACCGCGACAAAGGGCGCGTCATCCACCGTGATCCCGACCTTCTCGACCGGGGTCACAAGGTAGAACCTGCCGTCCTCTACCTTGAGGATCGTTGAAAACAAACGCACAAGCGCCGGACGGCCAATCGGCGTGCCTTGATAGAACCAGGTGCCGTCCCGCGCAATACGCATGTCCAGATCGCCGCAGAACGCCGGGTTCCATTTTTCGACAGGCGGCAGACCCCGCCCTTTGGCCGCTCTGACAGAGGCGGCGATGCCTTCGGCCGACGGTGTCACGATATTTTGTGTGCTCATTGGTTTTGCCATTTCCTAGTCGCGCGATACACTCATACAAGCCGAGTTAGACTGTCAGGGAGCATTGTCATGACCGACGCCGAAGATCTGGTCGCCGAAATCGAGGCGCTGGAAGAGAAACTGGCCGAGGCCAGGAACGCGATCACCAAGCGTTTCATCGGTCAGGAGCGTGTTGTCGAACTCACCCTGTCCGCCATGCTCTGCGGCGGCCATGCCATTTTGATCGGTCTGCCCGGTCTGGGCAAGACCCGACTGGTGGAAACTCTCAGCACTGTGATGGGGCTGAATGGCAACCGGGTGCAGTTCACCCCCGACCTCATGCCGGCCGACATCCTCGGTTCCGAAGTGCTGGAAACCGGCGTCGACGGCAGCCGCGCGTTCAAGTTCATCCCCGGTCCGATCTTCTGCCAACTTCTGATGGCGGACGAAATCAACCGCGCCAGCCCGCGCACCCAGTCCGCGCTGCTTCAGGCGATGCAGGAAAAGGTGGTGACCGCCGCCGGCGAAAACCGCCCGCTCGGTGCGCCGTTCCACGTTCTGGCCACCCAGAACCCGATCGAACAGGAAGGCACCTACCCCCTTCCGGAAGCACAGCTTGACCGGTTCCTTGTACAGATCGACGTGGCCTATCCGGATCGTGCGACCGAACGCGACATCCTGCTTGCCACCACCGGCGTGACCGAAGAAGAGGCGCATCAGGTGTTCGACGCCACTACCCTTGTCGCCGCCCAGCGCCTGCTGCGCCGGATGCCGGTGGGCGATGCGGTGGTCGAGATGATCCTTGATCTGGTCCGTGCCTTCCGTCCCTCCGACCCCTCGGCGGGTGAGCGTGTGCGCGACACCGTTTCGTGGGGCCCCGGCCCGCGCGCGGCTCAGGCCCTGATGATGACCGTCCGCGCCCGTGCCCTGTTGCAGGGTCGTCTTGCCCCGTCCCCCGAGGATGTTCTGAACATGGCGCGGCCTGTTCTGACACACCGCATGGCGCTGACATTCTCGGCACGGGCACGGGGCGAAGACCTTGGCGCACTGATCGACGACGTCGCGGGCGGCATGATGCGGTCCGAGGCGGCGGCGTGAAGCCAGCCCTCGCCCTACGCCAGCAATCCGAGGAAGAAGCCGCCCGCCTGCCCGCCCTTCTGGCGCGGGCTGAAAAGCTGGCAGGCACCGTCCTGCTGGGCGAACACGGGCGGCGGCGTGCGGGTTTGGGCGACGATTTCTGGCAATACCGTCCCTTGCAAGAAGGCGATTCGCTCCGCAGCATCGACTGGCGCCGCTCGGCGCGCAGCGACGGGCAGTATATCCGAGAACGGGAATGGCAGATCGCGCAAAGCGTGATTCTCTGGCTGGATCAGGGCGCCTCCATGCGTTTCACCTCGAAGAAGGATCTGCCGACCAAAGCCGACCGTGCCCGCCTTCTGACGCTCGCCGCCTCAATCCTGCTGGTGCGGGGTGGCGAACGTGTCGGCCTCACCGGCTGGACCCTGCCACCGCGGCGCGGCAGCGAACAGATCCTGCGCCTGGCCGAGGCGTTCACCAAAGACAACCCCGACGATTACGCCGCCCCCGAGGCGCGCGGCATGCTGCCCCACGCCCGTGCCATGTTCGTCTCGGATTTCCTGGCCGATCTCGGCCCGGTCGAGGCGGCGCTGACCAAAGCCGCCGACCGTGGCGTGCGCGGCGTGTTGCTCCAGGTGCTTGACCCCACCGAAGAAGCGTTCCCCTTCCAGGGTCGAACCATCTTTGAAAGCGTCGGCAGGTCGATGGCGCATGAAACGCTCAAGGCCGGGGATCTGCGGTCGCGCTACCTTGACCGGCTGGCGGAACGCAAAGCGAAACTTGAACATCTTTGCCGGGTCACCGGCTGGCAATACAGCTGCCATCACACCAACACATCCGCGCAATCTGCCCTGCTCTGGGTCTATCGCGCGATGGACGGAGGTCACGGATGACCCTTTTCGGCGCGCTCGGCTTTTCAGCGCCCTGGCTTCTGCTGGGTCTGCTCGCCCTGCCAATTCTCTGGCTGATCCTGCGCGCCGTGCCGCCCGCGCCGATCAGGCGGTTCTTTCCGGGCGTGGTCCTGCTGCTTGGCCTCAAGGACGACGAACAGGTCAGCGACCGCACGCCATGGTGGCTGCTGCTGCTGCGCATGCTCGCGGTCGCGGCTGTCATTCTCGGTCTTGCCGGTCCGGTGCTGAACCCGGAACCCGAAACCGATGCCACCGGCAACGCGCCCCTGCTTGTCCTGATGGACGCAAGCTGGGCCAGTGCTGCCGACTGGAGCGCCCGGCAAGAGGCAATCGAGGCGCTTCTGACCCGTGCGGCCCGCAACGACCGGCCCGTCGCGCTGGTGCGCCTGACCACACCCGAGACGCCGCAGTTCCAGGCTGCCGATGTCTGGCGCAGTCGCCTGCCCGGCGTCCTGCCCGAACCTTGGGAACCGCAGGCGGACCAGACCGACCGCCTGTTGTCCCTGCTGCCGGAAACGGGTTTCGACACTTATTGGTTGTCCGACGGGCTGGCCCGCGACACCCGCGAGGGCCTGCTCGACACGCTTGAGGACCGCGGCAGCGTCACCGTCTTCGAAAGCCCCCGCAGTCTATATGCCATCGAACCGGCGCAGTTCACTGACGGGAATGTGACGCTGGCCCTGCGCCGCCTGCGCCCCGGCCCCGAAACACAGATTTCCGTCGCCGCACAAGGCCTTGACCCCGCAGGCAACCCGGCCACGCTTGCCCGTCTTCCGGTGACCTTCGATGCGGATGCCGTAGCGGCACAGGCCGAACTGTCCCTGCCTGCCGAACTGCGCGCCCGCGTCACCCGGTTCGAGGTGGAGGGCCAGCGCAGCGCCGGTGCCGTCACCCTGCCCGACGATTCCCTGCGCCGCCGCGAGGTTGCCCTGATCGCCGGGAACGAGAACCGCGAAGGGCTCGAACTGCTTTCGCCCCTGCACTACCTGACCCGCGCGCTTGAACCCAACGCCGACCTGCTTGACGGCGCGCTGCTGGACATACTGCCCGCCAACCCCGACGTGATCATTTTGGCCGATGTCGCCACCCTCGGCGCCGCCGAGGAGCAGGCGACACTCGACTGGCTTGATCAGGGCGGCATGCTGTTGCGCTTTGCCGGTCCCCGCCTTGCCGCCAGCGACGTCAGCCGCGATGCCGAAGACCCCTTGATGCCCGTGCGCCTGCGGGCCGGCGGGCGCACCGTCGGCGGCGCGATGAGCTGGGGAGAGCCGAAATCCCTGGCCCCCTTTCCTGCCGAAAGCCCGTTCTCGGGCCTGCGAATCCCCGCGGATGTGACTGTGACGGCGCAAGTCATGGCCCAGCCCGATCCCAACCTTGCCGACCGGGTGATCGCCCAGCTTGACGACGGCACGCCGCTTGTCACCCGCAAACGTGTGGGACAGGGGCAAATCGTGCTGTTCCACGTCACGGCAAATGCGGAATGGTCCGGACTGCCCCTGTCGGGCCTGTTCGTGCAAATGCTGGAACGCCTCGCGGTCTCGTCCACGCCAGTTCAGCCAGAAGCAGCTGATCTCGAAGGCACCACCTGGCAGCCGGAAATCGTGCTCGACGCCTTCGGCACGCCTCGCGATGCCGGAACGCTGCCCGGCGTGGCCGGTACGGCGCTTGTTTCCGGCCCGCTCGGTCCTGACCTGCGTCCCGGCCTATATCAGGGCGACGACCGCAACCTCGCACGCAATGTCGTGACCCCGGACATGGTTATGACCGCGGTCATATGGCCTGACCGCGTGCCGGTCGAGGGCCTGAGCCGCCCGGACGAAACCCCGCTGGCCGGCTGGTTGCTGGCGCTTGCGATTGCGGCGCTCCTTGCGGATGTCATCGCATCGCTCGCACTGTCTGGCCGGTTGCGGGGGGCCCGCCCTGCCACGGCGCTGATCGCGGCGTTGATGCTGGCGCCTCTGGTTCCGCAAAGCGGGCAGGCCCAGACCGACGCGACGCCGCAGGAAGACGCCTTTGCCCTTGCCGCCACGGCCGAGGTCAGCCTCGCCCATGTGATCACCGGCGACACCCAACTTGACGACCTGGCCCATGCCGGTCTGCGCGGCCTGTCGGAAACCCTGTTCTACCGCACCTCGGTCGAGCCGTCCGAACCGATGGGTGTTAACCTTGAAACCGATGAACTTGCGTTTTTTCCGCTGCTCTACTGGCCGGTGACCTCTGACCAGCCCACCCCGTCGGACGACGCCTATGCCAAGCTCAACACCTATCTGCGCTCGGGCGGGATGATCCTGTTCGACACGCGCGACGCCGATGTGGCCAGCTTTGGCGCAAGCAGCCCGAATGGCCGCAAACTCCAGCAACTTGCAGCCCCTCTCGATATACCGCCGCTTGAACAGATCCCACAGGACCATGTACTGACCCGCACCTTCTACCTGCTTCAGGATTTTCCGGGCCGCTATGCCGCCCGCGACGTCTGGGTCGAAGCCGCACCGCCCGATGCCGAATTGATCGAAGGCATGCCGTTCCGCAATCTCAACGACAACGTGACCCCTGTTGTCATCGGTGGCAACGACTGGGCTGCGGCCTGGGCGATAGATGATCAGGGCAACCCGCTGGTCCCCGTCGGGCGCGGGTTTACCGGTGAACGGCAGCGCGAAATCGCCTACCGCTTTGGCGTCAATCTGGTCATGCACGTGCTGACCGGAAATTATAAATCCGATCAGGTCCACGTGCCTGCACTTCTTGACAGGCTGGGCCAATGACCGGAACCATCGTCTTTGATCCGCTGCTGCCCTGGGTGGCCATCGCAATCCTTGGCGCCATCGCCCTGCTGGGTGTGGTGCTGGCCCTGTGGCGCGGGCTGTCGGGCTGGGGCCTGCGGGCATTGGCCGGGGTCATCCTTGTGGCCGCCCTTACCCAGCCGTCATACCAGGTTGAAGACCGCGCACCGCTGTCCGACATCGTCCTGATGCTGGTCGACCAGAGCGCCAGCCAGTCCCTTGCCGAACGGGCCGGTGTCACCGAAGAGGCCGCAACCACGCTCGAATCGCGTCTGGCCAGCCGTCCCGACACCGAAGTGCGCCGCATCAACGTCGGCGACGGAGAGGATGACGCCGGAACCCTGCTCATGTCCGCCCTGAATGATGCCCTGGCCGAAGAACCCCGCGCCCGCATCGCCGGAATCCTGCTGCTGTCGGACGGCCGCCTGCACGATCTGGAACGTGCGCCCGATTTACCCGCGCCCATGCACCTGCTGATGACCGGGCTGGAAACCGACTGGGACCGCCGCCTGATCGTGCGCAACGCCCCGGCGTTTGCGATTCTGGGCGAATCCGTGACCCTGACCCTGATGGTCGAGGACGAAGGCGCCGCCCCGGCACAGGCCTCGACCACGCTCGAAATCTCGGTCGACGGCGGCGAGCCCCAGACCTTCGACATGCCCATCGGCGAAGCCTTTGACCTGCCGATCACCCTGCCGCACGGCGGACGCAACGTGATCCAGTTCTCGGTTCCCGAAGCGGAAGGAGAGTTGACCGACCGTAACAACACCGCTCTTGTCCAGATCAACGGCGTGCGCGACCGCCTGCGCGTGCTTCTGGTATCGGGCGAACCCCATGCGGGCGGGCGTACCTGGCGCAACCTGCTAAAATCCGACTCTTCCGTCGATCTGGTGCATTTCACGATCCTGCGTCCCCCGGAAAAACAGGATGGCGTGCCGGTTACCGAACTGTCGCTGATCGCCTTCCCCACCCGCGAGCTGTTCCTCGAAAAGATTGAGGATTTCGATCTCATCATTTTTGACCGCTACAAGCGGCGCGGCATCCTGCCGTCGATCTACCTTGATAACGTGCGCAATTACGTCGAACAGGGCGGCGCGCTGCTGATCGCTGCGGGGCCGGACTATGCCAGCGCCGACAGCCTTTACCGTTCGCCCCTGTCCACGATCCTGCCGGCGGAACCCACGGCGCGCGTGCTGGACGAGGGCTATCGTCCCGCCATCACCGACCTTGGCGAACGTCACCCCGTGACCGCCGGAATGCAGGGTGCCGACAGCTGGGGCCGCTGGATGCGCCAGATCGAGGTGACCCCGACCCCTGACAGCGAAGTCGTGATGTCCGGCCTCGACGACCGCCCCCTGCTGGTGCTCGACCGCGTGGGCGAGGGACGCGTGGCGCTCATGGCCTCGGATCAGGCCTGGCTCTGGTCGCGCGGCTTCGAAGGTGGCGGGCCGCAGCTCGATCTGCTCCGTCGTCTCGCCCACTGGATGATGAAGGAACCCGAGCTTGAGGCAGAGGCGCTGTTTGCCGAGGCGACCGGCCAGACCATGCGCATCATCCGCCGCACGCTGGCCGAAGAGGTCGGCAACGTCACCGTGACCCGCCCGGATGGCACCACCGAAGAGGTGGAACTGTCCGAGGTCAGTCCCGGCCGTTTCGAGGCGCTGTATGAAGGTCCGGAGATCGGGCTTTACCGGCTTGCCGAAGACGATCAGACCTCGGTCATCGGCCTTGGCCCCGCTGCCCCGCGCGAATTCGAACAGACCATCGCGACCGGCGACCTGCTGGACCCGGTGATCGACACCATGCGCGGCGGCGCCCCCCGGCTCGAGGATGGGCTGCCGGCTATCCGCGAGGTTGGTGTCGGACGGCCCGCCGCGGGGCGTGGCTGGATCGGCCTCACTCCAAGGGGGGCTTACGAAACGCTTGACGTAACGCAATCCCCGATGCTGCCGGCATGGCTGGTCCTGCTGCTGGCCTCGGCCATGATCGTCGGCGCCTGGCTGCGGGAAGGTCGCAACTAGAGCGTTTTGCGCAACCTGAAGGCGCAACACTCCGCGACAGTCCGATCCCGCTGACTCCTGGGTCGTATCGCGAAGATGGTAACCGGTGGACTCGTGACCACGGCACAAGGCCCGGACAGCAAAACGCCCCCGGCAGATCTTTCTGCCGGGGGCGCAGGGCTGGGCGAATGCCCGACAATCGGCTCGGTCGATTCAGTTCACGGACTGGGCGTCGACCACATCCTTTTCGATCGCGCGGCTGGTGGCGATCTCGATCCGGCGCGGCTTCAACGCCTCCGGAATCTCGCGGGTCAGGTCGATATGCAACATGCCGTCCGCATGGCTGGCCCCGACGACGCGCACATGGTCGGCAAGCTGGAACCGGCGTTCAAAGGCGCGGGTGGCGATCCCACGGTGCAGATAGGCCCGCGGACCATCCTCGTCCGCCTTGCGGGCCGACACGACCAGCGCATGGTCCTTGACCTCGACGGACAGGTCAG
The DNA here is from genome assembly GCA_024636635.1 of Puniceibacterium sp. Classification (GTDB taxonomy): domain Bacteria; phylum Pseudomonadota; class Alphaproteobacteria; order Rhodobacterales; family Rhodobacteraceae; genus Puniceibacterium. The sequence continues at coordinate 30,120 of JAGXGV010000066.1, forward strand.
CGTCCGAGAAACCTGCAACTGCGATAGAGATGCGGTATCTGTCGTCTGCGGTCTTTTCAATGTTGTAAGGTGGATAGGTCGGCTGTGCGCCGTCATTGGCCAGAACGCGGTCCATCATGTCGGCGATCTGGTCGAATCCGACGGTGGCACGGTAGAGCGGTGCAAAGTCAAAACTTCTCATGGGTCATCCTCCAGTGAGCGATACCATTTTAGATGCTGCGCCTTCCCGTCATGGGACAGGCGCCCGTTTTTGCGGAACCCGGCATGCGGCACTCCGACGCGATAGAGATGGGAATGGATTGCACGGTTTCAAGACCTGCGATGTCCGCTCTGACATCGGTTCAGCCAAATTTTTCCGGCAATTTCAGCGACTCCCGGAGCAGCGGAACCGCAGCTTTATGGTTTGACAAACTTCGCGCCGGTGTCGTTGTGAAAGGCCGACCCGACACGGCTCACGCTTGAGATGCCATTGGCCGACAACCCGTCCTGCCCGTCCAGCACCGACCGGATCGCGGCCAGCGGCTCCTGCAACTCGGTACCCAGCGAAACGGCAGCACCATCGGCCTCGGCCTTGGCAGAGACTACGGACACGATGCGCGGCGTGCCCGTATCAAACGAAAAGACCGGAGAGCCGGAACTGCCGAAATCCACCTGGCAGGACATCACAAGAACACCCTGCTGGCGCGACATCACTTCGCAGGTTTCCTGCACCGACGGTGCCTCTGACCGGTTGTGCGCATAGGACACCACGCCGATACGGTCCCCGACCTGCGGGCGCGCATCGGTTTGGAACGGAGTGATTGTGCCGTTGCGGATCGGGTGCTGCAATTCGACAAGGGCCACATCGACACGCACGCGTGACGCATCCGAGGTGGCGACAAAGTCATAATCGGGGTGCGGTTCCGCGCGCCGCACACGACGATAGGCGGCGGCGCGCCCGTTGCTCCACCCGGCCAGGAACTGGATCTGGTCGGTCGGAACCCGTGCGCCGGTTTCGGCATCGAACAGGCAATGCGCCGCGGTCAGCACCAGATCGGGTTCGATCAGCGCCCCGGTGCAGAACGCCTCGCCCGAGATTTCGAGCCGCCCGACCGCCTGCCAGTCCCGCCCGTCCTGAAGGCTGTTCATCGAAAACAGTCCCTGCGCGCCAACCGGAGTGGCCGCAATCGCCAGGGACAAGAGTACTGGAAAAGCAGTTGGCAGCCGCACAGTCATTCTCCGTTATGGTGCCCGACGCCTAACCGCGACCTGCGGCAAAACTGAGGCACGGACCGCTCAAAAAACCGGATTACCCGACGGCAATCAGACTCGGCGGCTTTGGCCCACCGGTCGCCCAGTCAAGCAGTTCGACGGTATGCACAACCGGGACCCCGGTGCCAGACCCGATCTGCATCATGCACCCGATATTTCCGGCCGCGATCACATCGGGCTTGCGGGCCTCAAGCGTGCGCACCTTGCGGTCCTTGAGTTGCTTCGAGATTTCGGGCTGCATGAGGTTGTAGGTTCCCGCCGACCCGCAGCACAGATGCGGATCCGACGGCTCGACGATCCGGAAACCGGCGCGTTTCAGCAGATCCTTGGGAAAGGTCTTGATCTTCTGTCCGTGCTGCAACGAACAGGCGGCGTGATAGGCCACCGTCAGGCCCTGATCCGCGCGCTCGGGCAGCTCCAGCTCCATCAATACCTCGCTGATATCCTTTGCCTTTTCGGACACCCGGGCGGCATCTGCGGCCAGCGGGTCATTGCGGAACATGTGGCCGTAATCCTTCACGGTCGTACCGCAGCCGCTGGTGTTGATCACGATGGCATCCAGCCCCTCTCCGTCCATCTCGTGCACCCAGGCGCGAATGTTGGTGGCGGCCGAGGCATGGCTTTCGTCCACCTTGCCCATGTGATGCGTCAGGGCCCCGCAGCAGCCCGCGCCCTTTGCGACCACCACCTCACATCCCAGACGGCGCAGCAGGCGGATCGTGGCATCGTTGATGTCGGTGTTCAGCGCCTTCTGCGCACAGCCCGTCATCAGTGCGACCCTTTTCCGCCTTGGCCCGCTGGGTGCAAAGCTTTGCGGGTCGTCGTTCCGGCTGACCGGCGGAATGGTTCTCGGCGCCATCTCGAGCATTGCCTTCAGCCGGGCATCCGGCATGAGAAAGGCAAAGGGCCGACCGATCTTGGCCCCCAGCAACGCGATACGGAACCGGGTGGGGTGGGGCAGGATACGGGCAAGGATCCAGCGCAGGGCACGGTCGGACCAGGCGCGGTCATAATGCTCTTCGATATAGGCGCGGGCATGGTCCACCAGATGCATGTAATGCACTCCCGACGGACAGGTGGTCATGCAGGCAAGGCAGCTCAGGCACCGGTCGATATGCTTGACGGTTTTCGCATCCGGCGCACGCTCGTTCTCGAGCATGTCCTTTATCAGGTAGATCCGCCCGCGCGGGCTGTCCAGTTCGTCGCCCAGCACCTGATAGGTCGGGCAGGTTGCCGTGCAAAATCCGCAATGGACGCAAGCGCGCAGGATCTCGTTGCTGCGTGCAGTGTCGGGGTCGGTCAGCTGTTGTGGGCTAAAGGTCGTCTGCATGTCAAATTGTCACCATCTGGGCCGCGGCCAATCCGAACCACGGCAATGTCGTTCCAAGAAGCCCCGCCACAAAGCTGAAACGCTTCAGCTGGGGCGACGGGACGAGGCGCCTCAACGCCAGCACAAAAAGAGAAAGCGCCAGAACCCAGGACAGCCAGAGACAGCCAGAGGCAGCCAAGTGCCGCCAGCGGCACCGGGGCCTGCAAAAGCAGGTCCAGCGCCATGCTCGCCACCACCGCGATAACCAGCCCGGCAAGCGCCGTTTCGACCGCGGGCGACTTCAGCACCCGCACAAAAACCAGCGGCCCGGCCAGGAACACGATCCCGTAACTCAGAAGCATCGCGCCGCTCATCCCCCCATCAGCCCGGGATTGAGGATGCCACGCGGGTCAAACCGCGCCCGCAAACCAGTTGAAATCCGGGCAAGCGGCGCTGGCTCGGGGTGGAACACCGGCAACGCCGCCCGGCTGGCCGTCGATCCCCGGATCAGCGTCGCATGGCCGCAAACCTCGCCAAGGCGCGCGCGCAGGTCCGTATCCGCAGGCACCCGCGCCCAGATCAGCCCGCCGCCCCAGTCAAGCAACAGCGCATCGGCGCCCAGCTGCTCTGCCAGCCTCGGCGCGTCCGACGGCTTGACCGACAGGCGCCAGACGTCGCCCGCCACGGCCTGCAACGGCGCCACGTCACGGATGGCGGCCCAGGTCGCGGCTACCCGTCCGGGGTCGGTGTCCACCTCAACGGCATGCTCCACGAACAGCGCCTGTATCTGCCCCGCGCGATAATCGACCGACCGGGCGAACCCCTCGATCCGCAAAAGCGTCTCTTCGGCCTGCGGATCATGCGCCGCACCGGTGATCTCGTAGGGCGAGCCCAAAGCCCGGCTCATCACCGTCACCGCCTGCCCGGTATCCAGCCCCCGCAGGCGCAGCGTCGCCGCACTTTCCGGCTTCGGCAGCACCTTGAGTGACACTTCGCTCAGCACACCCAGCGTCCCCCAACTGCCCGACAGCAACTTGACCAGATCGTAGCCGGTGACGTTCTTCATCACCCGCCCGCCATTCTTGATGACCTTTCCCTGGCCGTCGACAAACCGCACGCCCAGCATGAAATCCCGGCAGGCCCCGACCTGGATCCGCCGCGGCCCGGACGCATTCGTCGCGACCACCCCGCCGATGGTCGGCGCGCCGGTGGTGCCCAGCAGCCCCCGGTGATCCATCGGCTCGAACGGCAGCCTCTGGCCCTCCCCTTCAAGCGCGGCCTCTACCTCGGCCAGCGGCGTGCCCGCCCGCACCACAAGGGTCAGCGCCCCGGGTTCGTACAGCGAAATCCCAGACAACCCGCCGGTCTGCAACACATCCCCGGTCACCGGGCACCCGACGGCCCGTGTTCCGCCCCCCTGCACATGCAGGGGACGTCGGCACGCCGCGATGGTTTCGGCCAGTTCGGCCTCTGTTTCAGGTCTCATGTCTTCTCTGGGTCCAAAATATCCCGGGGGTGAATGCGCGGTACGCGCAGAGGGGGCTGGCCCCCTCGCCCTTCATTCTGCCGCAAGCGCAACAAGACGACGGCTTTCGGACGCCGCCAGCGGAAACACCTTGGCCGGGTTCAGCAGCCATTTCGGGTCGAACACGTCCTTGACCGCCATCTGCGCCTCCAGATCATCCGGTGCGAACTGGTCTACCATCAGGTCGCGCTTCTCGATGCCGACACCATGTTCGCCCGTCAGGCAGCCGCCCACCTCGACGCACAGGCGCAGGATGTCGGCGCCCATCGCCTCGCACAGTTCCAGATCGCCGGGCTTGTTCGCGTCGAACAGGATCAGCGGATGCATGTTGCCGTCACCCGCGTGAAACACGTTGCCGACACCAAGGCCATATTGTTTGGAAAATTCCCCGATCCGTTTCAGGACATACGGCAGCGCACTTACCGGGATCGTCCCGTCCAGGCACATGTAGTCGTTGATCTGCCCCATCGCGCCAAAGGCGGACTTGCGCCCCAGCCAGATCCGCCCCGCCTCGTCGGCATCCTTGGCTTCGCGCAACTCCACCGGGTTGTGGCGGCGTGCGATGTCCAGGATCAGCGCCAGCTGTTCGTCGATTTCCGCAGGCGCACCTTCAACCTCGACGATCAGCAGGGCCTCGCACATCGGGTATCCGGCATGGGCAAAGGCCTCGCAGGCCTCGATGCAGGGGCGGTCCATGAACTCGATCGCCACGGGCAGCAAGCCGGCCTTGATGATGTCGGACACGCAGGCCCCCGCCACCTCGTTGGAATCAAACCCCATCAGCACCGGGCGTGCGCCTTCAGGCTTGCGCAGGATGCGCAGGGTCGCCTCGGTCACCACGCCCAGCTGTCCCTCGGACCCACAGATCAGACCCAGCAGGTCAAGCCCGCCCGCGTCCAGATGTGCGCCGCCAACCTCGGTTATGGTGCCGTCCATCATCACCAGAGTCACGCCCAGCAGGTTGTTGGTGGTGACGCCGTACTTGAGGCAATGCGCACCGCCCGAATTCATCGCGATGTTGCCAGCGATGGCACAGGCCAACTGCGACGACGGATCCGGGGCGTAAAAGAAATTCTCCTGCTCGACCGCGCCGGTAACTGACAAATTGGTGCGCCCGGTCTGCACCCGGATGAAACGGTTGTCGTAATCCGTTTCGAGCACTTCATTCATCCGCATGACCCCCAGAAGCACACAATCCGCCGTGGGCAGCGCCCCCCCGGCAAGCGATGTGCCGGAACCGCGCGGCACCACCGGCACCCCCATGTCGTGACAGATCCGCAGCACCGCCGACACCTCGGCGGTCGAGGTCGGCAGCACGACAGCCAGCGGCGCGCAGCGATAGGCGGTCAGCGCATCACATTCGTAGGCGCGCGTTTCGGCGATGTCGGAAATGACCCCACCCGCCGGCAACACCTTGGCAAGGGCGGCAACGATCTGCGCCTTGCGGGCGATCAAATCGGCATTCGGAACTGGCATTTCCATGGCTTTTCCTTCTGAATTGGTAATTATATATAACCAAAATGGCACATCGGGCAATTCATTTCTTGCCGCGACCCACGGACGCCTTGCACAGATCGCGGCTCTGTCGCAGGGATCGTGGCATGAACTGGTTAAAGATCATACATCTTCTCTGCGTCATGGGCTGGATGACCAGCATCTTTGCCGTGCCGCGCGCGCTGATCTACTGGAAGCGCGAATTTGCGCAACGCCAGGAATTCGGCCCACTGGGCGATCTGACAATCCGGCTTTACCGGTTCTCCGCCGGGCTTGGGGTGATCGCCCTGATCACCGGCATCTGGCTGGCGGCCAACTGGGGCTTTCCGACCTGGGCCTGGCTCAAGCTGGCGCTCGTGATGGCGCTGGTCGCACATTACGCCTGGACGGGCCGCATGGTGCTGCGGGCGAAACGCGGTGTGTTCACCGAATCCGACCGATTCCTGCGCATCTTCAACGAAATCAGCGTCGTCGGCGTGATCGCGATCCTCTGGGTCGTCGTCGTCAAGCCGTTCTAGCGGGGCGCCGCCATGATCTGGATCGACCAGCTGGCCTTGTTCACGCCCTGGGATTACGGTGCTCTGGCCATATTGCTTCTGGGCTGGCTTGGCGCGACACGCATCATCGAACATCCTCCGGCGCGGCGACCCTCTGTTTCCTTGCTGATGGCCGATTACCGGCGTGCCTGGCTTCGGCATTTCGTCGACCGCCAGCCACGGATCTTTGATTCGCAGATCATCGACAACATGCGCCAGGGCGCGGCCTTCTTTGCCTCGGCCAGCATGATCGCCATCGGCGGCGGTCTGGCGCTGATCGGCAATGCCGACATGCTGCGCGGCGTGGCGCAGGACCTGACGCTGGGCACCGCACCCACCATCGTGTGGGAAATCAAACTGCTGCTGATGCTGTTCTTTGCCACCAACGGTTTCCTCAAATTCGTCTGGTCGCACCGGTTGTTCGGCTATTGCGCCGTGCTGATGGCGGCGGTGCCCAACGACATCGAGAACCCCGTCGCCTACACCCGCGCCGCAAAGTCGGGCGAGATCAACATAACCGCCGCGCGCAGCTTCAACAGCGGGTTGCGGTCCGTCTATTTCGGCATAGCCTCGGCCGCCTGGCTGCTGGGTGCCTGGCCGCTGATCGTGGCGGCGGTGTTCACACTTGTGGTGATCCTGCGGCGGGAATTCTGGTCCGCCTCCCGCGAAGTATTGCTGGATGGCAGCGATCGCGCCCCACACACGCCGCAAACACGCACAGTTGACGCCCATCGCCCGGGCAAACTGCTAGGATGACGCCATGAAATTACTCTCCGCATGTCTTGTCCTTGCCACGGTTCTGGCCACCGCCGTGCGCGGCGATGCCCCCAAGGTCGTCGCCGTCATGGCCGACAAGATGGGCATGGGCTGGCGGATTTCCGTCACCCTGCGCCACCCCGACACAGGTTGGGACCATTACGCGGACAGTTGGCGGGTCGAAGATGCCGTCGGCAGCGTGATCGCCACCCGCGAACTGCTGCATCCGCACGTGCAGGAACAGCCGTTCACCCGGTCGCTGTCGTCGGTCATGGTGCCCGACGGTGTGCGCGAACTGTTCATTCGCCCGCATTGCTCTGTCGACGGCTGGGCAAAGAAAACCTACCGGATCGAGATGTCCCCCGATATGTAAGGGGCCGCCCCCGGCGCACGGGAACGGCCCTCAACTCCTGTCCCAGGCTCCGGGGGTCAGCTGTGGGGGCGCCGGTTCCGACGAAAGAACAGGCCCCCCCCAAACCGATTTACCTGAACGACCAGAGAAAGGGTTCGCCCGAACTGTCGTCGACGCCGTCATTGTCGGTGGACACCCAGAAGGTGCCGTCCTGCATCACGGCCAGACCCTCGATCTTGGATCAGTTAGCTGGCGGTATCAGACCGACAGGCAAACGTATTTCATCTCGAGGTAATCCTCGATGCCGTGATGGCTGCCTTCGCGGCCCAGACCGGACTGCTTGACCCCGCCGAACGGCGCCATCTCGGTCGAGATGATGCCGGTATTCACGCCGACGATGCCGTATTCCAGCGCCTCGGCCACCTTGTAGACCCGCTTGAGATCCTTGGCATAAAAATACGACGCCAGACCAAAGATCGTGTCATTGGCCAGCGCGATCACCTCGTCCTCGTCCTCGAACCGGAACAGCGGAGCCAGCGGCCCAAAGGTTTCCTCGGTCGAGAACAGCATGTCCTTGGTCGCGCCGGTCACGATGGTCGGACCAAAGAAGTTGCCCGACATCTCGTGCTCTTCGCCACCCAGGATGATCTTGGCGCCCTTGGACTTGGCATCAGCGATATGCTCCTGCACCTTGTCGATGGCCTCGACATTGATCAGCGGCCCCAGTTCGGTTCCGTCCTCAAGCCCGTCGCCCACCTTCATCGCCGCAACCCGGTTTTTCAGCTTTTCGGCGAAGGCGTCATAGACCCCGGATTGCACATAGATCCGGTTGGCACAGACGCAGGTCTGGCCGTTGTTGCGGAACTTGCACAGGATCGCGCCTTCTACCGCGGCGTCCAGATCGGCATCGTCGAACACGATGAACGGCGCGTTGCCGCCCAGCTCCATCGAGCATTTCATCACCTGATCGGCGGCTTGTTTCAAAAGGATGCGCCCCACCTCGGTGCTGCCGGTAAAGGTCAGCTTGCGCACGGCGGGATTCTCGCAGAACTCCTTGCCGATTTCGGACGCTGAAGAAGACGGTACCACGTTGAACACTCCCGCCGGGATGCCCGCGCGTTCCGCCAGAACGCCCAGCACGATGGCCGACAGCGGCGTTTCCTTGGCCGGGCGCGCGACAAAGGCACAGCCCGCCGCCAGTGCGGGACCGGCCTTGCGGGTGATCATCGCGTTGGGGAAATTCCACGGCGTGATCGACGCGGCCACACCGATGGGCTGCTTGATCACCATGATGCGCTTGTCGCGCTGGTGGCCGGGGATCATCTCGCCGTAGATGCGCTTGGCCTCTTCGCCGAAGAATTCGATGAACGATGCGCCATAAGCGATCTCGCCCTTGGCCTCGGCCAGCGGCTTGCCCTGCTCGGCGGTCAGGATCAGCCCCAGGTCATCCTGGTTCTCGATCATCAGGTCGAACCATTTGCGCATCACCTGCGCGCGTTCCTTTCCGGTCCACTTGGCCCAGTCCTTTTGCGCGGCTTCGGCCTGCGCGATGGCGCCGTTCACCTGCGCCCGGGACAGGTCGGCAACCTGGGCGACCACATCGCCCCGGGCGGGATTGGTCACGTCGAATGTGCCCTTCTCGCCATCGACCCACTTTCCGCCTATATAGGCGCGGGTTTCCAGCAGGCTGGGATCCTTAAGAAGCGAGGCGAGGTTGGTTGTCTGGTCGAGCATGGAAATCTCCGGTTTTGATGCGGCGTCGTCTGCGTCGTCTGCTATGCCTATAATCCAGAAGCCAGGATGAGGAAAGCGATGGACCTCGACGATGCCTATGACAATGTCAGCTACATTCCCGACGCCGATGGTTACCCGCTACGCTGGAGCGCCGCCGCCGATACCTTTCGCAAGAATTTGGCGGTGACCGGCCGGGCGCGGCTGGGGGTGATGTACGGACATGGAACGACGCAGGCGATGGATCTGTTCCTGCCCGATGCCCTGCCTGTAGGCCTGGTCGTGTTTGTGCATGGCGGCTACTGGCGGCGGTTCGACCGTGCGCTGTTTTCACATTTCGCCGCCGGGCCGCTGGCGCATGGGCAGGCGGTGGCGATGCCGTCCTACGACCTTGTGCCCCGGGTGCGGGTGGCCGACATCACGCGACAGGTAGCACAGGCAATCACCGTCGCGGCACACGAAGTGGAGGGTCCGCTGCGCCTTGTGGGCCATTCGGCGGGCGGGCATCTGGTGGCGCGGATGCTGGCACCGGGACTGCTGGAGGACGCCCTGCGTGCCCGCATCGCCCATGTCCTGGCGATTTCGCCCGTGTCGGACCTGAGACCGCTGGTGGATACACGGATGAATGCCGATTTCCAGCTGGATGCCACCGAAGCATGGGCAGAAAGCCCGGTCTTTCAGCCAGTGCCCGACGTGCCGGTGACCGTCTGGATCGGAGCTAACGAACGCCCTGCCTTTCTTGCACAGGCGGATGGGCTTGCCAGGGCCTGGAGTTGCGGCCAGGTGATCGAACCCGGGCGCCACCATTTCGATGTGATCGAGGGCCTGCGCGACCCCGAAAGCGGGATGGTGCATCGCCTGATGGAGAGCTAGGCGCGTGCTGCGGCCACCGGATTCCGGGTATTTTTAAAAAGAAGAAGCCATCTTGCGCGGTGCGTTGTTCCGGCGTAACCCTGAAGCCGAAGCGGGGCGATGGCGTCGCCACATGGGTCCGTCCCACGCGCTTTGTTCCCGTCCTGCACGCCGGGACCTTTCTGTGTCGTATCGCGGCGGGGTCAGGTTTTTGCAGACATCCCCCTCAGATGCGGCGCACTTCTGGAGGGTCACATGACACAACGTCCTGAATTCTATCGTTTTCACAATGGCGACAAGGCCGCCCTGCCGTTTTCGCCGGCCGAATATGATGCGCGGCTGTCGATTCTGCGCGGTACGATGGCGCAGCTTGGTGTCACCGCCTGCGTGTTCACCTCGATGCACAACATCGCCTATTATTCTGGCTTTCTCTACTGCACCTTCGGGCGTCCCTATGGGCTTGTCGTCACGGCGTCAGATTGTGTCACCGTCTCGGCCGGGATCGACGCGGGCCAGCCGTGGCGGCGGTGCCATGGCGACAATATCACCTACACCGATTGGCAGCGCGACAACTTCTGGCGCGCGATCCTTTCGGTCACCGGCACCGGGCAGGTGATCGGCTGCGAGGACGATCACCTGACGTTGCAGGCGTCGGGCAAGCTCGACGCGTTTCTGGCGCCCGCGCGGCGGGTGGCGGTGAACGAGGCCACCATGCGCCAGAGGATGCACAAGTCCCCAGCGGAAATCGCGCTGATCCGGGAAGGTGCGCGGATAGCGGATGTCGGCGGCTTTGCGATCAAGGATGCGATCCGCGAGGGCGTGCGCGAGATCGACGTGGCGATGGCGGGGCGTGATGCGATGGAGACCGAGATCGCGCGCGCCTTTCCCGATGCCGAATACCGCGACACCTGGGTCTGGTTTCAGTCGGGACCGAACACCGACGGGGCGCACAACCCGGTGACGTCGCGGGTGCTGAAACGGGGCGACATCCTGTCGCTCAACACCTTTCCGATGATCTCGGGTTATTATACCGCTCTGGAGCGGACGCTGTTCGTGGAGGAGGTCGATGCCGCCTCTCTTGCCGTGTGGGAGGCGAACGTGGCCTGCCATGATTTCGGCATGTCGCTGCTCAGGCCGGGCCTGTCCTGCTCCGCAATCACCCACCGGATCAACGGCTTCCTCGAAGAGCGGCAATTGCTGCAATACCGGACCTTCGGCTATGGCCATTCCTTCGGACTGCTGTCGCATTATTATGGGCGCGAGGCGGGGCTGGAACTGCGCGAGGATATCGACACGGTGCTGGAACCGGGGATGGTGATCTCGATGGAGCCGATGCTGACCCTTCCGGCGGGCACGCCGGGGGCGGGCGGATACCGCGAACATGACATCCTGGTCATCACTGAGGACGGCGCCGAAGGTATCACCCGTTACCCCTACGGTCCCGGATTCAACGTGATCTGAAGCCCTGCTGCCATACGGGCCCCCCAAGTGCGCATGGCCCGCGGTCACAGCCGGATGACATACTCCTTGGTCGTGGTTTCGATCACCTCCCAGGTGCCGCTGAACCCTGGGCGCAGGATGAAGCTGTCGCCAGTGCGACAGGTTCGGGACGAGCCGCCGTCTTCGGTCAGGACAGAGATGCCCGACAGGATGTGGCAATATTCCCATTCGTCATAGCGAATGCGCCACTTGCCCGGTGTCGCCCGCCAGATGCCGCAAAACAGACCGTCGCGGTCTTCGAGGTTCCAGGTGGTGAAGCGCGGATCACCCGAAATCACGCGGTCCGCTGCGGGGGCATCGTGTTCGGGTTCGACCGAGGGTGTGACGGAAAGCATGTGCATGGCAGAGACTCCGGTGGTGTGCGGCCTCATCTGGCAGCGACTGCGGCGCGGGCGCAAGGGGGGCGCTGCCCCCCGTCCTGCGGACTCCCCCTGGGGTATTTGGAAAAAGAAGAAGCCCGGGGTTGTCAGGGGACGGAGGGCTGCGCATGGTGCGGCTGGAGAAGGGGGAGGCACAGACATGATTGCAATCATCTTCGAGGTTGTTCCGGCAGAGGGGCGCAAGGACGAATACCTCGACATCGCAGCAGCGATGCGGCCCATGGTCGAGGAGGTCGAGGGCTTTCTCTCGGTCGAGAGATTCCAGAGCCTGACCAACCCCGGAAAGCTTCTGTCGATCAGTTTCTTCGAGGATGAGGCGGCAGTGGACCGCTGGCGTCGGCTGCACGCGCATCGCGGTGCACAGAAGCGTGGGCGCGAGGGTGTGTTTTCCGATTACCGATTGAAGGTCTGCCATGTCATCAGGGATTACGGCATGTTTGACCGCGCCCAGGCGCCAGGGGACAGCCTGGCCGAGCACGGGTAGTCACGCCCGGACGGCCGTCGGCGGCTGACGGTCGCATTTCGTCAGGATCGTCGGCTGGACGCCGCAGTCGGGGGCCGCAGTTTGGGGCCGCAGTCGGGGAATGATGCGCCCGGGAGGGGGGCATGTTCCGCCGCGCGTGTACGGAACGCAGCACGGCACCCGGACAGGAAAACGGCGCCCCTGTCGGGAGCGCCGTATCCGTATCAGCGATGTGCTGATGATCAGTTGTTGGCCAGGAATTCGTCGACCTCGCGCTGGGCCTCTTCCTTGGACTTGCCGTACTTGGTCTGGATCTTGCCTTCCAGCGTTTCGCGGTCGCCATCGATTTCCGCCAGTTCGTCATCGGTGAGTTCGCCCCACTTCGACTTTACATTGCCGGTCATCTGCTTCCAGTTACCTTGGATCTGATCCCAGTTCATGTCGTATCCTTTCATAAAGGACCCGGGCTGGCCGAGTTGGCCATTGTCCGGGGTTCGGTTTCAGGGTTCCGCCAGATGCACATCATTTGCGCATTGGAGGTAGGGTTTCAGCACAGCGTGCTGTGGTAGGGCTCGTGGGACAGGGGCATCATGTCGTCCTGTCCCTCAAAGGCTGCAAACAACGGCAGAAAGCCGCCGTTTGCGTATCGGCGTCAGCGCAATCCGAGGAAAGAGAGGATTACGAGAACGACGACGATCAGGCCGATGATGTAGATAATCTTGTTCATGCGACTGTCCTCTTTTCCGTGTAGGGTATGGGCTTTGCGCCCGTTAGCGTTTGGGCGTTGCGCCCGGTGTTTCTTTCTGATGGATTAACGTACCTTAGCCTGAATGGTTCCCTTTGACGTGCCGGTCTTTCCGCGCGACAGACAAAAACGCGCCCCCGGCGAGAGGGGCGCGTTTTTTGGAAGACTGCCGGAATGGATAAGAACGCCCAAACGGGGCGCGCTTCAGATCCCCACGTCGATAATCGCCGCGGCAAGGATCGGCACTGTCGTACTGTTCAGGCCCGCGATGTTGAGCCGGGAATCGCCGACCATGTAGATGCCATGTTCGGCACGCAGCTTTTCCACCATCTCGGGTGTGGTGCCGAGGCGCGAGAACATGCCGCGATGCTGCGCGATGAAAGCAAAACGGTCCGATCCGGACAGGCGCTGCAATTCCGACGCAAGTTGTTCACGCAGGCCCAGCATCGAATTGCGCACCGCCTCAAGCTCGGCCATCCATTCGCTGCGCAGGGTGTCATCGGTCAGTACCATGGTGACCAGTCGCGCGCCGTGATCGGGCGGAAAGCTGAAATTCTGCCGGTTGAGATAGTTCAGCGTGCCCTGGTTCAGTTTCCGCGCAGACGCATCCTGCGACACGGCCATCAGCAGGCCGGTCCTTTCGCGGTAGATGCCGAAGTTCTTGGAGCAGCTGGCCGCGATCAGGCATTCCGGCACCGAAGATGCGACCAGCCGCGTCGCGGCGGCATCGGCGTCCAGCCCGTCACCAAAGCCCTGATAGGCAATGTCGATCATCGGCGTGGCACCGGTTTTCAGCAGCAGCGCGACGACCTCTTTCCACTGCGCCATGTTCAGATTGGCACCCGTGGGGTTGTGGCAGCAGCCGTGCAGCAGGATCACGTCACCCTTTTTTGCCTGGGCCAGATCCGCCATCATTCCGTCGAAATCGACACCGCGGGTTTCATCGTCGAAATAGCGGTAGGGGACCATCTCGATCTCCATGTGCCGCAGGATCGACAGGTGGTTGGGCCAGGTCGGATCGGAAACGAACACCCGCGCGGCCGGGTTGGCCGAACGGATCATGTCAAACCCCTGACGCACGGCCCCGGTGCCGCCTGGCGTGGCAGCAGCGGCGACATTGGCGCGCGGCACCGCGTCGCCCAGCACCAGCGCGACCATGGCATCGCCAAAGGCCGGATCGCCGGCCAGACCGGTATAGGCCTTGGTCCGTTCGGCTTCCCAAAGCTGATGCTCGGCGGCCTTGACCGCATGCATGATCGGCGTGTTGCCGCTGGCATCCTTGTAGACGCCGACGCCCAGATCGATCTTGGTGTCGCGCGGATCGTCCTTGTAGGCCTGCATCAGCATCAGGATCTTGTCGGCGGGTTGTTCCTTGAGAGTCTCGAACATCATGTGTCTCCTGTGGCGACGGGAACGGTCGGGAACATACCCCATTCCGACCAGGAACCGTCATAAAGGGAATGGTCCGCCTTGCCGATCCGTTCTAGGGCAAGCGACAGGATGGCGGCGGTCACGCCGGACCCGCAGGTGGTAATGACGGGTTTGGACAGGTCCGCACCGGCAGAGTCGAACACCGATTTCAGCGCATCGGGCGCCTTCATGGTGCCGTCCTCGTTCAGCAGCGTGGCGT
>JAGXGV010000067.1 GCA_024636635.1 Puniceibacterium sp.
ACACCCTGGGTTATCAAGGGCGCGATGGACGGTCCTGCTTTCGCCGCTTACGTCAAGCAGGTGCTGGTTCCGAGCCTTACGCCAGGCACAGTCGTCATTCTGGACAACCTTGCCACCCACCGCAATGTCGAGGCGGCACAGGCACTCCAACAAGCCGGATGCTGGTTCCTCTATCTGCCAGCATATTCACCCGATCTCAATCCAATCGAGCAGGCGTTCTCAAAGCTCAAGGCCTATCTGCGAAAGGTCGGCGCACGAAACTTCACCAACCTCTTCGAGGCGCTCGGCGACATCTGCCACATGTTCACGCCAGAAGAGTGTTGGAATTACTTCCACGCGGCAGGGTATGTGTCAGGTTAAAACAGAAATGCTTTAATCGCCACCAATGATACTTTCGGTGCAACCAACACTTGGGCAGCGCCCCCATCCACCGCAGGTGCAGCGCTCTCCATGCTCCGTTGCGGCAGCCACCCCACCCTGCAACGGACGTCACTCGGACTCGAGCTTGGTGCGCAGTTCACGCAGCACGGGCAAGGCGGCGCGGACCTTGGTTTCGCCCAGTTCCGCGACCAGTTCGTTGATCAGCGGGGTGATCGCCTCCAGCGCGGCGTCCCGGGCGCGGGTGCCGGCCGGGCTGATCGACACCATCTTGCGGCGGGCATCATCCCAGTCGGGGCGGATGTGGACATAACCCGACATTTCCAGCTTTGCCAAGGTGTTGGTCATCGCCCCGCGGGTCACGTGAAAACTGCGCGCCAGTTGCGCCGGACTGCGTTCGGCACCACCCCGGGCCAAGTGGTTCAGCACCGAGAAATGTGAAATCTCCATCCGGTCCGGCAAAACCCGGGTCAGCCGGTTGCGCAGCAACTGGTCCGCCGTCAGCAATTCGCTGACTAGCGAGATGGCAAGGGCATTACCCGCCTCGCTCATCCCGGCCCCGAAAAGCTGCGGTCGTGCTGCAACGACGCGATCTCTGCTCCGGCCTGCGCCAGCACGCGGTAAAGGTCGGCAAACCGCAGGTCGTAGCAGATGGTCGGGCCGATCCGGCCCAGCCCGGGGTTGGCGACGACGGCCCTGTCGCCGGGCGCATACCCCGCGGATTCGCCATCGGATGCCGCCTGCCGGACCATGCGGCGCACCTGTTCCAGATTCTGCGCCGGATCATCCGATGCGGTGATCTGAAGCAGCGCCGCGCGCATCAGGCGTTCAGCAACGCGTCAAGCTTGCCCGCGCGGTCCATGGCGAACAGTTCGTCGCAGCCGCCCACATGGGTGTCACCGACAAAGATCTGCGGCACGGTCCGCCCGCCATTGGCGCGCTGGATCATCTCGGGCTTGCGATCCGGATTGGCCAGCACGTCGATTTCGGCAAAGGCCACACCCTTCTGGGTGAGCAGCCGCTTGGCGGCGTGGCAGAAACCGCAAAGCGGCGAGGTGTAGATTTCAACGGTTTGCATCTGTTTGGTGTCCTTTGATCCCATAGTCGGGGATTTAGGTATCCTTTGCAACGCGTGCCAGTACAGTCACGAAAACCTCAGTTGCGTCGGCGGCAAGGCAGACCTCGGTCGCGGCGGCCAGGGTCGCGCCGGATGTCATCACGTCGTCGACCAGCAGCACGCGGCGGCCCGCCAGGTGCCCGGTGCGCTTGGGGTGAACGGCCAGCGCCCCGGACAGGGTGGCAAAGCGTTCGTCGCGGGATTTACCATCCAGCGAGGGCGTGTAGGTGGACCGGACCAGAGCGTCCGGACAGCAGGGCAGACCGGTCTGTCGTGCCATCGCCTGCGCCAGCAGGACGGACTGGTTGAACCGGCGCTGAAGCAGACGGTAGAAATGCAGCGGTATGGGCACGATGGTCATGTCCGCGCCCAGCAGGGGCCGCGACGCCTGCGCCATCCAGCGCGCCGCCGTTGGCACGATGTCGTGCCGGTCGCCATGTTTCAGCGCCAGCACCAGCTTGCGGCCATTGTCGCGGTAGGTCAGCGCGGCCCGCCCGTGCGTCCAGGGCCGGGGCGTCGCAAGGCAGTCGTCGCAATGTTCGATTGTGTCCGAACTGCCGGGCAACGGCACGCCGCAAAGATCGCACACCAGTCCGGTGATGAAGGGCGTGTCGCGCCAGCAGGAGCCGCACAGGCCGAAATCGCTTTCCACCAGCCCGCCGCAGATCAGGCAGCGGGGCGGATAGACCATGTGAACCGCCATTTGCAACCGCTGTCGCAGCATCCTATCTAGCCTCCATGACCGATCCCAAACTTTTGACAGATCGCGCCGCCCTGCGGATGCACCGCAACCGCGCCCTTTTGTGTAACCCCGCTATGTTCCTGCATGCGGCAGTGCGCGATGATGTGCAGGATCGGATCGCAATGGTTACCAAAACCTTTACCGATCCCGCCATTGTGACAGCCTTTCCACAGGTGTGGCACGATCTATGGCCGGATGCCCGATATGTGGACGACAGCGATGTGCTGGACCTGTCCGAAGGCGCGCATGATCTGGTGGTGCATTGCCTTGGCCTGCACTGGGCCAACGATCCGGTGGGGCAACTGATCCAGTGCCGCCGGGCGTTGCGCGCCGACGGGCTGTGCCTTGCTCTGGCGTTTGGCGGGCAGACGCTGCACGAACTGCGCGGCGCGCTTGGACAAGCCGAAATCGAGGTGACCGGCGGGCTGTCGCCCCGCGTCGCGCCGATGGGCGAGATTCGCGATCTGGGCGCATTGCTGCAACGGGCGGGTCTGGCGCTGCCGGTGGCGGATTCGGCGCCACTCACGGCCAGCTACGCCTCGCCCCTTGCCTTGATGCGGGACTTGCGGGCCATGGGCGAAACCAATGCGCTGACCGAACGCCTGCGCAGGCCCACGCGGCGGGCCGTGCTGATGCGGGCGGCCGAGTTGTACGAAAAGGCCCACGGCGATGCCGACGGCCGCGTCCCCGCCACCTTCGAGATCATCACCCTGACCGGATGGGCGCCGGACGCCGGCCAGCAACAGCCGCTTCGACCCGGTTCGGCTGCGGCGCGGCTGGCCGATGCGCTCGGAACGCAGGAAAAGCCGCTCGGCGATTGACCTGCGCGCCAGAGGCTATACTTACGCCGGATAAACACAAAGATCAGGACGACATCATGTTGGACGCCTTCCCCTCCGCAGTCAGGCCCGTGCACGCGCCGACCGATCACCCCAAGGTGTCCACGGGCAAGGTCGGCATCCTTGTGGCGAATCTCGGGACGCCGGACAATTACGATTACTGGTCGATGCGCCGCTATCTGAACGAATTCCTGTCGGACCGGCGGGTGATCGACTATTCGCCCTGGCTGTGGCAACCGCTGCTTCAACTGGTGATCCTGACAAAGCGTCCCTTCAGTTCAGGCAAGAATTACAAGTCGATATGGAACGAGGAAGCGGGAGAAAGCCCGCTGATGACGATCACGAAGAATCAGACTGCTGCCCTGACGACCACCCTGCACGACCGGTATGGCGACCAGGTGATGGTCGATTTCTGCATGCGCTACGGCAATCCGTCGACCAGATCCCGGGTCCGCGCGATGGTTGCCGCCGGGTGCCGCAAGATCCTGTTCTTTCCGCTTTATCCGCATTACGCCGGCGCCACATCGGCCACGGCCAACGACGAATTCTTCCGTGCCCTGATGGATGAAAAGTGGCAGCCCACGGTGCGCACTGTGGACCCCTATTTCGAACATCCGCTTTATATCGAGGCGCTCGCACAATCGATCGAATCGGCTTATGCCAAGCTTGAAACCAAGCCGGACATCCTGTGCTGTTCCTACCACGGCGTTCCAAAACGCTACCTGATGGAGGGCGATCCCTACCATTGCCAGTGCCAGAAGACGACTCGCCTGCTGCGCGAGCGTCTGGGCTGGGACGAAACGCAGATCAAGACGACGTTCCAGTCAAAATTCGGCCCCGAAGAGTGGTTGCAGCCCTATACGGTGGAAGAGGTCGCGCGTCTGGCCGAAGAAGGCAGGAAGAACATCGCCGTCTGTGCGCCCGCGTTTTCAGCCGACTGCATCGAGACGCTGGAAGAGATCAATGAAGAAATCAAGGAAAGCTTTGAACATGCCGGGGGCGAGCATTTCACCTATATCCCCTGCCTCAACGACGATCCGGCGCATATTCACGCGCTGTCCAGGGTGATCGAAGAGAACCTTGAGGGGTGGCTGGACTGATCAGGGCGCGGCGCTGCGGGACCGCGCACAGGTCTGCCGGACAGCAAAAAGGCGGCGCTTTCGCACCGCCTTTTCATTCTCTGGTCTAAGCTGTCAGGCTTAGTTGCTGGATGCAACGGCTGCGGCCACGAGGGCGAGCAGCAGAAGCGGAACCAGGATGCCCGAGGACGACGACGCTTGCTGGGTCTCTTCAACGACCACAACAGGCTCCATCACAACGTCATCTTTTGCATACGAACCGGCCATTGCGGAAGTGGCAGCACCGGTCATAGCAGCGGCGAGAGCGAGTTTCTTCATAGTATCCTCCAGATATTCGCCTGTCGTACCCGTGCATGGGTAATGTAACGACAGGCACCCAAGACTTACCTCGTAACTTGCTCTATGCAGCATAAACCTGCGATTGCAAACGCAACTCTAGACGGTTCATCACCTCACCAGATCAATGTCGTCAAATTAGCAACACCTGCGTTCCGACCTGTGCAAGCTGATAAAGCTCTTCGATATGCTGGTTGTACAGGCCAATGCAGCCGTTGGACGAACGGCGCCCGATCTTGCGCGTGTCATGCGTTCCGTGGATGCGGTAGTAGGTCCAGCTGAGGTGCAGCGCGCGGGTGCCAAGCGGGTTGTCCGGGCCCGGCGGCACGTAGTCCGGCCATTCGGGATTGCGGATCTTCATGGACGGAGTGGGGCGCCAATCGGGCTCCGGATCCTTGAGCGTGACGCTGGTGCGGCCACGGCGCGTCAGATCCTCGGTCAAGGGAACGGAGGTGGGATAAAGCTTGTAGGTCTGACCACCCTCGGACCAGTAGTGCAACGCCCGGCTCGTGGTATCGACCAGAATCGCACCATTGTTGAGGTTGCTGAAGTACGGCTGCCAGTCAAGCGAGCGGAAGCTCGAGATGTTGCGCCGCACGGCGCCTGAAATGTCACGCTCGATCTCGACCGTGCCGGCACCGTTCACACCTTGGGCCAGCGCCGGGGCCCCGATCATTGCAGCGGTTCCTGCCAGAAACGCGCGTCGGTTGAAATTGTCTTTTGCCGATTTCGTCATCTCATCGACTCCGTTGTTGCGAAAACCATAGCGGGGATAATATGTCCTGAATGTCTCAGTCGCAAATCAAACCATCGTCATATGGCACGCTCACGCCGATGTGGGTTTGATTAGAAGCCTCCGGCGCGGTAAGGCGGATTGGGACAAAACTTCAGGTGGCATGCTCATGACGCGGATTTATTTACTTTCGATACCACTCTTGCTGGCCCTTGCCGCCTGTGCGCCGGCCCCCTTGCCCCCGACGTTGGGGCCGGATGGCAAGCCCCTTCCCAGGGCCTACCGAATCAGCAGCGAGGACGAGGCGCGGATGGAATTCCGCACGCTGGACGCGGTGAATTCGCTGCGCGAGGCCGCAGGCGCCCCGCCGCTGCAACTGAACGCCGCGCTGAACGCCGCCGCCGCGACCCATGCGCGCGACATGTCGGTGCAGAACCGGCCCTGGCATTTCGGTTCGGACGGATCATCGCCGATCGAACGGGTGCAGCGTGTGGGCTACAACGGGATCATGCTGGGTGAAAACATCTCGGAAACCTACGAGACCGAGCTTGAGACACTTGCGGCCTGGATGAAAGACACGGCCACGCGTGACGTGATCCTTGACCAGAACGGTCGCGATCTGGGCTTTGCCTGGTTCCAGGAGCCGAACGGCAAGATCTGGTGGACACTGATCGTCGGCGGCAACTCGCCCTCTTCGCAGGCAGTCGGTTTCGGATCCTGACCGTCGCGAATCACAGGCAGCCGGATTTACAGGCGGCATTTACGGGCAGCCGTATTTAAAGGCCCCCGGCAGGGTTGCAATCTGCCCGGGGCCGTTATGCGTCAAGGATTTATGGTGATCGGGGTGCCGTCGCGCACCATGGAATAGATATCCTCGATCTCGTCATCGGTGACGGCGATGCAACCCCAGGTCCAGTCGCGCACGGCATTCCGGTATTGTGTCGGACGACCGTGGATAAAGATGTCGCCGCCCGGGCTTTTGCCCAGCGCGTCGGCCAGTTCGCGGTCGAACGCATTCGGATAGGACACGCCGATCGACAGGTGAAAGCGTGACTCCGGATTGCGCCGGTCGATGATATAGGTGCCCTCGGGGGTTTTTCCGTCGCCTTCGACCATCTTGTGGCCGGTCGGCGCAAAGCCAAGGCCGATGTCATAATCGCGCAGCACCCGTTCGCCATTCAGCAGGTACATCTTGCGCGAACCCTTCTGGACGACGACATGGGTGACCGCAGGCCCCCGGTAGGTCTTGAATTTGCTTTTGCTGGCACAGCCTGCAAGCATTGCCGCAACTAGTGCCAGTATCAGGAATCTGGTAAATCTCATTTGTTCTGCCCGCTCGATTTTTTTTTCGAACCATAACGCGAAACCAGCCGTCACAACAGATCAATGATCACCGATCACGCGTGGTTTACCTTTTACATCCGTGACAGGCATCCGACGATTTCTACATGGGTCGACCAGCGGAACTGATCCACGACCTGCACCCAGTCAAGACGATACCCCGCCGCGGTCAGCGCGGCGCAATCGCGCGCGAAAGTGACCGGATTGCAGGACACATACGCAATCTTCGGCACGCGCGTCAGGGCGATCTGGTCTACCTGCGCCTGCGCACCGGCGCGGGGCGGGTCGATCACGACGGCACCGAATCGCGCCAACTCGTCCGGCAGCAGCGGATTGCGGAAAAGGTCGCGACGTTCGATTGTCACGGGCTTCAGCCCCTGCGCGTTGCGCTTGCCCTCGTCCAGCGAGCTCAACATCGCACCGTCGCTTTCGACCGCGTGGACCGTGGCGGTTTCCGCCAGGCGCAAGGCAAAGGTGCCGCAGCCTGCAAACAGGTCGGCGACGCGGGGCGCGCCCTGAGTGATTTCCTGCACGGCGGTCCAAAGCGCGGCCTCGCCCTCGGGCGTCGCCTGAAGAAAGGCCCCCGGCGGCGTCACGACCGAAGCCTTGCCGATCCTCAGCAGCGGCGGGCGGCTCAGCAGCGCGACTTCGCCCTCCCAGCTGATGCGGGGCAGATCGTGCTGGCGCGACAGGTCGCCCAGATCGGATTGCAGTTGCGAATCCAGCGGTTTGCCGCCCTTTACCGCGATATCGAGCCCGTTGTCGGTTCGGGTGACCGTCACCGACAACTCTCCCTTGCGGCTGCCTGCCATCACGGCGATCTGTTCGACCAGCGGCAGGGCGCGCGCCAGGTCCGGATGCACAAGCAGGCAGTCCGGAACGGAAATCACCACATCCGACGCCTTCATGTGGAACCCGGCCAACGCGCCCTTTTTTGTGCGCCGCGCCGAAAAACTGGCGCGGCGGCGGGTGCCGGACGGCGAGGTGACAGTGGGGCGCAGTTCGGTTTCAAGCCCGTGCGCCAGCAGCGCCTGCCGCACGACACCCAGCTTCCAGTCAGCAACAAAGCTGTCCGAGGCGTGCTGCAACTGGCAGCCGCCACAGGATCTTGCATGGGCGCAGGGCGGTCTGACGCGGTCGGTCGACGGCGTGACGATGCTGGGCGCCGCGATGACGCCTCCGGTGATCTCGCCCGTGACCACTTCGCCCGGAAGTGTGCCGCGAACGTAGACCGGGCCCGCCGCGATGCCGTCGCCCTGATGGCCCAGCCGTTCTATATGATGTGTGTCCATGCCCCGCCTCTTGCCCGGTTTCCGCGACGGCGTCGAGGGTCCGGTTCAAACGGTGCCGTCGGGCCGCCTACTCGGCCGCATCCTGCGCCCCCAGGAACCCGCCGGACTGCCTGTCCCAGAAACGGGCATAAAGTCCCTTGCGCGCCAGAAGGTCCGAATGACTGCCCTGTTCCACAATCTGGCCCTGATCCAGCACGATGATGCGGTCCATCTGGGCGATCGTGGACAGACGGTGCGCGATGGCGATGACCGTCTTGCCCCGCATCACCTGCCCAAGCGCGGTCTGGATCTCGGCCTCGACCTCGGAATCCAGCGCGCTTGTCGCCTCGTCCAGCACCAGCACCGGCGCATCCTTTAGGATGGCGCGGGCCAGGGCGATGCGCTGGCGCTGGCCACCGGACAGCTTGACCCCCCGTTCGCCCAGCCGCGAGGCATAACCCGACCGGCCCTTGTGATCCTGCAAGGTCAGGATGAAATCATGCGCCGATGCGCGGCGGGCGGCGGCAAACACCTCTTCGTCCGTGGCATCGGGCTTGCCATAGCGGATGTTGTCCAGCGCCGTCCGGTTGAACATCGACGTTTCCTGCCGCACCACGGAAATATTCTGGCGCAGGGCCTCTTGCGTCAGATCGCGGATGTCGGTGCCGTCCAGCAGGATCCGCCCCTGTTCCACGTCATAAAGCCGCAGCAACAGCGACACGATGGTCGATTTCCCCGCACCAGAAGCCCCGACAAGGCCGACCTTTTCCCCGGCACGGATCGTCAGGTTCAGGTCGTGCAGCGCCGTGACAGAGCCGCCATAGGCAAAGCGGATGGCATCGAACCGGATCGCGCCCGGGCCGTCGGCGCTGTCGGCGGCGTCTGGCCTGTCCGCGATCTCGTGCGCGGGTGCAAGCGTGTCGATACCATCCTGAATCTCGCCCAGGTTGGTATAGATCGAAATGGCGGCGCGCCCGATCCGGTTGGTCAGCTGGCTGAGCCGGGTCGAGACCATGGCCGTCATGGCGATGTCCCCCGTCGTAGCGGTGCCAAGCGTCCAGAGATAGAGCGCGCCGAGGATCGAAAACAGCGGCAG
This sequence comes from Puniceibacterium sp., assembly GCA_024636635.1. Taxonomy (GTDB): domain Bacteria; phylum Pseudomonadota; class Alphaproteobacteria; order Rhodobacterales; family Rhodobacteraceae; genus Puniceibacterium. The sequence continues at coordinate 8,933 of JAGXGV010000067.1, forward strand.
CATCCCGCCCAGCGTCATCAGCACCATACGAAAGACCGACGACAGTTCCCCGAAATGCAGCGCCTTGGTACGGAAGTTTTCCAGTTCGCGCAGGGTGGCGCGGTCCTCGAACGCGTTATGGGCAAACAGCTTGACGGCCGCGACGTTGGACAGTGTATCGACGATCTGCCCGGTGACCTGGGTGCGCGCCCCGGCGCGCGCGGCCGAGCGTAATTTGACCCGCGGGATGAAATAGCGCAGCGCGGCAACATAAAGCCCGCCCCAAACCACAAAGATCAGCAGTAGCCGCGCGTCGATGCTGCCCATCAGCACCAGCGAGCCGCCGAACACGGCAAGCGAGTAGATGCCGACATCCGCCAGTTCGGTCACCACATCGGTCAGCGCGCGCGAGGTCTGGAGCGCCTTCTGGCTGATGCGCCCGGCAAAGTCGTTTTCGAAATAGCGCATCGAATGGCCCAGCGTGTGCCGGTTAAGGCGGCTCAGCACCAGCGGGAACAGGTGCGGGCCGATCAGGATCGCGGTGACGCCGGCATCTGCGGCGAACAAAAGCGGGCGCAGGATCAGGAAAAAGACCAGGCCGAACAGGATCATCGGCCAGAACGCCACCCAGAACCCCGCGTCAGTGCCTGCGGCGGTGCCGTCGATGATCCAGCCGGTGAACGACGCGGCGACCAGTTCCGACAGACCGGCGACAAAGGTCACGACAAGCGTCAGGGCGATGGCCTTTTCCGACCCTTTCAGCGCCCAGCGCATGAACGGCCAAAGCGCCTGCGGCGGCGGGCCGTCGGCCTGCGCGAAAGGGTCGATCAGGCCCAGGAACCAGCGGTAGGCGCGGGTCATTCCGCCGCCTCTGCGCCATCGTCATAACTTATGAAGCCACCCGACTGGCGGTTCCAGTACCGCGCATAAAGGCCGCTGCGGGCAAGCAGTTCGTCATGTGTGCCGATCTCGACCAACCTGCCCTGATCCATCACCACGATCCGGTTCATGCTCGACAAGGTGGACAGGCGGTGCGCGATGGCCAGCACCGTCTTGCCCTGCATCACCCGTTCAAGCGCATTCTGAATCGACGCCTCGACCTCGGAATCCAGCGCGCTTGTCGCCTCGTCCAGGATCAGGATCGGCGCGTCCTTGAGGATCGCGCGGGCAAGCGCGATGCGCTGACGCTGACCGCCGGACAGCTTGACCCCCCGTTCGCCCAGATGGGCGTCATAACCGGTGCGGCCCTTGTGATCCGACAGCTTGAGGATGAAATCATGCGCCTCTGCCTGCTCGGCGGCGTGTTCAACCTCTGCCGCCGTGGCATCGGGGCGACCATAGCGGATGTTGTCCAGCGCAGACCGGTTGAACATGGCGGTTTCCTGCGTGACCATGCCGATGTTGCGGCGCAGGCTTTCCTGCGTCACGTCGCGGATGTCGGCCCCATCGATCAGGATGCGACCCTGTTCGGCATCATAAAGCCGCAGCAACAACGCGACGAGCGTGGATTTCCCCGCCCCGGACGCCCCGACGATCCCCAGCTTTTCGCCCGGCGCGATGGCAAGGTCCAGATGTTCGACCCCGCCAGACCGCCGCCCGTAGGCAAAACCAAGGTCGTCCAGCGTGATCGCGCCCTGCGTGACATTCAGGTCCGTCGCGCCCGGCGCGTCAAGCAGGGTGTGGGCTGGGGTGAGCGTGCGCATGCCATCCTCGACCTCGCCCACATTGGCGTAAAGACCCATGAGCGTGAAGCTGACCCAGCCAGTCATCTGCGCAAGGCGCAGCGCAACCGCGCCCGTTGCGGCGATATCGCCCGCCGACACCAGACCCCGCGACCAGTACCAGAGCGCGCCGCCCACCAGCAGCACCGGCAGAACGCCGGCAACGGCCATCAGCCAGAACCGGAAGGTCACCGAAAGCCGCCCGAAATCAAGCGATGTGTCGCGGAACGTGTCCATCGCGCCCAGCGCGGCACGGTCTTCGTGATCGGCATGGGCGAACAGTTTGACCGTCTTTATGTTGGTGACGGTATCGACCACCTGCCCCGTCACCATGGCGCGGGCGCTGGCGCGGGTCTTTGACAGCGACCGGATGCGCGGCATGAAATAGCGGATCATCAACAGATAACCTACGATCCAGACCACAAGGCCCAGCGCGATGCGCAGATCCACCGTGCCCAGCATCAGCACCGCGCCGATGACCGAGGCCAGCGCGAACAGCACGGTCTGCACGATCTCGACCACGGAATCCGTCAGCGCGCGGGCAGTCTGCATTTCCTTCTGCGCGATCCGGCCGGCGAAATCATCGTCAAAGAAGGTGACCGACTGACCCAGCGTGTAGCGGTGCAGACGCGACAGCACGAGGTTGAAGACGTTGGGCGCCACGACGATGGATTGCAGGTACGAGTTGGCGCCAAAGATCAGCGGGCGCAGCACAATGAAGAACAGCAGCGAAAACAGCAGAACGCCGGTCTGGTCGGAAAACACCTGATCGGCAGGCGATCCCAGCGCGGCATCCACCACCTTGCCAAGGATCAGCGCGGCCATCACCTCGACAATACCGGCAATGACGGAAACAACTGCGGCAACGCCCAGCGCGATTTCGCTGCCCGACAGGCTCCAGCGCATGAACGGCCAAAGCGTGCGGGGCGGGGACCCTTTCGCGCCGGCAAAGGGATCGATCCAGGTGGATGGTTTCATTCTGCGGCCTCGGTATTCGTGTCCAGAAACCCGCCCGACTGGCGGGACCAGAACCCTGCATATAGTCCACCTTGCGACAAAAGCGCGTCATGGCTGCCCTCTTCCACGATGCGGCCCCGGTCCATGACCAGAATCCGGTCCATGCGGGCGATGGTGGACAGACGGTGCGCGATGGCGATGACGGACTTGCCTTCCATCATGCCATAAAGCGTGTCCTGAATCGCCGCCTCGACCTCGGAATCGAGCGCGGATGTCGCTTCGTCCAGCAGCAGGATCGGCGCATTCTTGAGGATGACGCGCGCCAGCGTGATGCGCTGGCGCTGACCGCCCGAGAGTTTCACGCCCCGTTCCCCGACAAGCGCGTCATAGCCGGTGTTGCCGTGGCTGTCGTGCAGATCCTTGATGAACTCATGCGCCTGCGCCTGTTTCGCGGCCAGCACGATCTGGTCTTCGGTGGCGTCCGTGCGGCCATAGCGGATGTTGTCGCGCACGGACCGGTGCAGCAGCGCGGAATCCTGCTGTACCATGCCGATCTGCTGGCGCAGACTGTCCTGCGTCACCTGTGCGATGTCCTGACCGTCGATCAGGATGCGCCCCTGTTCGGCGTCGTAGAACCGAAGCAACAGCTTGACGAGCGTCGATTTTCCCCCGCCAGACCGGCCCACAAGGCCGATTTTTTCGCCGGGCCGGATGGTCAGGGTGATGTCGTCCAGCCCGCCGGTATCGCGGCCATAATGATGCGACAGGTTTTCAATCCTCAGTTCGCCCCGCGAAAGATCGAGCGGTCTGGCATTGGCGGCGTCGGTCAGGGTGATGGGCTGGGCAATGGTCTCCATCCCTTCGGCCACCACGCCGAGTTCGCGGAAAAAGCTGGTCAGCGCCCACATGATCCAGCCCGTCATCGCGTTCAGCCGCAGGGTCAGCGCCACCGCCGCGGCCACGGCCCCGACACTGGCCGTGCCCTGCATCCACAGCGCGAGGGCCAGACCGGTCACCCCGACGATCAGCAGGCCGTTCAGCGCCACAAGGGTCACATCCATGATCGTGTAGATCCGCATTTCCGCCTGAAAGGTGGCGCGGGTCCGGTCAATCGCCTCTTTCGCATAAAGGATTTCCTGATCGTGATGGGCGAACATCTTGACCGAATGGATGTTGGTGTAGCTGTCCACGACACGCCCCGTCACAAGGCTTCGGGCATCCGATGCGGCCTTGGACGCGGGGCCGACGCGACGGATCGTCCAGGTCATCAACACGCCATACAGCGCGAACCAGATCAGCAACGGCAGCATCAGCCACGGGTCTGCCTGCCCCAACAGGACCAGCGATCCGATCACATAGGCCAGCGAAAAGGTAATGGCATCGAAGATCTGGAACACCGCCTCGCCCGCGGCCGGGGGCGTCTGCATGATGCGGTTGGCGATTCGTCCGGCAAAATCGTTCTCGAACCAGCCGACGGACTGGCGCAACACGTGCCGGTGCGATCGCCAGCGGAACAGCGTGCCAAGGTTGGGCATGATCGTGTTGTTCAGGATCAGCACGTCCAGCGCCTGCAATGCCGGGCGGATCAGAAGGATGAACAGCGCCAGCAATATCAGCGCGGTGCCGTGACTGTCCCAGAACTGCGCCGGTTCACCCGACAGGATGTCGACCACCCAGCCCATGACCCAGATCAGCCAGAGTTCGACCACCGCCACCACGACCGACATGATCGCCGCAAAGACAAAAACCCGGCGGAAGGGGCGCGCATAGTCCAGCATGAAAGGCAGCAGCCGCGTCGGCGGTGCATTGGTTTCGGCATAGGCGGTGTAGGGGTCCACCAGGTTTTCAAAGAACCGGAACACGGGTGGTTTCCTTCTGGGACTTGAACTTGGCCGGACCATCCACGATCCGGGTGGAAAAAGCCATGCTCGCGCGGCCACAATGTCACGGGTCGGGCGGTTTGCTGCGGCAGGCGCACCCCTCAGGGCTGGTCGAGCAGTTCGTTTCGGCTGAGCCGGAACCCGGAGTCGATCCAGAGCGATTCCAGTTGTGCCAGCCGCGCGCCCAGGGTCCGGCCCGCATAAGCCGGCACAAGATCCTTTGCCCGGACCGGAAAGCGTTGCGTCGCGGCGGACCGGGCGCAATCAAGGCTGTCTATCGCAAGGGGTATTTCAAACAGGGCGGCGCGCAGCAGCAGGACATCGCGCGCCGTTTCATACCCCAGCCGGTAACCCAGTTCGGCCGCGCCCCTGCCATTGCCCACGCTTTCGGCCATCAGGGCAATGCGTTTCTGCCCGGCACGGGACAGGCGCAGGCTTGCACCATCGACCGGCCCCAGCGCGGCAAGGCGGCGCAAGGGATCCGGGGCCACGCCTGCCTGCAACTCGGCATGGATCAGCAGCGGCAGCGCGGTGGCAAAGCTGCCCGGCAGCAGGCGGCCCAGCACCCCGGTCTGCGCCATGACGGCCACGGCGGGCGCCGGATCGGGGGCGCTCAGCAGCTTTGTCAGTTCGGCTCTGACACGTTCGCGCGACAGGCTGTCCAACCCGTCGAGATTGTCGGCAATGGCGGCCAGCGCCTCGGGGTCAAAGCCCAGGGCCGGATCGCCATACCAGGCGGTGAAACGAAAGAACCGCAGGATGCGCAGGTAATCCTCGCGGATGCGGCGGGTCGGGTTCTCGATGAACCGGACGCGGCGCGCGATAACGTCGGGCAGGCCGTTCAGCGGGTCGATGACAGTTCCGGCGGCATCGGCATAAAGTGCGTTCATGGTGAAATCGCGGCGGCAGGCGTCTTCGGCCACAGTGTCGGAAAAGCGCACGATGGCGTGGCGTCCATCGGTTTTCACATCAGCGCGGAACGTCGTCACCTCATACCCCGTGCCGCCCGAAACAACCGTGACGGTGCCATGAACCATACCCGTGGGCACAGTCTTCAGGCCGACATTCTGCATGACGGCGACGACCTGTTCGGGGCGCGCATCGGTGGCGATGTCAACGTCGGCCACCGGGGCACCCAACAGGGCATTGCGCACGCAGCCGCCCACGACATAGGCGCGATGACCCGCAGAGGTAAGTGTGCCCAGGTCCGTCTGGGTCGCATCGGCGGTCAGCCAGGAACCTATGACCGCGGTCATAAACTCATGCGATCGGCCAGCCCGCGCAGGATGCACGCCGTCGCCCCCCAGATGTAGTAGGGTCCATAGGGCACGGTGAAATAATGCCGCCGCTGCCCGCGCCAGCGCCGCGACTGGACGCTGAACCGCGCCGGATCCATGACATGGGCAAAGGGCACGCGGAACACCTCGTCCACCTCACCCGGTTCGGCAACAGGGCGGAAATCGCCGGTGATCAGGCCGACGACCGGCGTCATCAGAAAACTGGTCACGGTTTCATGCGTCGGCAGAGTGCCCAGCAGCGTGACCTGATCAGACTGCAGGCCGATTTCCTCGCGCGCTTCGCGCAGGGCAGCGGCAATCACATCCGCATCGCCTTCGTCCTGCTTGCCGCCCGGAAAGGCGATCTGACCGGGATGGTGACGCAGCGCCGAGGACCGTTTGGTCAGGACAAGATCAAACCCGCTGTCCCCCTGGATCAGCGGCACAAGCACCCCGGCGGCGCGCAGCTTGCGCCCTTCGGGCAAAATGGCGCCGGGGTTGCGGTCGAAATCCGACGACGCGCCGCTGGTCCGGGCCAGAGCCTGCCGCAGCGCGTCGAGTGGATCAGCCATTGCGGCCCTCTTCGGCCTCGAATCCGACCGATTTCGGATCAAGGTCGTAATGCGCCCCGCAGAACTGGCAGTCTGCGGTGACACGCCCGTCTTCGGTCGTCATCTTCTCGATGTCCTTGGCCGAATAGATCGACAGGCTCTGGCGCACCTTGTCTTCGGAGCAGCTGCACCCGAAGCGGACCGGCAGGGCGTCGAACACGCGCGGCTGTTCCTCGTGGAACAGGCGGACCAGCAGATCGGTGGGCGGCAGGTTTGGGCCGATCAACTCCATCTCCTCGACCGTGTCGAGAAGGATGTTGGCGCGGTTCCAGTTCTCTTCCTCGTCGCCTTCGACCAGATCCGCGGCCTGAAGCAGTCCACCCTCGCCGGTGCCACCCGCGCCTGGAAGTTCCCGTGCGAAGGGCGAAGCCTTGGGCATGTGTTGCAGCATCACGCCACCGGCCCGCCAGTGTTCCGCCGATCCGGGTTCAGTCGCGCGGCCAAAGCTGAGCTGGAAGCGGGTCGGCAACTGTTCGGACTGGGCAAAATACGCCTCGGCGCAATGGGCCAGCGTCTTGCCATGCAGCGGCGTGATGCCCTGGTAGGGTGTGGTACCTTCGCCCTGATCCAGAAGAACGGCAAAATACCCCTCGCCCAGTTGATCCATCGGCGAACCCTCGGTCAGGCGACTGGCATCATAGCTGGCATAGGCACGCATCCGGGCGGGGGTGCCGTCCTCTTGCGGGCCATAAAAATCGGTGGCGATCATGCGCACCGGGCCGTTGGTCTGGACCTGGAGCGACAATTTCCATCGCAGCTTGATCGTCTGGCCGATGAGAGCCGTGAGCGCGGCCATCTCGGCCACCAGCGCCTCGACCTTTTCGGGGTAGTCGTGCTGTTTCAGAATCCCGTCCAACACGCCGTCAAGACGCGCAACCCGGCCACGGATGTCCGAGCGGTCCAGCTGAAAGGGCAGGACTGTATCGTCCCAGGCGAGTTTCATTCCGAGAGTCATGGGGTTTCCTTACCTGCCGCGTATTGGCATATCGCCACGATATAGGCACAACAACGCCGAGTCCAAGGGGGTTGCCCATGACACGACGATTCGGAGAGGCGCCCGAACCCGGCCGTCGCTATACGCTGCGCCCCGGCGTCTATGCGATCCTGCCGCGGGATGGCGCGCTGCTGCTGACCCATCAGGCTGAACCTGTGCCGGAATATCAGCTGCCCGGAGGTGGCATCGACCCGGGCGAATCGCCGTTGCGCGCGCTCCATCGCGAGGTGTTCGAGGAAACCGGCTGGCGGATCAGCCGTGGGCGGCGTCTGGGGGCGCTGCGGCGGTTCACCTTCATGCCGGAATACGACCTCTGGGCCGAGAAGATGTGCACCATCTACCTTGCATTTCCCGTGCGCCCGCTGGGACCACCGACCGAGCCGGGACATCAGGCGATCTGGATGCCGCAGAAGGTGGCCATGGACCTGCTCGGCAATCCGGGCGAGCGTCATTTTGTGCGGCGTTACGTCTGAAGAACGTCATATTCGAAAAGCGCCGCAGATACGTCGTCCAGCATGCCGACTTCGGTCGACATCTCGGCGCTGAGCCGCCAGAACAGATCGTCCAGAAATTCCGGACCGTCACGCGACTCCACACAGCTTTGCACCAGTCTGAGAAGCCCCTCTTCCCCAAGCATGGTGCCGTCCTTGAGAACCGCCTCGGTGAAACCGTCGGAATAGAGCAGAAGCCGGTCACCCGGCTGCAACAACAGATCCTGTCCGTCGTATCGGGCCTGTTCGATGAGACCCACGGGCAGCCCGCCGGTGCCGAAGAACGTCACCTCGCCCCCAGCGCGCAAAAGCAGCGGGGGCGGATGGCCGGCCTGCACCATCCGGACCTGCCCGGTCTTCAGGTTGGCGTTGAAATAGAGCATCGTCAGATATTCCGAAAAGCCGGGGTCGGGCGCCAGCCGGTCGTTCAGCAGTTGCGCCAGATCTTCGGGCGCGCGCAGGCCATAGCCGTCCTGCCCGCGGTCCAGAGCAAGGTTCTGGTCGGGAAAGGCGCTGCTGAGGTAGCCTGCGACCCGGGCGGTCACAAGCGCAGAGGTGATGCCGTGGCCCGATACGTCGATGCTGTAAGCGCCGAGGTGGTCAGCATCGGGGCTGAACATGCCCACCAGATCACCGCCCACATGGCCGCAAGGCTTGAGAAGCAGGCTCATCCTTGAGGTGCCGAACCGGGCGACGCGGTGCGGCACCAGCGCCTCCTGGATGCGGCGGGCCTGGCGCAGGTCGGCGTCGATGGCGTCATAGACCGACTGCAACTTGGCCAGGGTGTCCGAGATCATGCGGTTCTTTTCGCTGAGTTCCCGTTCCATCGACACGACCCGCGCGCCAGCATTGATTCGGGCGCGCAATTCATCGGCATGCACGGGTTTTGTCAGGAAATCGTCGGCACCGGCGTAAAGGCCGCGGGCCACGGCCTCTTTCTCGGACTTGGAGGTGAGGAGGATGAAATAGCCGTAGCCATTGCCGGGCATGTCCCTGAACCGGCGGCATAATTCAAGCCCGTCCATTCCCGGCATCATCCAGTCCGAGACGACCACATCCGGCGCGGTCCGTGCGCAGATATCAAGAGCGGCCTCGCCGCTTTCGGCCTGCAACACCTCGAACCCCCAATTCCCGAGCATGGCTGTGAGGATCCTGAGCTGGACAAGGCTGTCGTCCACGACAAGCACATGCCGCGGTCGCGCAGGATGCCGCGCCGGATCGGGCTGTGATTTCGAAGTAGCGTTCAACTTTGGTCCCCCTTGGCGCAAGTGCGCACCGGGGCCGAATGTAGCGAGCTGTCCTTTAACGGCAGATGAACCTGACAATTCGAACCAACTGCGCCAATGCTAACCGGCTGTTTACCGATAGGGTCCAGACTCGACCCTGACAGGAGGACATTCCCATGATCGACTGGGTCCGGATACATGACTTGCATGACGAAATCGGCGGTGACGATTTTCAGGAGGTTGTCGACCTTTTCCTGTGTGAAGTGGCCGAGGCGCTGACCGGGCTCGACACAATCCGGGCAGAGCCACGGCTGTTGAGCGAGCGGTTGCATTTTCTGAAGGGCAGCGCCCTGAACCTTGGGTTCTCGGACATGTCGCGGCTGTGTCACGCCGGGGAAATCACCGCGGCGGCGGGCCATCCGCATGTCGTGAACCTGGACGACCTGCAAGAGGTTTTTGCCAGTTCCCGCGCCGCCTTTCTGCGCGACTTGCCTGCGCAGCTGGCCGCCTGAGGGGTCCGATCTGTCGGCGCAGGGCGCCGAAACCGGTTTGCATCACCGCTGCGGATTCTCAGATCAGGAACTGGGCAAGAACCTCGTCATCGGTGATGTCCTGATAGGTAAAGCCGGCAGCATCAAGCTTGGCAAAGAAGCTGGTGAAGTTCGCGGAGTCGGTGGTTTCGATCCCGATCAGCACAGAACCGAAGTTGCGTGCGGATTTCTTGAGGTATTCGAAACGGGCGATGTCATCCTCGGGGCCGAGGACATTCAGGAAGTCCTTGAGCGCGCCGGGACGTTGCGGCAGGCGCAGGATGAAGTATTTCTTTACCCCGGAAAACCGCTGGGCGCGTTCCTTGACCTCTGGCAGACGCTCGAAATCGAAATTCCCGCCCGAGGTGACGCAGACAACGGTGCGCCCCCGGATCGACTGGCCCAGATCCTTGAGCGCATCGACCGCCAGAGCGCCGGCAGGTTCCAGCACGATGCCTTCGACGTTGAGCATGTCGAGCATGGTGGTGCAGAGCCGATCCTCGGGGATGGTGAGGGAATTGGCGAGGCCAACACCGGAAAGCCGGGCAAAGGTGCGTTCGCCGATCTGGCCGACTGCGGCGCCATCGGCAAAGGTGTTGACCGATGACAGCTTGACCGGACGCCCCGCCTTGAGCGCGGCCTGAAGGCAGGCCCCGCCGAGTGGTTCGACAAAACTGTATTGCGTGCCGGTGCCGAAATAGCCGAGCGTTCCGGCAGACAGGCCGCCGCCGCCGACCGGGATGACGATATGATCGGGGATGCGACCAAGCTGTTCCTCGATCTCGACCGCGACCGATGCCTGCCCTTCGATCACGTCGTCATCGTCGAACGGCGACAGGAAATGCGCGCCCTGTTCAACGCAGTACTCCTGCGCCGCGCGCAGGGTGTCGTCGAAATAGTCGCCCGTCAGGCGGATCTCGATCGCGTCGCCGCCAAAGATGCGGGTCTTCTGGATCTTCTGTTGCGGCGTGGTCACGGGCATGAAGATCACGCCCTTCTTGCCGAAATGGCGGCACATGAAGGCGACGCCCTGCGCGTGGTTGCCCGCCGATGCGGCAACGAAACGGCCACCCTCCTGTTTGCGCATCGCGTTGAAGGCGCCGCGTAGCTTGTAGCTGCGCACCGGCGAGAGGTCTTCGCGTTTCAGCCAGATGTCAGCGTCATAGAGGTCAGACAGATGGGCATTGCGCAACAGAGGCGTTGCGGGAAAGACGTCGCGCATGGCGATGGTGGCCGCCCGCGCCTTATCCTGAAAATCATTCATGTCCGTTCTGTGACCCAGCGGCGCGCTTTACGCAAGCCGTCAGTCGATGGGGCGGTTTTCGATGAAATGGCCGTACAGCGTGGTCAGGACGGAAATCCCAATGATCGTGGCGAACCAGTTCACCACCAGACCGTAGATCAGGCTGATGATCGAATTTGGATCACCGCTGAGCATCGTGGGCAGTTGCAGCAGGAAACTTGCCCCGACGACCAGTGCGGACAACATCAGGATCGTGGCGCTTTCGCCCTTTGTGGCGGTCCAGGCCTCGGAAAAGGTAATCTTGCGGCCCAGTGCTGCGCCAGGCAGCATCACGCCAAGCCGAAAGAACAGATAGGCGCCAAAGCCGACCATGACGAAGGGCAGCAGCAGCGCCAGCCCCGGCAGCCCTGCCGCGATCAGCCCGAAGGGCAACGAGGCGACGGCGACGCCGATCATCACGACAAGGCCCAGCAGAATCGACCGGCCCAGATAGCCCAGCATGTCCGATCCGTGCCAGCGCGGCAGCCAGCCTTTGGGGTATTCCTCGGCAAGGACAAAACGGTGCCATGCGACGGCGATCCAGAGACTGGCAATGATTGCGAGGATGCCAAGGATCAGGCTCTGAATCGCATAGGCGCCCGACATCTCCGGCATCTCGATCCCGTCGAATTCGGTCATCATCGGAGGGTTAAGGTAGGACGCGATCTGACCGGCCGCCAGAACGATATAAAGCACAAGCGACACGCGCAGTGCATGATGCAGATTGGTGAAGACAAGCCGCACCGAATGCGTGAAAATCTGCCAGCCCTTCATGTCGCTCTCCCTCTGCCTTTTGCGGTTGCAGGGCTATCATGGCCGTTGCGGGCGGGATAGGGGCAATGCTTGCCGTTGGTTGCAAAAGCGGATACTCCGCGCGCCAGACCTTGCAGAGGAAACGCCCATGCCCGCGCCCAAAAAAGTCGTACTGGCCTATTCCGGTGGCCTCGACACGTCGATCATCCTGAAATGGCTGCAGACTGAATATGGCTGCGAGGTGGTGACATTCACCGCGGATCTGGGCCAGGGCGAAGAACTGGAACCGGCGCGGGAAAAGGCAATCCTGCTGGGGATCAAGGCCGAGAATATCTATATCGAAGATGTACGCGAAGAGTTCGTGCGCGATTTTGTCTTTCCGATGTTCCGCGCCAATGCGGTCTATGAAGGGCTGTATCTGCTGGGCACCTCGATCGCGCGGCCGCTGATTTCCAAGCGTCTGGTCGAGATTGCCGCCATGACCGGCGCCGATGCCGTGGCACACGGCGCCACCGGCAAGGGCAACGATCAGGTGCGTTTCGAACTGTCCGCCTATGCGCTGAACCCGGAAATCAAGGTGATCGCGCCCTGGCGGGAATGGGATCTGACCAGCCGGACCAAACTGCTGGCCTTTGCCGAGGAAAACCAGATCCCCATCGCCAAGGACAAGCGCGGCGAGGCACCGTTTTCGGTCGATGCGAACCTGCTGCACACCTCGTCCGAGGGCAAGGTGCTGGAAGATCCCGGGCAAGAAGCCCCAGATTATGTCTATCAGCGCACCGTCGCCCCCGAGGATGCGCCCGACACGCCGGAAATGGTCGAGATCACCTTTGAACGCGGCGATGCGGTCGCCATCAACGGCGAGGCGATGTCACCCGCGACCATCCTGACGAAACTGAACGAACTGGGCGGCAAACACGGCTGCGGGCGATTGGATTTTGTAGAAAACCGCTTTGTGGGCATGAAATCGCGCGGGATCTATGAAACGCCGGGCGGTACGCTGTTGCTTGAGGCGCATCGCGGGATCGAACAGATCACGCTGGATTCCGGGTCGGGGCATCTGAAGGATTCGATCATGCCGCGTTATGCGGAACTGATCTACAACGGCTTCTGGTTCAGCCCTGAACGCGAGATGTTGCAGGCGCTGATCGACAAGAGCCAGGAACATGTCTCGGGCACCGTGCGGCTGAAGCTTTTCAAGGGGTCAGTCAACACTGTCGCCCGCTGGTCGGATCATTCGCTGTATTCAGAGGCGCATGTGACGTTCGAGGAAGACGCCGGCGCTTATGACCAAAAAGATGCCCAGGGGTTCATCCAACTGAACGCGCTGCGGCTGAAGCTGCTGGCGGCGCGCAACCGGCGGGTCATGGGCTAGGCCCCTCGCGCCGGGGATCGTCGGGAACAGCACGACAAGACGTGGTTCCCAAAAAAAGGACCGCCCGACCCGAAGGCCGAGCGGTCCAGCGAGCGCCGTTTCGCTCCGCAGCCAGACGACGCTCTGACGGCTACTCTGCGGTGACCGTGGTCATCACAAGATTACCGTCAACCCGGATGGGGGCATCTTCGGTGGCACCCAGAGTGTATTCAAAGCCCCCGGTGGTCATGCCGCCGTCTTCGCCGTGCACCATGAGCATCAGCATGTCACCCGTTGCGACCTCTTCGGTCAGGATCACGGCGACATCCATATTCTCGCCCTCACGCAGGGGGGCGTAACCGACGACGGGGCCGGGTTTCATTTCGGAATCTGTGCGGTGGACAACCATCCAGCCATTGGCGGGGGCAACCACCTTTTCCGCGCTGACGATGCCGTTTGCAACGGACTGATCGGACGCTTCGACCATCGGGCCCATGCTGTGTGCGGCGGCAAAGGCCATGCCGCCCACAAGGGTCAGGGCGGTGGTCAGTGTAAGAGTCTTCATGTTCATATCTCCTGTTATTACTTGTCACGAACTCAAGGGAACTCGTCACGCTCGGGCAAAAGGCGCCGTCATTGAAACTCGTAAAGCTTGGGCAACATGCCCGGTACATGGATGTCTTAAACAGCAGGGGCAATTAACGCTGCCTGCAGGAACATGAACGGAGCGTGGCGCGGAAGAGTTTCAGATGACGGGAAGTTTTCCGGTTTTTTTTCGGGTCCGTCACGCGGCCGCCAGATGTACCGGACCCCGGATAACCGGCCTGGCGCTCAGAGCAGCCGGACGTCGCGAAGCCGGTGGTATAGAGGCAGGGCATCCTGTGCCCAAGCGGCAAAGCGCCCGGAAAGCACGGGCAATGCGCCCTCTGGCCCGGCAAAGCCGGTCGATTGATGCACGGACCCGTACCACACATCCTTCCAGACTCCGTCGGCGGTGTGACCGCCCTGAGGCCAGGACAGCATCGCCGGATCGAACGGCAGCCCGATCGCATCGCACAGCACCCGCAGCATCCGGTCCGGATTGTCGCGGATATCGGCGCTGTCGATCACCACCGGGGCCTGACCCTGCGCCACAAGCAGATCGAACAGGGCAGACTGCTGGACAAATCCGATATCGGCCGGGGTGGCATCGTCATATTTTGCGCTGAAACTGGCAAGCACACGGGAGGGGTGCCGGATGAGAAAGACGTTCGTCACCTGCGCGATCCAGTCGCGCGGCATGCCGTCGATCATGTGCTGCGTCATGTGCTTGTGGTAGGCATGCGGCTTGCCGTCGGGGATTGGTCCCAGCAGCGCCTGCACCACCTGATCGGCGCTGTCCGGTCGCGCGGCGATGATCTGGTTCCGCATGGGGTGCTGCAAACCGGTCCGGCGCAGGTAGGGCCCGTAAAACGGTTCATCCACCACATGCATGTCGGCGCGGTTGCCGAAACTGTACATCAGGGCCGTGGACAGATTGCGCGGCCCGGACCACATGGCGATGCGCATCAGCGGGCCTCGTCCTGGACAAGCTGGCGGTAAAGGTCGCGGATCCGTTTCGTGACCGGCCCCATCTCTCCGCTGCCGATCTGCCGCCCATCGACCTGCCCCACGGGGGTTTGCGCGCCAAAGGTGCCGGTCAGGAACGCTTCGTCCGCGCCATAAGTCTCGACCAGCGAGTAATTGCGCTGAAAGACCGGGATGCCGTTGATGTCGCAGATGTCGATCACCTTCTGGCGCGTGATGCCGTTCATGCAGTAGTCGCCAGAGCTGGTCCAGACCTGCCCCTTGCGCACGATGAAGAAGTTGCAGGCATTGGTCGTGTTGACGAAGCCATGCACATCCAGCATCAGCGCCTCGTCCGCGCCGGCCTTTTCGGCGGCGATGCAGGCAAGGATGCAGTTCAGCTTGGAATGGCTGTTGAGCTTGGGATCCTGCGTCATCGGCAGCCCGCGCAGGTGCGGCACGGTGGCAAGGCGGATCGGGCGTGGCAGGCTGGGGCGGGAATGTTCCATGATGATCGCGACCGTGGGGCCCGCACGGGACAGCGCCGGATGCTGGAACGGCCGTGACTTGACCCCGCGCGTGACCATGAGCCTGGCATGGGCATTGGTGGTCATGCCATTGGCGGCCTGGGTTTCGTGCAGCGCAGCGACAATCTTGTCCCGTGTCATGCCGATATCAAGGTCGATCGCCAGAGCCGCCTCGAACAGCCGGTCCATGTGGTCGTCCAGAAAGGCCCATTGCCCATCATAAAGCCGCAGCCCCTCCCACACGCCATCGCCCAGCAGGAAACCGCTGTCATAGACACTGACAAGGGCCTCGGCGCGGGGTTTGAGCGCGCCGTTGATCCAGATAAGGATTGTTTCGTTGCGGGCGTCGTCTTCGGCCTGATGGGTGGTCACGTGATCTGTCATGGATATTCCCTTTTCGCCGGAGGCTAGGCGCGCTTTCCGCGAGGGCCAAGAGGTAAAGTCCTCTCACCTCTGCGTGACATCCGGTGTCAGCGGTTGCCGGATTGGGTGCCGGTGTGGTGGCATGTCATCATCATAGGAGGATCCCATGTTTCACGTATCGCTCAGATCTCCGACGCTGCTGGGGCTTGCGCTCTTTCTCGGACTGTCCGTTCAGACCACAACCGCCCGCGCGGCTGACATCCTGGTCGCCGGCGGATGTTTCTGGTGCGTCGAGGCCGATTTTGAAAAGGTCGCAGGCGTGTCCGAAGTCGTTTCCGGTTACACTGGTGGTACGGTCAAAAATCCGACCTACAAGCAGGTCACCGGCGGCGGCACCGGCCACTACGAAGCGGCAAGGATCGTCTACGATCCGTCGAAGATCAGCCTGGACCAGTTGTATGCCACCTTCTTCCGCTCGGTCGACCCGACAGATCCGGGCGGACAGTTCTGCGACCGCGGGGAGAGCTATCGTACCGCGCTGTTTGTCGCCGATCCAGCGCAACGCGCCGCTGCGGAACAGGCCAAGGCGCAGGCACAGCAGGCACTGGGCCAGACGATCGTCACACCGATCCTGGACGCCGACACGTTCTACAAGGCCGAAGACTACCACCAGGATTATTACAAGGGCACCGACAAGGTGCTGACCCGCTTTGGCTACATCGACCAGAAGGATGCCTACGACCGCTACCGCGAAGGCTGCGGCCGCGATGCGCGGGTCCGCGCGCTTTGGGGTGACGACGCACCCTTCGTCGGCGGCTAAAGCGCGTCGTCCGTCAACGGCCAGAGCGCGCGTCGCGCATCGGCAGCCAGAGCGCGTCGCGCACTGTGCTGTGCCCTTCAGAAAACGCTGCACGCCTTAGGAAAACCGGGCGTCTTCCAGATCCTTGAGGTCCGGAATGACGTCCGCCGCGCCCGACCGCGTGACCATGATCGCCGCCGCGCGTTGCGCGCGCAGGATCGCCTGGGCCATGGGCATCCCCCGGTCAAGCCCGGCGACAAGATAGCCGGCAAAAGTGTCGCCCGCTCCGGTCGTATCCACCGGTGTCACCGGAATGGCCGTAAAATCGTGCACATCTCCGGTGACGGTGTTGTACCAGCGGCAGCCATCCGCCCCCAGGGTCACCACCACGTCGCGCACCGGCAATGCCGCAACCAAAGCGCCGGTGGCTTGCTCAAGCTGCGCGGCCTCGACCCGGTTCAGAACCAGAAGATCCAGAAGCGGCAGCACTGCCGCCACCGCTGTCGCATCAAAGGGTGCCGCCGCATAGGCAATCCGCAGGCCAAGCGCGGACGCGATTTCAGCCGCAAATCGCCCGGCATTGGTCTCGTTCTGGAAAAGGAAGCTGTCTGCGGGCCCCGCCCCCTCCAACGCCACAGCGATTTTCGTCTCTGTCAGGGCCTGATTGGCCCCGGGATACAGCAGAATCAGGTTCTCGCCCGCATCGTCGACCGCGATGATCGCATGGCCGGTCGGTTCCGCGGCCACTGCGATCCACCGCGTGTCGACCCCGTATTCCAGCAGTCGTTCCGCAGCCCACGCCCCGTCCGGACCGACCGCGCCGATATGCACCACATG
>JAGXGV010000068.1 GCA_024636635.1 Puniceibacterium sp.
CCTACGGGCTGGACCGGGACCTGGACCGGGATCAGCAGACGGCGCGCGAGGCGCTTCAGAAAGCCGCCCATTGCGACAGTATGCCCGAAGAAATGCTGCCGGTGATGGTCGAGATCCAGCGCCTGCGCGACGCCTTGCTGGCGCGTGCGGCGGTGCAGGCGCTTGACGAGACGGGCGGGCCGGTGGTGGTGATCACCGGCAACGGTCATGCGCGTCCGGACTGGGGTGCGCCCGCCCTGCTGGCATTGGCGCGACCAGATGCGTATGTGGCCGCGCTGGGTCAGGGAGAACAGTCGTTCGGCCCGCCCGATGGCGGCTTCGGTTCGGTCGAGGTGACGCCGGACGTGGACCGCGGTGATCCGTGCGCGGAGTTTCGCGATCGTTCTTCGCAGACAGGCGACGGCGGGGGTGATTGAGTTTTCACCGCAGGCTGGCTAACACTGTCCGCAGCACAGATTTCCGAAAGGCGCGGACATGCTTGAGGCCAGAAGGATCCTTCTGATCATCGGTGGCGGCATCGCGGCCTACAAGGCGCTGGACCTGATCCGGCGGCTGCGTGAACGCGGCGCGTCTGTGACGCCTGTGATGACCGCGGCGGCAGGTGAATTCGTGACGCCCCTGTCGGTGGCCGCCCTGGCCGGAGAGAAGGTATATTCCGAACTCTTTGACCTGACGAACGAGGCCGAGATGGGTCATATCCAGTTGAGCCGCGTGGCGGATCTTCTGGTGGTGGCGCCGGGCACGGCGGATCTGATGGCAAAGATGGCACAAGGGCTGGCGAACGATCTTGCCTCGACGCTGTTGCTGGCGACCGACACCCCTGTGCTGGTGGCGCCTGCGATGAACGTGCGGATGTGGCAGCACCCGGCGACGCAGCGTAATCTGGCGGTGCTGCGCGGCGACGGGGTGCATTTTGTGGGGCCGAATGACGGTGACATGGCTTGCGGCGAATTCGGGCCGGGGCGGATGGCCGAACCGCTCGATATCGTCGCGGCGACAGAGGCTCTGCTGGCGGTCGGACCGTTGGCGGGACGGCGGGTGCTGGTCACCTCAGGCCCGACCCAAGAGCCGATCGACCCGGTGCGCTATATCGCCAACCGCTCGTCGGGCGCGCAAGGTACGGCGATTGCCGCCGCACTGGCTGCGCTGGGGGCGGATGTGATCTTTGTCACTGGCCCGGCCACGGTGCCGCCGCCCCCCGGGGTGAGCGTGGTACGGGTCGAGACCGCCCGTCAGATGCGCGACGCGGTACTGGCGGCTTTGCCGGTTGAGGCGGCCGTCTTCGCCGCCGCCGTCGCGGACTGGCGGATGTCTCAGGAGGTTACCTCGAAGATGAAGAAGGTCGCGGGGGCGCGGCCGGTGCTGGATTTTGTCGAGAACCCTGATATTTTGGCCGAAGTGTCACGAATTGGCGACGGGCGGCCCACGCTGGTCGTGGGTTTCGCCGCCGAGACCGACGATGTTGCGGCCAACGCCGCCGACAAGCGGTTGCGCAAGGGCTGTGACTGGATCGTCGCCAATGACGTGAGTGCCGCGACCGGAATCATGGGCGGCGCGGAGAATGCAGTTACGCTGATCACGGACGCCGGAGCGGAGGTCTGGCCGCGGATGGGCAAACGCGAGGTGGCCGGGCTGCTGGCGCGGCGCATCGCGGTGGCGCTGGGTGCGGTGTGAGCATCGTAAAGGCGGGTATTTGGAAAAAGAAGAAACCGGAATGGGCGATGAGAGAGAGCCGGTACGCTGTCCTTTTGGCGGCGGGGAAACAAGGATTTGTCATGCTGCGTTTGGAGGTGATGTGGGAGGAAGGGGCGGACCTGTCGTCTGGTCCTTCGCAGTGTGCTGCGGCGCGGGTTCCGGGCGCAGGTCGGTGACCCTGGCGCGGTCGTTCTGACACTTTCCGCGCGGATGGACATGTTGGACAAGCCCCGTGAGGGACTTTCGCGACTCTGGCGTGATCGCTGACGTTCAGGTGCATACGGACAATCCTGACCTGCAAGACACCCCGAACTGTTCTGCCTGACCGGATGCCCCCTGTGTGGACGTATATGGACCCCGCGTTATTGCAACGGTTTGATTGGTGCTGGTTCTAGTTTCACAATTGCGGACGTATATCCGGCTTCCTTGTGCGGCCCGATACATCGCCGCCGCGAGCCCCGATGGATTTCCGCGTGCTTCCGCCTCATTGCCCCCATGACATCGGCCGTGGCCGTTCTGGTCCACACATCAGGTTCTGGAAGCGATGGGAGCGACCCTTTCACCATCTCTAGCCAAGTTGCTGCAATATCTCTTTGGTTTTCTCCGCGCTATAGCGGTTTCACAGTCGACTCAGCCTGTTTTCGCAGGTCGGTATTGGTCACCACGCGACAGAACCGACCAGACGATCCGGGCGTTTTTGTTCGCCACGGCGACTGCGACAATGTTCGGATGCCGCCGTTCCCGCATACGACCGATCCATTGGCTTCGGGGATCGTCTTTGCCATGCGCCTTGCCAAGAACGACACGCGCACCATGGATCATCAGCCTGCGCAGATATCGATCACCGCGTTTACTGATGCCAAACAGTCGTGACTTCCCGCCACCTGAGCGTTTTTTGGGCACCAAGCCGAGCCACGCCACAAACTGGCGGCCGTTTTTGAAGCAGCTCCGGTCTCCAACCGGTGCGACCAGCGCGGTTGCCGTAATTGGCCCAATTCCCTCGGTCTGGCCGATACGCTGGCATGCCTCATTGGTCCGAAACAGGGTGCGGATCCTGCGATTGGAGGCCGCAATGCGGCGATCAACCCCGGCCAGTTCTTCCCGGATTTCGCTCGTCACTGGTCACTCCGTGAACCTGGAACGCATTCTTCGCCAGATCCAGTCCGATACGCACGATGTCCAAAGCCTGTCTGCTTTGCTTGTAGACACAGAAAGTTTCGCCGACTTCGGGCGGCGGTGACCATGCCATTGCTCCTGGGAGGAGCAAGCGCTTTCTTCCTGTCGACAGTGGCGAAGCTGACTATTGTGAAGCGGACGAGAGCCAAGGTGCATTCGG
Source organism: Puniceibacterium sp. (assembly GCA_024636635.1). Lineage (GTDB taxonomy): Bacteria > Pseudomonadota > Alphaproteobacteria > Rhodobacterales > Rhodobacteraceae > Puniceibacterium. Next base: position 3,032 of record JAGXGV010000068.1, read on the forward strand.
CCACTGTATGCGGCTATTGATGCCGCTTGCCGTCATGAAGAGTTAGGGGATCGGGTCGAAAGCGGATTCGCGGTGCCAAAGCCGCTCGGAGCAACACTGGTTCCCCGGATCCTGATTCCGTCGAGGCTTGTCCATGACCTCTCTGTAGAATTGTCGCCGCCCATCCCGCCGGGGCCGCCACCCGCAAGGTTTGGCACCAGTCGTGCCTTGGTGGGCTCGACATCGACCGCCACATTGTGGAACGGCTGATGAAGGTGATGGAATTGCAGAGCGTTGCCTGGGGCAAGAAGTCAATCACGCCCCCCCCCCGACACAGCACAGCCTTGCCCGACATCTCGGTGACGGCGGAAAATAACTACGTCAAACGCGGTGTGTTCATTGGGTCACTGAACGAGTCGCAGAGTTATGACATCCTGTGGCAATCGCCGGACACACCCGAGCCGGTGCCGTTCAGCCCCTACATGAGCGGCTGATCCCAAACGATCGACGCCGCTCTACAGCGGGGCGAGCTACGCCAGCGTGCTTTTCCTTGCAGCACTTGGCCTTGCGATCATTTTGGCCTCATGGGGGTAATCAACCTCGCGCAGGGCGAATTGATCATGGTCGGTGCCTATGCCGCCTGGTTCACCCAGGAAGCGGTCCGCGCAGCCTTGCCCGGTCTGTTGGACTTTTACCTGATCATCGCGATCCCAGTGTCGTTCGTGGCCGCGGCGCTGGTGGGGCTGATGATGGAGGTGCTGGTGATCCGTCGTCTCTATGACCGGCCGGTGATGACACTGCTGGCGACATGGGCCATCAGCATCCTGCTGATCAACACCGTACGTGTCACCATCGGGTCGCAGAACCTGGAATTCCATCAGCCTTCTTATGTGTCGGGCGGCTTTCCCGTGATCGGCGACTTCATCATGACCACCAACCGCTTGTTCGCGATTGCAATTGCCGTCTCCGCGTTCGGTGCTGTCGTGCTGCTGCTGCGAAGATCCCTGTTCGGAATGAACCTGCGGGCGGTGACGCAGAACCGGCCCATGGCGGGTGCCATCGGCATAGACACGCGGCGCAGCGACCGGCTTGTCTTTGCTCTGGGGTCCGGACTGGCAGGCCTCGCCGGGCTGGCGCTTTCACCGCTTTACAACGTGAATCCGAACATGGGCGCAAATTTTATCGTCGACAGTTTCATGGTGCTCGTTCTGGGCGGTGTCGGCAGCCTGGTCGGCGCGGTCCTTGCCTCTATCGGCATCGGACAGATCAACGTCATCATCGAGCCGGTCTATGGTGCCGTCGCGGCCAAGGTCCTTGTGCTGTTGCTGGTCGTTGTCTTCATCCAGTGGCGGCCCCAAGGGCTGTTCGCACCGAAAGGACGCCGCTGATGGCCGAACTTGGCGAAGCTGCACGGGTCGACCGCCCGGGATCGTATCGCGTCGTGGTCGCTGTCCTTATCGCTCTGACAGTGGGTGTTCCGCTGGTCATGATGAACAAATCCTGGCTGAACTCATGACATGAATGGTCGGGTTTCAGACTTGCAACTGATTGCCAAGTCCCGGTTTCCGCAGGGTCAGAATGGCCGGCATTGCACCTTGAGGCTCAAGAGCGTTGAGCATCGGCGAAACTGTCACCCGCACTACCCCACCGGAATGGCGCGGCGTACAGCGGCCAGAAACTGCGTTCCAGTGCGCGACAGCGGGCGCCGTTCCGACCAGAAAGCATAGGCCGTAATCTTCAGATCCGGACGAAAGGGTCGTATTATCAGATCCCGGTCCGCAACCTGACGCGGCGTCCAGGGATCCACCAGCGCACAGCCAAACCCCGCCCGAGCCATGGCGCAGGCCGTGGCGGTGTTGCTGACTTCGACGGCGAAATCGAACGGCACGTCGGCCTTGCGGAACCCGTCGCGCGTTACCTCGCCCAGCGTGCTGCGCGCGTCGAGCGCGATAAAATCGTACCGGTGCAGATCCTGCGCCGTCACCGCGTCGCACTGCGCCAGCGGATGATCGGGCGGGCAGACGCAGACCATGGCCCCGCTGTGCAACGGTTCGACGGTCAAGCCGGGTTGCGCGCCCAGTTCGATGCCGAAACCTATGTCGGCCTGCCCGGCCTCTGCCGCGCGCACTACCTGCGACAGACGCCGGATGTCAAAGCGCACGCCAAGGCCCGGATGGCCGACTGCAAATTTTTTAAGCACGCGGGGCAGGATGCCCAGACCCAGTGGCCCGGTCGAGAGGATGCGCAGACGGCTGAGCTTGTCTGTGCGCAGATCGTCGATCCGCTCTTTCAGGGCCAACTGGACGGCCAGCATCGGTTCGGAATCCTCGAACAGGATCTTGGCCGCCTCCAGTGGGACAAGCCGGTTGGCGGATCGGTCAAACAGTTGAAATCCCAGACTGCTTTCCATCTTGCGCAGCGCGTTGGACACGGCCGGCTGCGACATCCCCAGCGCGCGCGCCGCCCCCGCAGTGGTGCGCAAGAGGATCACGGCACGCAGGATCTCGATCTGTCGCAGGCTGAGCATGGGTATTCACACCCTGAATATGTTTTGCTGAAAGATAATAAGCAAAATTGTTGCGATGCCAAGGTCGCCCCGCTATCCCGGATGCAGAAGCCGCGCGCCCGACATCCGGCCTGTCTCCATGTGCGGGATCCGGTCCGGACCGCCCGGTCAGAAAATGGTCCGATTTGAAAATCCGATCTGAAAAGGAGAGATCACTTTGCCCAGGATCCTGCGAATCGCCGCGGCCCAGATGGGGCCGATCCAGAAAAGCGACAGCCGCGCGGAGACGCTGGCACGCATCCTGTCGCTGTTCGATCAGGCCGCCGACCGGGGCGCGCAGCTTGTGGTCTTTCCGGAACTGGCTCTGACCACGTTCTTTCCGCGCTGGCTGCTGCAAGGGGATGCGCTGGACGCCTATTATGAAAAGGCCATGCCCAATCCCCAGGTCCAGCCGCTGTTCGACCGTGCCCGCGACCGGTCGGTCGGCTTTTACCTCGGGTATGCGGAAATGACGCCCGAGGGGCGGCGTTTCAACACCGCGATAACGGTCGGCCCGGACGGGGCTGTGCTGGGAAAATACCGCAAGGTGCATCTGCCGGGATCGGTCGAGCCGAAAGAGGGCCAGACCTATCAGCAGCTTGAAAAGCGGTATTTCGAATATGGCGATTTCGGGTTTCAGGCATTTGACGGTGCGGACGGATGGCACGCGCCACGCATGGGCATGCTGATCTGCAACGACCGCCGTTGGCCCGAAGGCTGGCGCGCCTACGGCCTGCAAGGGGTCGAATTGATGCTGATGGGCTATAATTCGGCCGCCTATGACCCCAACGGCGGCACGACCGAGGGTGCGGAACTGCGCACCTTTCATTCCAGTCTTGTCGCGCAGGCCAATGCCTACATGAATGCGACCTGGGCGGTCAGCGTCGCCAAGGCCGGAAACGAGGACGGATCGGGGCTGATCGGCGGGTCGTGCATCATCGACCCCGACGGGCAGATCGTGGCACAAGCGCAGTCGCTGGAGGACGAGGTCGTGGTGGCCGATTGCGATCTGGACGCCTGCGTTCAGGGCAAGACCAAGATGTTCGACTTTGCCGCCCATCGCCGCCCGCAGCACTATCGCCGCCTTGTCGATCAGGTCGGGGTCCGTCACGATAGGACATAGACGGTCCCAGCTCCCGCGACCCTGCCGAACCCGCGACCCTGCCAAAACGGAGATAGATTTGCCCGAATACGAACTGGTATTGAAGAACGGCACCTGCGTCCTGCCCTGGGGCCTGTCGAACACGGATGTGGCGGTGCGGGATGGTCGCATCGCGGGGCTGGGAAGCTTTGATGCAGCGCGGGCGGAACAGGTGATCGACTGTACGGGCCTGCATGTGCTGCCCGGCCTGATCGACCCGCATGTCCATGCCCGCGATCCGGGCGATCCGCTTGTCGAGACGCTTGAGACCGCGACGCGCGGCGCCGTGCTGGGCGGGCTGTGCAGCATATTCGACATGCCCAACACCGCGCCGCCGCTACTGAACGTTGCGGATCTGGACGCCAAGCGCGCCCGCCTGCCGGCCGAGGCATGGTGCGACATCGGCTTTTACGTCGCCGCGGCGCAGTCCAACCTGGGCACTCTGGCCGAACTCGAGAAACAATCCAATGTCTGCGCCGTCAAGTTGTTCGCCGGCGGCGCCAAGGGTGATTTGCTGGTGCAGGACGATGCGTCGATCGAAATGGCGCTGCGCAATGGAGTGCGGCGGATGTGTTTTCATGCCGAGGACGAATATCGCGTGCAAGAGCGCCGCGCGCAGTATTCCGAAGGCGACCCGCACCGCCTGCATGCCGAATGGCGCGATGTCGAATGCGCCCTGCTGGGCACTCGGCGGATCGTGGCTCTGGCGCGCAAGGTGGGGCGGCCCATCCATATCCTGCATGTGTCCACCGCCGAGGAACTGGAATTTCTGGCCGGGTGCCGCGACATCGCGACTGTGGAACTGCTGGTCAACCACTTGACGCAGACGGACGAGGTTTATGACCGGCTGGGGGGGTATGGCGTGATGAACCCGCCGATCCGGTCACAGCGCCACCGCGATGCGGCCTGGGCTGCCGTCGCCAACGGTTCTGTCGATGTGATCGGGTCCGACCATGCGCCCCATGCGCGCGCGGCCAAGGAACGGCCTTGGCCGGACACTGCGGCAGGGCTGACGGGGGTGCAGACCATGGTGCCGATCATGCTGGATCATGTCAGCGCCGGGCGGCTGTCGCTGTCCCGGCTGGCCGATCTGATGTCCGCAGGCCCCGCGCGCGTCTATGGCGTGCCCACCAAGGGACGGCTGGCGACGGGCTACGACGCCGATTTCACCATCGTCGACATGAGCCACCGGCGCCGGATCGAGAATGCCTGGATCGCCGCGCCCTGTGGCTGGACGCCGTTCGACGGGCATGACTGTACCGGGTGGCCGAGGATGACCGTCGTGCGCGGGCGATGCGTGATGCGCGACGACGAGGTTCTGGGAACGCCCAGCGGCAGACCGGTGCCGTTCCTGGGCACGGGGCAGGTGCCGAAAGATCAGGTTGGGTCGGGGCGGTCGTGATAACGGGTCCGATCCTGTTCATCAATCCCAACGCCTCGGTTGTGGTGACAAAGGGCATCGCCGCGGCGCTGGCACCCTTTGCGCCCGCATGGCCCGGCGGCTTTGAAAGCATCGGTCTGGCGGATGGCCCGCCCACCATCGCAACCGATTTGCATGTGGCCGAGGCGGGCGTGGCGCTGGCCCGGATGGTGCAGGAACGCCCGGATGCCGCCGCCTATGTGGTGGCGTGCTTTTCCGACCCTGGCGTCGAGGTGATGCGCAGCCTCACCCACCGCCCTGTCATCGGTCTGCAACAGGCGGGGATCCTGGCCGCGCTGTCGCGGGCTGACCTGTTCGGCATCATAGCACTTTCGGATGCATCCCGCGCGCGCCATCGTTTGCGAATGCGGCAGGCCGGTCTGATGGAGCGTTTCGTGGCATCGCGCGATCTGGGCGGCGCGTCGGCCGAGGATGTGGCCCACAACCCCGACACCTTTGCACGCAGTTGCGCGGCGGGGCATGATCTGGTCCGGCTGGGGGCCGGTGCGGTGGTTCTGGGTTGTGCAGGCTTTGCGCCGCAGCGCGCCGCGCTGGAATCCGAACTGGGCGTGCCGGTCATCGACCCGGTCGCCGCCGCCGCCGGTCTGGCGCTGGCGGCCTGCCAGTAGGGCATATCGCGCAAAAACGCGGACCGGTTTTGTGTTCCGCGAACAGGCAGAAGCAATCCTTCAGAGCGGGTTGCGACCGGGCGACTGGGCGCAACGCACCTCAACCCTGTCAGGTCAGCGCATCCCGCCGGATGCGCAGCGGATGGGGCAGGGGGAAAAGTTCGGTATCTCCGTCGCACAAACCCATCAGCACCACCACACCGCATGGCCCGTCCAGGCTGATCAGCCCATGATGCCATGTGCCGCGCCGATAGCTGATCCCTGTGCCGGGCGGCACCAGAAACAGGCGCAGACCGTCAGTGTCGGGGTCGCCCCGATCCAGCGCCGGGCACACGGCGCATAGCAAGCGGCCCGCGCCCATCGGCACAAAGGTCTGCGGACTGAAGGGGTGCCGCTCGATCCGGTCCAGCAGGATTTCGGGCGGTGCGGCTTCAAGACGGTTGATCCACAGTCTGGCACGGGCCTCCGGCACGGGAGAGTTGCGGGCCTCCGGCACGGGAGAGTTGCGGGCCTCCGGCACGGGAGAGTTGCGGGCCTCCGGCACGGGAGAGTTGCGGGCCTCTGGCACGGAAGAGTTGCCGGCCTCTGGCTCGATATCCGCGATGGCGGCGTCGATATAGTGCCGTCCGCCGCCGCCGGGGTGTCGCAGCACCGTGCCGAAGGGCGCAAAGGCTGCTGCGCCGATCACCTCGACCTTCGGGACGCCTAGCATGCTGCCACCTGCGCCATTCCGCATCGGCGGGATGTCCGGTCTTCCAATGCCGCGCGATTTCGGTGCGTCGGCAGTTCCGGACGCCGACGCCCGCCCTGCACATGGTACAGGAATCTCCGCAGCGCCAGCGCGCGGCCTTTACGGTCCATCGGGCGGCAGTGCAACACCAGGGTCATCGTGCGCAATATCATGTTGCATCTCCGCTCTTGCCCCCGTTGCCCTGTATCCCAAGCCACTGCACATAGTCCTGACACGCCTGATCCGGGTCGCGGAACCGGAAATCGAAATCCCGCGCGAAGTTTTGTGCGTCCAGCGGTTGGCGCAGGACGCGGGGGTCGTCATGCAGGGTCAGCGTGCAATCGCTGCCATCCGCTGCACCCGGCGCATGACGGAAATCGGGGCGCACAGCGGTCAGGTGCCGGGCCAGCAGATCCGGCCCCCAGGTCTGACCGATTCCGAGGTTGTAGAGATCTGCGGGCAGGTCGCGCACTGTCAGCAGGCGCACCAGCGCCGTGGCAACATCACGGGCGGCAGTCCAGTCGCGGCGCAGATCCGCCGGGTAGATCGCCGCCGCGCCCGACAGCGCGGCGCGGGCCATCTGGAATGGCAGGCTCAGCATGTCGCGCGACCCGGATTCGCGTTCGTGGGGGCCGAACAGCGCGGTGATGCGGGCGCGCACGCAGGACAGGCCAAAGCTGGCGGCGGTTTCCACGACCAGCCGCTCGCTGGCCAGCTTGGTGTAGCCATAGACCGACGTGGGGCGGGGCGGCGTCAGTTCCGTGACCGGGGCACCGTCGTACAGCGCCGCGCCATAGACTGCGGTGGAACTGGGATAAACGAACCGCACCACACCTGCGCGGCGCGCTTCTTCCAGCAGGATCGCGGTCGAGACAGTGTTGACATCCAGTGCCGTCTCGGCCCCAGCCAGCGCGCTGCCGGGGGCCGGGGTGACGGCGGCGGCGTGCAGGATGCGCGTGACGCCGTGGCGGCGCAGGATGGCGGCCATGGCGGCGCGGTCGCGCACATCTGCGATTTCGGGCGTCACACCGGGCCTGTGGGCAATGTCGTCAGGCAGCACGCGGTCGTTCAGTGCCACGCAGGGCACGCCCTCTGCGCCCAGCGCCGATAGGATGTTCAGGCCCAGAAAGCCGCCCGCCCCTGTCAGCAGCGTTGTCATTCGCGCCGCCCCCGCAGGGCACGCCATATGCTCTTGCGCGCCATCGCCCTAGTCGCTCATGTTGTTGGGCAGCCACAGGACCAGATCTGGAACATAGATGATGACCGCGATGAACACGAGAAAGGCCACGACAAAGGGCGCGATGCCGATGAACACATCGTTGATATTGGAATCCTTGGGGCGCAGGTTCTGGATGACATACAGGTTCAGGCCCACGGGCGGCGTGATCAGCGACAGTTCCATCAGGATGGTCAGGAACACGCCAAACCACAGCGGATCGAACCCGGCACTGATCACGATGGGCACGACAATGCCCACGGTCGTCACCATCATCGCCACCGCTTCGAGGAAGCAACCAAGGATCACATAGAACAGCACCAGCAGCCAGATCAGCGCATAAGGGCTGAGCCCCGCCTCGGTGATGGCGCGGGACGCGTCCTGTGGCAGGCCCAGCAGCGATATCACAAAATTCAGGCAGAACGCCGAGACGATGATCAGCATGATCATCGACGTGGTGCGGAAGGCCGCGGCGAACGCCTTGTGCAGCATCGCCACCGAGAGCTTGCGGTTCCAGGCGGCAAGTCCAAGGGCCGACACTATGCCCAGTGCTGCCGCCTCGGTCGGGGTAGCGAGGCCGCCATAGATGCTGCCCATGACCACGAAGAACACCAGAAAGATCGGCGCGACCTGCCAGAGCATCCGCAGCTTGGCGCGCAGGGGCAAGATGTCGCTGGCCACCCTGGGCGGCGCGATGAAGATCGAGACGACAACGATTGTCAGCGACATCATGCCGGCCAAAAGCAGCCCCGGAATGATCGCCGCGATGAACAGCTTGCTGACCGACAGTTCGGCAAGGGTGCCATAGACGATCATCAGGATGCTGGGCGGTATCAGCACGCCCAGCGTCCCGCCCGAAGCGAGCGAGCCATAGATCATCGGCCGATTGTATCCACGTGCCTCGAGTTCGGGAATGGCGATGGTGCCGATGGTGGCGGCGGTCGCCACGCTGGACCCCGAAGTGGCCGCGAACACGGTGCTTGCGTAGATGTTCGTGTGCAGCAGTCCGCCGGGCAGGCGGTTCATCCAGACCGCCAATGCAGAATACAACTTGTCCGCGACGCCGCCCCGGATCAGGATTTCACCCAGCATCACGAACAGCGGGATCGCGACCAGAGTAAAATCATTCATCTTGTCCCAGGCAATCGAGCCCAGCGAGGACGCCAGTAACCCGTTGCTGAGGATCTGGTCGGCGCCGAAGGCCAGCAGGATCAGCGCGCTGGCCACATGCAGGCCCAGCATCAGCAGGATCAGCAGGCCGGCGACGAACATCAGGGCAATCTCCATCTACTCGACCCCCCGCATCCTGCCCGGATCACCCTCGGGTTCGGCGTCCGCCTCGCCCAGCATGTCGCCGAGTGCGGCGCTGTCGCGCAGCAGCGCCGCCTGAAGCACGTGCAGCAGCCGCAACAGGATCGCGATGAAGAACAGCCCGAATCCGGCTGCCCAGATGGCTTGCGGATAATGGATTGGCGTGCGCAGGGGCGTGTTGGAAAACGCACCGAACATATGCGATTCCTGCGTGAGGCGCACGGCTTCGTAGGCCAGCATCCAGACCACCGACCCCAGCGCGATGATCGCGATCACGCCAAAGACGCGGGCCAGCGACCGGGGCAGTTTGCGCACTACAAGATCGATGCGGATGTGGGCGTGTTCGTAGAAACAATAGGCCAGCCCCAGCGACGCGGTGGTCGCCAGCGCATAGCCGCCGTATTCGTCGACGCCTTGCAGGGATTCGTTGAAGACCTTGCGCAGAAAGACCTCGATGCAGATGCCGAAGGACAGCAGAATCACCAGCCATCCCCCGACAATGCAGGCCCCATGCGAGACGGCGCGCACCGCCGCCTCTGCGTTTGGAATAATGCGTTTCATGTCACCCTGTGCCGCGATTCGTTGCGATGGGGGCGTCGGCAATCTGCCTGAAACCCTGCTATGAGACCGATCACTCGGACGCGATCACCTGACCGATGGTTTCGTCGAAACGCGTCGCGCAATCGGCAAAGATCGGCGTGCAGCTTTCTTTCCACTTCGGAATGATTACATCGTTCACGATCTCGGCCAGCACTTCCTTGTCGGCTTCGGACACTTCGGTGAAGGTCAGATCACCCGGCTCTCCGCCCAGGGTACATTCGGCGCGGCCGGTGGCGCAGTCCACGCCCTGCTTGTGAACGTCGGGCGCCATTGCCCAGAGTTTCTCTTCGGCCTGCTGCATCTTGGAACGGATCATCTCCTGATCCTCGGAGGTCAGCCCGTCCCAGAAGGTCTTGTTGGCGACCTGGATCACCTGGCTGTAGCTGCCAAGCGGAAAATCATAAAGGTGGTTGGCGACCTCGTGCCACTTGGTCGAGTAGCCATAGGTGCTGCCGGTCGAGCCACAGTTGACAAGGCCGCGCTGCAAAGCCTGATAAACCTCGCCGCCGGTCAGATTGACCGCCGTCGCGCCCAGTTCGTCCAGCGTGTCGGCTGCCGGTGCGCCCGACACCCGCACCTTGCGTCCCGACAGGTCGGTGATGCTGTCCACCGGGTCGTTGCACCAGACGATCTGGGGATTGAACGGCCAATGCGTCAGGAACACGCCATCGAACCGCTCCAGCCGCTCGGTCATCGTTGGGCGGTAGGCGTCGGAAATGGCGCGCAACGTTTCGTAGTCATAGGCCAGACCGGGCAGATCGACGGCCACCAGCGACGGCTCGTCGCCGCTGACGTAGGCGGGGCTGATCGTCATGATGTCGAAGGTGCCGCGCTTGAGGAACCGCAGTGCCTGGTCACCCTTTAGGCCGGCCTCGTTCAGGGTCAGGTACTGGATTTCGATCCGGCCATCGGATTCGGCTTCGATGCTTTCCCACATGGGGCGGTCCACATCGTCGATCTGCGGCTGGTTGCCCCAGAAGCCAAGCACCTTGATGGTGACATCGGCGGCCTGAGCCGCAGGGGCTAGAGACAGGGCGCCCAGAAGGGCGGCGGAAAGGACTATGCTGGAGTTGCTCACTTGTGATGTTCCGTTTCTCTGAGGGTGGGTTTGGCAAGCCGTTTGGCGGGCCGCTTGATCGTGCATTCAGGCGCTTGTTTCGGGGGACCTGCAAGGGTCCGGTCCGGTCGTATCGCAGGACAATCAAGGCAGAGGTCCATTCTCGTCGCGCGCCTTGGCGTCACTGCCCAAAGCACGGGCACTCTGCCCCGCATCCGCCGATGCCCCATCCGGTCCGTGCGGCGACACGGTGGATGCGGCGGTGGTTGATGCCGTCCCGACCCGAATGAATTCTTGGCACTCAGCAAATTTCCAATTATTTATCAAGGCCAACATATAAGTCAGGGTTATATGAATGAACGTGCGATACCTTGAGATCTTTCGGGCGGTGATGGAAACGGGCGCCACATCGGCAGCGGCCGAACTGCTGCGTATCTCGCAACCGGCAGTGTCAAACCAGCTTCGCCTGCTGGAGTCCCAAACCGGTCTGTCCCTATTCGACCGCAGCACACGCCGCCTGATCCCGACGCCTGAGGCACAGTTGTTGTACGCTCGGTCGAATACGTTTTTCTCTGTTTTACAATCGCTTGACACGTTCGCGGAACAGTTGAGGCAGGGCGCGCGGGGGCGTCTGAACTTTGTCTACAGTCCCAGCTTGTCCAACGGCTGCATCCCGCGTGCGATACGGCGATTCCATCAGGCGAGGCCCGAAGTGACCCTGCGGCTGGACAGCCCGTCAAACGAGCGGATCATTGCGATGATCCTGGCCGAGATGACCGAATTCGGCCTGACGATCACACCGCTGGAACATCCATCGCTCAGTTCGCGGCTGCTGGCAAAATTGCCGGTTTATTGCGCCGTGCCTAGAAATAATGCACTTTCGAAGCGCGGCGTGATCCGGCCGGGTGACCTCGTCGGGCAAAAGCTGATCTCGTATCCTGAACATTCGGCTGTCGGGCGGATCATGGACGCGGTGTTGCCTGCCGCGGCGCGGACGGGCGACCCGTTTGTCGAGGTGCGCTATATCTCGATGGCACTGAGCGTGGCCGAGGCCACGTCGGCCATCGCGCTGGTGGACGGCGAAACGGCCCTGTCGGCCAACCCCGATCTGGTCAGCGTGCATCCGGTCGAGACGGATCAGTATCTGCCGCTGGTCGCGACCCATCTGAAAGGGCAGCACCTGTCTTTGATCGCGCAGAATTTCATCGAGGATTTCATCACCGTGACGAACGCACGGCATGATTAGGGAATGCCCCAAAAAAACGGCAACCCATTTTGTTCCCCTCGAACATGCAGGAGCTCAACAGTCAGACCGGGTCGCGTGACTGATCGGGAGCGACCTGTCCACAACCATTCAGGACTTTGACTTTGGCGGAAAGCACGGGCTGGCCGAGGGCAACTTTACAGGTGATCGCCGGATTGCCGCCGATGTGGATCATCTGAAGGGTCGGACTTCACCTGCGCGGTTTGGAACCTTTCCGTGGCCAATATTGTTCATGATCCGGTTCTGACGTCTCAGCGTCTGAGATGTGAGATGAAACACAATAACGCCTTGGGGGTGAGCTATGTCGGCTATTCTGGCGCTGATGGCTACTGTATTGACGGCAGTGCTTTTCCCTGTTGTAGGGGCGCTGATCATCGTCGCTATTCTGATGCTTCAGATCCTTTTCATGGCAGTCAGGCTTTTGGTCGGACCGAGCATCGAGCCCAAGGTAGCCCCGAGTAAAACACGCGCAAGCGCGGTTTTTTCAATCCATGTCGCGACCCACAATGAACCCCACCGAATGGTTTGCGAAACGCTCCGGGCGCTGGATGGACAGAACTGGCCTTTGGATCGATACGAGGTTGTCATCATCGACAACAACACGTCAGACCCTGACCTCTGGAGACCCGTGCAGAGCTTGTGCCGCCATCTTGGGCCGCATTTCCGGTTTTTTCACCGCATGGACGTTGAGGGTGCAAAGGCTGGGGCGCTTAACATTGCGCTGGCGAACACGCGGATAGATGCCACCCATATCGTCACCGTCGATGCGGATTACGTCGTACATCCGGATTTTCTGGCGCAGGCAGCACATGCACTTGCTGAAACCGGTGCAGACTATGTCCAGTTCCCTCAGGCCTATCTTGCCTGCGAGACGGTCGCGGCTGGCATTGATGCAGAGCTCGAGGAATATTTCAGGACCCACGCCCGTATGGCGGACGGCTCTGACGCGGTTCTTCTGACCGGAACGCTGTGCGTTATGTCGAAAGCAGCCCTTGTGGCGGCGGGCGGCTGGTCTGGCCTGACGACGACGGAGGACGCCGAGATCGGAGTGCGATTGTGCCGCAAGGGCTATGGCGGTCGCTTCATCGACCGGGTGGTCGGCCGGGGTTATCTTCCGCTTTCGCTTCAGGATCTGGAACGCCAGCGCCATCGCTGGGCCAGTGGCAACCTGCAAACTCTGATCGCCCATGCGCCTGCCGTCTTCCTTGGTCGGGACGGTATGGGCTGGCGTCGGCGCGGAGCGATCCTGTCCCAATTGACAGCATGGCTGAACCTGTCGCTTCTACCCGCGCTCGTCCTGTTCACCACATTGCTGACCGGTCTGGGGGGCGAGCTCTTGCCCCCGCTGGCTGCCGCGTCGGTTCTTTTGACCATCGTCGATATTGTCGCACGTCTGGTGTGGCGCGGTCTTCGCGATGGGAAGCCGACGGGAACCATTGCCGCAGCGATCTGCAATCGGCTGGCCCTTGCGCCGATCTCGGCTCTTGCGACCCTGCAAACCATGGTCGGCCGAGCACAGCGGTTCGTCGTTACCGATAAATCCGGCAACTCTCAGGGCCGGCATGGTGGCCTGCCGGTGGCTGCTCTCGCACTTTTTGTCGCGGCAGCCATCACGGTTCTGACCGCAGAACAGACCGGCACGTTTGTCATGCTGGCCGTCTTTGCGCTCATGACACCGTTTCCTGCCGCTTTGGTAACAGCGCGCACGCTTGAGCGTTATCGCACGGCCCTGATCGGCCCCGACGCAGGAGCATCTTCATGACCGATTTCGTCGTCGATATTGTCATCCCGACTCACAACCGCGCCCATCTGATCGACACAGCAGTACGCGCAGCGCTGCAACAGTCGTGGTGGAACACCCGCGTCACGGTCATCGACGATGGCGGTTCTGACCAGACGCAGTCCGTTCTGGCCCGTCATTTTGACAACCCTGCGTTCACCTATATCCGTCTGGCGCGCAACGTGGGCACTGCGCAGGCCAAGAACGTCGGCCTGCTGTTCACCGACGGCAATGCCGTCACCTTCCACGACAGCGATGACATTCCGCACCGCGACAAGCTGATGCATCAGGTTCGTATCCTGACCCAACCAACCATCGGAGCCGATGAGTGCCTGAACTGGCGCATGGTTGGACACGAACCAGACTCGATCCTTCAAGTTGGCGTCGCTCTGGTACAGCATGAACTGATCCTGCCTGACGGGCGAAAGTTGACGATCCGGCGCGACATGTCGTTGTTCGACGACGTCTTTCCCAACATGCAGATGGGCGCAACGGTGCCGGGTGAGTGGACGCACATCAATTCAGGACTGTTCCGCCACGAAGTGCTGGCCCGCAACGGTGGCTTCGCGCCCTGCATCGAAGAGGACCGCGAATTCCGCAATCGTCTGATCTTCAATGGCGAGATCGTCTGGATCGTGCCTGAAACCTTGTTGACCAAGATCGAGACGCCCGACAGCCTGACCCAGTCGAAAGAGACTGACTACGACAGCGAACGGCGCCGCAAGGACCGCGCGATGGTCTGGGAAAAGGTGCGTCAATGGCGCGTTGAGGGCCGGGTGGACCCGGTGCCGATCAATCTTCCTGACATCGAAATCGCATTTGTCAGCAACCCCGCCAATCTGCGGGTGCGGGATATTCCGATGACCGATCCGACCCGCGCGGCTGTGGCGCGCAGCATCGCCCGCGAAAGGGCGGCGGCTTGTGGAGTTGCGGCAGAATGACCCGTGCACCGACAATCCAGATCGCCATTGTCGATCCCTGCAGCGCCTCAGGTTACACGCCCACGACCCTTCTAATGGCTGGCTTGGGCGGAACTGAGGCGACAGTTCTGCGGATTGCCCGAGGTCTGGCGGAAAGGACGCAGATCGTGCATTTCCAGAAAGGGCGCGATGTTGCCGAAATGACTGACGCAGGCCGGATGTTGCCGCTTTCCGAAGCGTTCAGACTGTCGCAGAACACGACATTCGTGGTCATCAATTCGTGGAAAGTTGCCTGCAAGCTGCGCAAGTCGCACCCGGTGGCGCGGATCCTTCTTTGGCTGCACATCAATCCAGGACGCCACAACCGCCCCATGGCCCTTGCTCTGCGCGAGGCGAATGTCGGGATTGTCTGCGTGTCGCAGAGCCATGCCGAACGGTTGCGCGTTTTTCTGGACAAGGACGCGCCGCGCGATATCAGCCACATTCATAATCCGATTGCGGATGATCTTGTGCCCGACGCCACATCGCGAGACCCGAACCGATTGCTGTTCGCCAGTGCCCCGCACAAGGGGCTGAAGCAGGTATTTGCCCGGTTCCGCGATGCCCGCTCGAAAATTCCCGACCTTACCCTCGTGGTTGCCGATCCTGGGTACCTTGCCTGGGATACGGGCCCTGTTCCTGAAGGGGTCATTTTCCTGGGCACCTTGTCCCATGACGCCCTCATCGCCGAAATGCGCCGTGCCCTGTGCCTTTTTTATCCGCAGACGAGCTTTGCCGAGACATTCGGGCTGGTGATTGCCGAGGCGAATGCAGTTGGCCTGCCTGCTCTTGTACATCGCGAACTGGGTGCGAACGCAGAGGTTGTTCATGGTTCGGGGCAACTGGTGGACGCTTTCGACACCGGTGCGATCATCGACCGTCTGCGTCGCTGGCGCGCAGTGCCACCAACGGTCTGCGGCGATCCCCGTTTTCGTCTGGCTGCTGTGGTGCGGCGGTGGACCGATTTGCTGCGGCTGGATCATGCAACCGTGACACTCGCAAGCAGGGTGGCTTAGATGACACGTCAGAATGCAGTTGCGCGCCATCGGCCTGTCACCACCGGTTTGGATCCCGACAAGTTTTTCAGGTTGCTTGAGGCGTCCGCAGCATCCGAGGATATGGGCGAGATCAGCATCGCAAGATCTGTTGGGCGTCTGCGTGAGGCCGGATGGCTTACCGACGACGGCACCGTCGATGCGGATCTTTCCGCTGAACGCCTGCAGCGGGTCGGAGCCGTAAATCTGTCGGTCGGACGGCTGTGGGAGGGGCACATGAATGCGCTTTATCTCGCCCGGGTCCACGGTGATGAACGATCAAGGGAGCGGATCGCGGAGTTGGTCAATGACGGCGCGTTCCTCGGGGTGTGGGGTGCTGATGGCGATACTCCTGTGGTGCCAGCCCCGAATGGCATCTCTCTTACCGGATCCAAGAACTACGCCTCTGGCCTTGGCACGGTGACCCATGCGGTTGTGAGCGTCTCGTCGGGTCCGCAGGTGCGCCTTGGCCTTGTCGACGTGCGCGACATGTCACGCGCCGATCCCTCGTGCTGGAGGATGCAGGGCATGCGGGCGACCGCCTCGGGGCGCTATGATTTTGACGGGATCGCGATGGGTGACATCCTCTGGCTTGGCGGTCCGGGCGATTATCTGAAAGAGCCGCATTTCGTCGGCGGCGTCTGGCGGATCGCGGCGCTGCAAATTGGCGGCGCAGTTGGGTTGCTCGATTCGGCGGCAACCATCTTGCGGGCCAATGGGCGACTTGAGGCTCCTGCCCAGATGGGACGACTGTCTGCCTGTGCCATCCGAGCTTTCGGCGCATCCGCTCTTACGACGCAGGCGGCCCGCGCCGGACTGCCGGGCGCGCACCATGCTCCCTCCGAGGTCGCCGCGATCGCCGCTGCGGCACGCCTGTTGACAGAAGAGGTCGCCCTGGATGCGATCCGTACTGTCGAACAGTGCCTCGGTCTTGCTCACTTCGAGGACGGATCAGCAACGGGGCGCAAGGCTCGCGACCTCGCTGTCTATCTGCGTCAAGCGGCGCGCGACGCCTATCAGACCCGCGTCGGCGAAGCCTGTTTCGAACGGGAGGGCAGCCTGTGGACACTATTGTGACCCCTACCTATCCCACGGCTGTTGACGCAGGAACCCTGACCGGGGGGGCGCCCATTGTTGTGCTGGCGCCGCATCCCGATGATGAAAGCCTTGGGTGTGGGGCGCTCCTTGCCCATGCGTTTGCACATGACGGCGCCCATGTGATCTGCATGACAGACGGATCCGCGTCGCACCTTGGATCGCGCGCCTGGCCCGCCGCGCGACTTGCGGCCGAACGGCGCGGCGAACTGCGCCGCGCTATCGGGCACCTTGGCGGAACAGACGCAGACATGACCTGGCTCGGCCATCCCGACGGCTGGCTTGGCGCTCAGGATCAGGATGCCGTTGTCGCCACAGTCGCGGCAATATGTCTGGCGACAGGTGCGCGCCATCTTTTTGCCCCTGCGCCAGAGGATCATCACGAGGATCACAAGGCCACCTCCCGCATTGCCGTGCGGGTTGCAGACAGGATCACCCGGCTGTCGCTCTGGACCTACCCTGTCTGGAGTCGGTGGGATGAGCCCGAGACCTGGACTTGCAACAACCATCTCACCCTGGACATCGGCCAATGGCGTGCGGCGAAACGTGCAGCCATCCAGTCCCATGCCACACAACTGGGCCAAGTGATCCAAGACGATCCCGACGGGTTTGTCATGTCAAAGGCATTTGTCGACAAATTCGCCAACAGCGCAGAGATCTACAGGAGGGTGGGCGCATGATTGCGACACTGAAACATTTGCGAGCTCTTTACGAACACACGGACGATCCTTGGAATTTTGCGCATAGCGACTATGAACAGGACAAATTCCGCGCAACGCGCCGTGCCCTGATGCGCGATTCATACAGGTCGGCATTGGAACTCGGTTGTGGCAACGGTGCGCTTGCACGCCACATCGCGCCGTTGTGCGACAATTACACAGGGATCGACGCGATCGAACGCGCTGTGATTGCCGCGCGAAAAGCGGTGCCAGAGGCGCGGTTTATCGTGGATTGTTACCCTTGCCGCCTGCCTGACGCTACCTTCGACCTCGTGATCCTGTCGGAGATCCTGTATTTCCTGACGCCGGACGAAATCAGACATCTGGCGCGGAATCTTTCGCACAATGCGCGCCACGCCGAGGTGATCTGCGTCACCTGGCTGGGCGAAACGGAACAAGCCTTGCAAGGCGCGGATGCGCTCGAGATCTTTCGTCAGACAATGGTGCCGCGTCTCGATCTGGCATTGATCGCCGATACTGGGCTTTACCGCATCGACCGCGGCAAGCTGCGGGGGTTCGGGTAATGGCCAATTCCGTACCGGTGATCACGGCGGTCGTCATTCCCGCCCGCAACGAACAGCACCGGATCGGTGCCTGTCTGCGTGGGTTCGCGGCACAGGGTGCCGATAATTTCGCCATCGTGCTGGTTGCCAACAATTGTACCGACCAGACATCGCAGTGCGCGCGCCAGACGGCGGAGGCGCTGGGACTGAGGCTGGAGGTTCTCGATTGCAACCTGTCTACCGATGCCGGCGTCGGCACAGCGCGGAGTTTGGGTTTCGAACACGCATTGACAGCGCATCCCGGTGTTACCGAGGTGCTGACCACCGACGCCGACTGCGTCGTCGCACCTGATTGGATCATCCGAAACCGGATGCATCTGCGACAGGTTGCGGCGGTGTGTGGACTGGTCACGCCCATGCAGTCGGAACTGGCGGTTCTCGACGGTATCGAACCCGCTCTTGCCGAGATGGAAGGTCGGTACGAGCGGCTGGTGATGGAGTTTTACCGTCGCGCCCTTCATGGGCCGTTTTGGCTAGAGGGCGAACATGGTTGCGCCGCAGGTGCGAGCCTTGCCATCACCACCACTGCCTATCGCGATGTGGGCGGTTTTGCTGATCTTTCCAGTGGGGAGGACCGTGATCTGGTCCGGCGATTGAAGGTAGCGGGCCACAGCGTTCACCACGCCGCAGACGTGCGTGTTGCCGCGTCCTGTCGGCTGGAGGGCAGGGCAGGGGGCGGAATGGCCGATGCGTTGCGCGCCCGGGTCGATCGCACGGATTACCTTGTCGACGACTCACTTCCGTCGGCACACCTTCTTATCGATGCGGCAAATCGCAACAGCCTTGGCCCGTGGCCATTGCGTGTCGCACCCGGGGACCGTCTGCGCGCCCGCAATCTCGCACAACATATCGCCATGCTGGAAGAAGCGCTGTCTGCGCTGCAACCCGCACCGACCGCCAGGAGGCCGCTGTTGCCAAAATCTATGATTCAGACGGCTTCATGACCGAAATCGCCGCGCGTTCGCAAAAGCTTGTCGCGCGCGGCTAGTCGAGCCCCGCTTATTTGTCGACCGAATGAGCGGCCAACGTACTCAAACCAGAAGAGACCCCCCATGGATCAGAAAATTCCCGGCCATCCGCCCTCTGCAAACACGCAATCCGCGAACGACACAGTTGAACGCGACCGCCATCCCGGCACTGGCGGCGAGACCCACCAGTTGCGCCATGATGATGGGGAGTCTCTGACGACTGCCCAAGGCATCCCGGTTGCCGACAACCAGAATACGCTGAAAGCGGGGGACCGGGGTCCGTCGCTGCTTGAGGATTTCCATTTCCGCGAAAAGATCTTTCATTTCGACCACGAACGCATTCCTGAACGGGTCGTCCATGCCCGAGGTTACGGCGCGCACGGCTTTTTCGAGACGACCGAGGCCATTCCCGAACTGACGGCCGCACATCTGTTCGGCGAAAAGGGGCGACGGGTGCCCACGTTCGTGCGGTTTTCGACGGTCGCCGGCAACAAGGGGTCGGCCGATCTTGCCCGTGACGTGCGCGGCTTTGCCGTCAAGTTCTATACCCAGGAAGGCAACTGGGATCTTGTGGGTAATAACATCCCGGTCTTCTTCATCCAGGATGCGATGAAGTTTCCCGATCTCATCCACGCCGCTAAGCCAGAGCCTGACCGCGGCTTTCCTCAGGCGCAGACGGCGCATGACAACTTCTGGGACTTCATTTCGCTGATGCCCGAGGCCATGCACATGATCATGTGGACGATGTCGGATCGCGCCATCCCACGTTCGTTCCGGTTCATGGAGGGTTTCGGCGTCCATACCTTCCGGTTCGTGAATGCCAATGGCGAGAGCCACTTTGTCAAGTTCCACTGGAAACCCAAGGGCGGTCTGCAATCGGTGCTGTGGGACGAGGCGGTAAAGATCAACGGCGCCGACCCGGATTTCCACCGCCGTGACCTGTGGGATGCGATCGGAAAGGGCGACTTTCCCGAATGGGAACTGGGCGTGCAGGTGTTCGATGACGCCTTTGCCGACAGCTTTGACTTTGACGTGCTCGACGCGACCAAGCTGATCCCCGAGGAAGACGTTCCGGTGCGCATCGTCGGTCGTCTGGTTCTTGACCGGGTTGTCGACAATTTCTTTGCCGAAACCGAACAGGTGGCGTTCTGCACCCAGAACATCGTGCCCGGGATCGACTTCAGCAATGACCCGCTGCTTCAGGGGCGCAATTTCTCCTATCTCGACACCCAGACAAAGCGGCTGGGCGGGCCGAATTTCACCCACATTCCGATCAACGCGCCGCGCTGCCCCATGCACCATTTCCAGCAGGACGGGCACATGGCGATGCACAACCCGAAAGGGCGCGCGAATTATGAACCGAACGGCTGGGCCAAGGGGGGACCGCGCGCTGACCCCGAACGGGGCTTCCGGTCATTCCCTGAGGAGGTCGCCGGGCCAAAGCGCAAGATCCGGGCCGAAAGCTTTGGCGATCATTACAGCCAGGCCGCGCAATTCTATCGCAGCCAGACCGCGATTGAGCAGGGCCACATCGCCAACGCTCTGATCTTTGAGCTGTCCAAGGTCGAGACAGTGGCGATCCGAGAACGTCTGGTCGCGCATCTTCCGAATATCGATGAAGGCCTGGCCCAGACCGTTTCAGATGGTCTTGGATTGAAGAAGGTGCCAAAGGCGCACGAACCGGCGCGCAAGCCGGTTACGGATCTTGCGCCCTCCGATGCCCTTTCGATCCTGAAGAACGGCCCGGGTGATTTCGCCGGACGCAAGATGGGCATCCTCGTCACCGACGGGATCGACGGCAAGCTGCTCGGCGCGATGAAGGATGCAGTCGTGGACGCGGGCGGCACGGTAGAGATTGTGGCACCGCGCGTCGGCGGTATCGTAACCGCCGACGGTGACCATGTCGAGGCGGACCAAAAGATAGATGGCGCGCCTTCCGTTCTTTATGACGCTGTTGTCATTCTCGCCTCGGCTGATGGCGCGGCCGAGCTTGCCGGTATGCACGCTGCCCGCAGCTTTGTCGCCGACGCCCACGCCCATCTGAAGTTCATCGGGGTTTCGGATGGCGCAAAAGTGCTTTTGAAACGCGCCAATGTCGAGGCTGACGCAGGCGTCGTGGAGCTGAACGCCAACAAAGATGCCGGGACTTTTGTCGAACACTGCGGCGCCCTGCGGTTCTGGAAGCGGTTGCAATCGTGACCCGCACTGTATCGGATCCGCCGGTCGCCCGGCATTCCCGATGACCACCAGCTCTGGCGCCCCGCCCCACAGATCTTCGGGGCGCCATCACTGATTGAGGAATAGACCATGAAAAACAATCCCTTGGACGCACTGCACCAAACCCACACCGCAACGAACGACGTCATGAAGGGTTATGACACAATGCTGGAACGGGCAGAGCCCGAGATCAGAGGGATCATATCCGGGCTTGCCAACATGCACCGAGCGCATGCCGCTGAGTTGGAAACGCGTCTTGCAGCGCTTGGTGACAGCGGTGAGTGCGACACCTCGTTTCGTGGCAGCGTGAACGCGGCGGCCGTCACGTTGCGGGACTGCGTCACGGGCCTGGACGAAGGATCACTGGATGCCGTTGAGCGTGGAGAAAAGGCGCTTCTCGATTTCTACAACGATGCCTTGCAGGACTGGTCCAGTCATGACGACCTGCAAACGCACGAGCTTCTTGAGGAACAACACGGGGATCCTTCTTCGCCTTGCCGAAGCAGGCCCGGGCGTCGGACAGGAGCGAGTCATGGTTGGCCTTCAGCGCCAGGCACCAGTCCCCGTCCCGCGCGTTGATCGCTGCAACCGTGCGGCGATTGCAGTGCATTCGCCATTGTCGCTCGGACCATGTATGGATGGCTCCCGCGGGGCAAGGGCTTTTCGGTTGATGCTGGCGTTGTTTCGGCTGCGGCCATGTATACGGCGTCTGATCTGCCGCACATTGGCTGCGCGCCCTGATGAAAGTCTGCGGTCGCTTTGGTCCCGATCAATGGCACGCGCTTGAAGGCGCTCCGGTCCGAACAGGGTGTCCTTGGCGATATGTCCGTCATTGCCATCATCTCGTCACGCCGAAGGCGTGCCACTCAGTACAAGGCGCGCCTTTGACGCGACGCACTTGACTTCTTGTAAGAGCGGATCG
>JAGXGV010000069.1 GCA_024636635.1 Puniceibacterium sp.
AGGCTGATCGCCGCGGCAACCGTCAGGGTGGAGCCGTTGTTCGACGCATCCGACTGGCTTTGCCCCTGCCCGGCCGAGGACGGGGTCGAGCCGCCGCGGGTCCGGTTCTGGGTCTGGGTCGTGGCCGTACCGGCCTGCTGGTTTGTCTGGTCGTTAACGTTCTGGCCGCCGTTATCTTCCGGCGCACCCGTGGCCGAGGCGTCGGCTTCGGTCCGGCTGGCTGCTGCACCCTGTGCGACAAGCGTGACGCCGCCGCCGGTGGTCACGTCGCGCAGAAGCTGCGCGGTCACGTCATCTTCGGCCACCGTCAGGCCGAAGGAAATCCCGGCAGCCGCGCTGGAGCCCTTGGCATCGCCCTTGGCAATCGTGGTGCTGTTGGCAATGTGGGTGGCCGTCGCAGACAGGTCACCGCCGATGGTCAGCGCATCGCCAGCCTCGAAGATGGCCGAGGTGTCGTTCATCGCGACCGAAATGCCCAGGACCGGGGTCGCGCCCGTGCCGCTGATAGACTCGGCGCCGCCGGTCACATCGGTGCGCAGGCCGTAGGTGCCCACGGCCTCGAGCGTGACGTCGTCGACGTCGCCAGCCAGTGTCGCGCCGGTCTCGAACGCGGCGCGCGCGGAATTGTCGGTGATGTTCAGCCCGAAGGAGAAGCCCACGCCAGTGTTTCCGGATTTCTCCTGCTTGGCGCCCGCATCGACGCCCGCGAAGGTGTCGGCCTCAACCTTCACGACCAACGCGCCGACCTCGGTCCCCGCATCGCTGCCGTCGGTGAGCGTTGCCGATGCGCCCGCGCCATGCGCGGCATAGGCGTTGATCTCGGCCACGTTGATGGCTAGCGACCCGGCAAAGCCGAGGTTGCCATCGCTTGCGCCCGAGGTGGAATCCGCCGCCGCACGGCTGGTCGTCTCGGAGAGGCCATGGTCGGTGCCGGTGCCCGCGCCGGTGATCTCGATCGCGTCGCCCGAGATCGCCTTGTCCAGATCCTCGGCCAGCTTCAAATCGCCCTCGGCGTCGATGATGGCGTAATAGGTGGTGCCGTCGGTCAGACCGCCGATATCGGTGCCTCCGCCGTTGG
The DNA here is from genome assembly GCA_024636635.1 of Puniceibacterium sp. Classification (GTDB taxonomy): domain Bacteria; phylum Pseudomonadota; class Alphaproteobacteria; order Rhodobacterales; family Rhodobacteraceae; genus Puniceibacterium. Next base: position 1,079 of record JAGXGV010000069.1, read on the forward strand.
AATAGGTGACCGCGTCGCCTGTGCGCAGGCTGTCCTTGCCATCGCTGTCGAGCGCAAAGACATCCTTGTCGGGATCGAAGGTGATCGCGTCTTCACCGGCTTTCGTCAGGGTGTGCGCATCGCCCGATCCCTGGTCGGTCAGGTCGAGCGTGGCCGGGTTCTCGACCGTCACATCCGTCGCCTGTGCGGCCAGCTTGATACGGCCGTTTCCGGCCTCGACCACCTTGTAGGTGGTGCCGTCGGTCAGCCCCGCAATGTCGGTGCCGCCGCCGTTGGAATAGACGACCTCGTCACCGGTGCTCAGATCCGCGCCTTCGCCGATGAAGATCGTATCTTCGGTCGTGTCGACCGTCTCGCCGGTCTCGACACTCAGGGACATGGTGCGATCGGTCTTGCCCGCCTCGATCAGAACACCGTCGGCGACCAGGTTGGCCGCGCCCGAGCTCGCCGTGGTCGAGACATTGGCATAGTTCACCGATGCCGCCGCGCCGATGTTGTTGCCGGACCCGGTGGTCGCGCTGCCATCCGCCTCGGCCCAGCTGTCGGCATTCGACAGGGCCCGCATGGAGAGCTGACCGTCCGAGCTGACAGTGATGCCATCCGCCAGGTCGATGCCGATCTCGGCGATCTGAACGTCAATCGACAGCGCCGCCGCAACCGACAGCGACCCGCTGCCGTTCGAAGTGGAGGGCGGGGTCTGGCCTTCGGGCGAAGACGCCTGACTGCCGGTCCGCTGCTGCGCCTGGGTGTTGCCGAAATTGGCCTGGTTCTGGCTGGTGCCGTCGACGCCATCCGGGTCGGACTGCGAATCCGATGCGCCCGCCGCCGCCGCCTTGGCGGTGGTCCGGTCGCGCAGGACAGCGGTCGAGGTCAGCGCAACCACGCCCGCCGTCGAGCTCAGGTCGCGCAGGACCTGAACAAGGGAGGTCTGTTCGTCGACCGTGAGGCCGAAGGAAATGCCAACCGCCGTGCTGCCGCCCTCGGCGTCGCCTTCGGCGTTGGTGGTCACAGCACTGGTGTGGGAGGCCGACAGGCCGATATCGCCCGCGAAGGTCACCGCGCCGGTGCCTGTACCGATACTGGTCAGCGTGTCCGAGAAAACAAGCGTGGTCGCTGCGACGGGCACGGCCACTGTGGCCCCTGCCCCGCCGTCCGCGCCGCCCATGGCGGTGGTGTCGACCTGCTGCTCATGGGTCGCGCCCATGGTGAGGTCTGCGCCGTTGGTGATCGTCGCGCCCGCGGCGATATCCGCGCCGACCTGCCAGTCGATGATCGCCAACGCAACGGAGGCCCCGATGCCGGTGGAGGCGCCGGTGACGCCATCCTCGTCCGGGACGGCATTGGTGACGGTAAGGGTCTGGGCCAGCGCCGTAACCGTAAGGGCGGAGCCGTTCAGATCGACCGCGCCCGACACCGTCGCCAGGACCGTGCCCATGGCGACGTGAATGGAGAGAGAGCCCGCGATGCCCGTCTGGGCCCCATCGCCCACGCCCGAAATCGACTCGATCGAGAAGGTGTCGTCGGCGTCCATCTGCGCGGTGAGGCCGATGCCGTCATCCGCGTCAAGGCTGCCGCCGGTGATCAGAGCGACGACCGTCGGATCGACAATGCCCACAGCAACCGCGATGGCGACGCCCGTGCCCGAGCCGTCGGTGACCGAGCCGTCCGCCTTCGCGGTCACGCTGTCGGTGCTCATCGCCGTCAGGGTCAGGGCCTGACCGGTGTTGATGTTGCCCGCAACCTCGACCGAGGTGGTCGGGCGGTAGTCGGAGACGACGACCGCGCCCGCGAAGTCAAGGCTGCCGCCCTGGGTGGCGGCCTGGTCGCTGGTGTCCCCGTCGCTGTTGGGGTCTTCCAGCCGCTGTTCGGACTGGTTCGTCCCGCCCGCAGACTGTTCCGCACCGGCTTTGGTCGAGATCGCCTCGGTCGTGACATCGGCTGTCAGGGCCGCGGTCACGGCGACCGCACCGCCCGTGGCCGAGATCGAGGTGCCCGTGCCAACATTGGCCGAGGTGGTGATGCCGATGGTCGACACGGCCAGCGTCGCGCCCTTGGCTCCCGCCTCGGTCGAGCCGTCGGCTATGGCGGCCACGTCGAGGTTGGTGACCGCGCCGAGCGTCAAGGCCCCGCCGGTCGCCGTGATGGCCGCGGTGTCGGATACGTCGACCAAGCTCGAACCATAAACGACAACGACGTAAACGGCCGCGTCCGCCGTCGTGTCGGAGGTGTCTTCCGCGCCTGCATTATCCTGCACGGCGATGTCGATATCGACCGTAGCTGTCGCGGCGATGGATGTCGCCGAAAGGGAGGCCGTACCGTCCACCGTCACCGCCACGTCCGGCACCACGCCGACGCCGGTCAGGTCCAGGACCCCTGCCCCGGCCAGATCGCCAGGCGACGAAGTGATGTCGACCGTGCCGATGGCCGTCATCGACAGCGCGCCGCTGGCAGTGATGTTCCCGGACACGTCGATGGTCGCGATGGTGGCCGCGACAAAGAAGCCTTCAAGGCCGATGCCTTGCAGGAAATCCGGGGAATCTCCGTCGACGATGACGCCATCATCTTCGGCTTCGGCATTCAGCGTCACATCACCCGAGGAGGTAATGCTCCCGGTGACCGCGATCTCCTCGGCATTGATCGTCAGGTCGCCGACGATCAGGTCGCCGGTGATGTTCACCACGTCCTTGTCGCCGCCGCCGTTGATGCTCAGGTTCATCGCAGCAAGGTCGACGTCCTCGATCGTCACCTGGTCGCGCGACAGGAACGGAATGGCGTCGCCCGAAAGGTCGTCGTCGTTGCTTTCCCCAAGGTTCAGCGTGAGAGAGTTGGAGGGAAGGCTGCCAAGCGTAAAGGATTCAAAGGTGAGGACCTCCGGCAGGCCCTCGGGAATATCAACGCCGCCGAAGGGCAGCTGAGAGGTAACGTGCAGGCCATCGCCATCCTGCCAGATGCGCGCGGTATCGGACATGGCCGACAGGTCGATGACCCGGTCGGTGGTGTCCATGTTGTCGCTGATCGGCTCAAGGCCGGCATAGGTCAGGACGGACCCGTCACGGGTGATCGTACCGGAGTGAAGATCGTAGGCAACGTAATCGACCTGCTCGAACGTGCCGCCGTCCAGAACCAGGCTGTCGAAGCCGCCTGCCCCGCCATCCATGACGCCGGACAGACTCCCGCTTTCAGAAACAACAAAGGTGTCTTCGTTGTCGGCCGCTCCCAGAAGGTTTTCGACCTGAACGAAAGACACCCCAGCAACATCACCGGCATCGTCGCCGGTGATATTCCAGACAGTATCTTCAGGCGGACCTGTGACGGCATCCGACCCGGCGCCGCCGCTCAGCAGGACCGACGTGGAGAGGCCGGCGGGAATGCTGTCGATGATCATGAGGTCATCACCGGCGCCCGCCTCGACGGCAAGCTGGTCTTCAGGCGCGACAAAGCTATAGTCCACCATGCTATCCGAGGTGATCGCCCCGATGCCCGATCCGGCCCCGCCGGATTCCGAGATCCTGAGCGTCTGACCTTGGTCCGTCGCGTCGGAATAGAGACGCTGCAGCGCCGCCGCCTCGTCCTTCACCGCCTCGGTGCCCGTCAGACTGACCGAAACCACGTCCGTGCCATCGCCGATCTCGGCCCTCGCGCTGTCCGCGCCGGTGACCGACAGGCTCACATTCGAAAGACCGCTCCCGGTGATGGTAAGAGAGTCGTTGCCGTCGCCGCCTTCGAATTCGATTGCCACGGGACACACGAGGCCGTCACCGAAATCGAGCGTCAGGTTGTCATCAAACGCGGTGCCCCGGACCTTCACATACGAGATCTCGGCCACGAGCTTCTGCGTGACGAGCGAGTTCGCCTCCTGATCGAAGACCGAGATCGACCGCGTCAGGGAATCGTAGCGCAGCGCGAAATCGTTCCCGTCGGGCGCCAGCATGTCCACGAGAAACGGGGCCGGATCCGCAGAGAGAAGGAAGCGCGGTTCCAACGCTTCCATCTTGAGGCCCGAGAGGTTGCTCCCGCCTCGCATTTGGGTGGGTTTTCGGAACGACCGGCGGCGGTCCTCGTTGAACCAGGAGAACGCCCTATGCCAAGGGGATGTTGAGGCAGAACGGCGGTCACGACGCTCCTCTTTCGCGAATGGGAATGCCATTTCGCGACTCCTTCCTGTCATGTATGTCGAGACATGGCCGGACGAATGTGGCCGACGGTTACAGGCTCATAATCATGGTCGGTCACTCAAAAAATCATCGCCACGCTGCGGTGAGCTCTTAAAAGACTGCGGCCCAGAACCTTTATATCTCGCGCTATCAGTTGGGTCTCTCACGCTAAATCACGACTGCGTCGCGAATCAACACTTTTTAACGACCAGTTGACCCCGGTATCGGGGACTTCTTGCGCATGTCAGCATGCCGCGCATAAGAATCGCTGAGATAAGACGTTGAATATACGCACTTGATCCAAGCCGCCTCTCTCTTTTGGCGATGGTCCCACGGATTGTTTCCCATCGCAAAACAAAGCGTTTCACTTGTGGCCAAAGACACCTACGCGTGCCCGAACAGAGGGAATCGTCTCCTCAGCGACGGCTTGGTGCCGCTGTCCAAGACCGGTGCAGAGCTCTTGTTCGAGTTGATCTCGCAGCGCTACGAGCGCGGCTCCACGATGATCACCAGCAACCTGCCCTTCGACGAATGGACGTTCGCCGGCTTTGTTGATGGCATGGATGCCCCCTCCCGACGGCAGAAGCCGAGGAGAAGTTCTATGAACAGTGCAACAACTTCGATTAAGTCGGTTGAAATGGAGTAATCAGCCTCCGGGAAAACCGGGGCGGTTCAGATTGGGCGGAACTGGAAGGTCGTCTTTCAGTTTGCTGCGCGATGCCCCGGTGCTATCTCGTTCAGAACCAGCCGTGGCGGCGGATCGCCAATGTCGCGGATCGGCTTGCCCAGCGTGAAATCCGCCATGTCGCGTGGCGGTCGGCGGCGGAAGGGATCCGGGATCGGCACGGCCGAAAGCAAACGCTGCGTATAGGGGTGGCGCGCATCGCCCAACACCGCGTCGCGCTCGCCTTCTTCCACCATTTGGCCAAGGCGCATGACCATCACACGGTCGGCCATCTGCTCAATCACGGCCATGTCGTGGCTGATGAAGAGATAGGCCAACCCGTCCTCGTCCTGAAGCTCCTGCATGAGATCCAGAACTTGTGCCTGGACCGAAACATCCAGCGCCGAAACGCTTTCATCGGCCACGATCACCCGCGGTGACAGGCTGAGTGCGCGAGCGATGCAGACCCGCTGCCGTTGCCCGCCGGAGAACTCGTGCGGGTAGCGGTTCATCATATCGGGGCTGAGCCCTACGCGACGAAAAAGGTACTCCACCCGGTCGTCCAGGTCGCTGCCCTTTGCAATGCCGTGCACAATCATCGGTTCGGCCACCTGATCCCGCACGGTCATGCGCGAATCGAGCGAAGCGCCAGGGTCTTGAAACACCATCTGGATGTCCCGCAGCACCGGCTTGAGCGCATGGTGGCTCAGACCGAAAGTCTGCCGGCCCGCGATCCGGATGCTGCCCTGCCATGGCACAAGCCCGAGAAGCGCCTTGCCAATCGTGGACTTGCCGCACCCCGACTCGCCGACAAGGGCGAGCGTTTCACCGGCGCGGATGTCGAAATTCACGCCTTCGACCGCATGGACGCGCGCCACCGGGCGGTTGAGCACGCCGCCGGTAATGTCGAAACGAACCGCCAGATCCTCAACCTCGATCACCTTGTCTCCAAGCGCGCGTTTGGGCCGTGCCGGCGCGCAGCCCAAGCGTGGCACGGCAGCCAGAAGCTCTCGCGCATAATCGCTTTTCTGTTCGGTGAAGAGTTCCTTGACCGGCGCAGCCTCGACCTGCCGGCCATCGCGTAGCACGACGACGCGGTCGGCAATTTCAGCCACCACACCCATGTCGTGGGTGATCATGAGAACGGTGGTGCCGTGATCCTGTTGCAGCAAGCGGATCAGATCGAGGATCTCGGCCTGCACCGTCACGTCGAGTGCGGTGGTCGGCTCGTCGGCAATCAGAACTTCGGGATCGCAGGCCAGTGCGATCGCGATCATGACGCGCTGCCGCATTCCGCCGGAAAGCTCGTGCGGATATTGTTTCAAGCGGTGCTCGGGCTCGGTCAACCGCACGTCTTTGAGCAGCGCCAACGCCCGGGCCGGGGCCTCTGACCGCGTGCAGGTGCCATGCTCCAGCAACACCTCGATCAGCTGTTGCTGCACAGTCATCAGTGGATTGAGTGAGGTCATTGGTTCCTGAAAGATCATCGCGACGCGATTGGCACGCACCGCGCGAAAGCCGGTTTCGGAAAGATCTGTCAGTTCAATTTCGCCCAGCCGGATCGATCCACCGGCAATGCGCGCCATGGGCTTGGGCAGGAGGCCCATGATGGCGAGTGCCGTCATCGACTTGCCCGAACCGCTCTCACCGGCAAGACAAAGTGTCTCGCCCGGCATGAGGTCGAAGGAAAGACCGTCGAGGACCGTCTTCGCGCCCTCGCTGGTGGCAACCTGCACCTTGAGATCGCGCACGGTCAGGACAGGGCGAATGCCGCCCTGCCCCGCATTGTCGGACATGATCGTCATTCGAAAACCGCCCTCGGAAAGTAGAAGGAAACGACCCAGTTCGGCATGTCAACGATCTCGGAAATCCGCAGATCGCCGCAGACCGAACAGAGCAGATAGGCGTCCTCGGCCGACAGTCGGTGTTGTTTGCCAAGTAGATCGATCATCGCCGAAACTGCATCGCGTGCGCCGGTCATCAGATCGGGGCCGATGCCCGTCGTCACCTCGTAGCCCTTGGAGTCGAGATGCCGCGTGACCGGCCCCGGTGTGGTGAAACGCGGAAAGGCCAGCTTTTCCTGCTTGATGAGTCCAAACGTCAGATCGACATCCATGGGGCTCTCGATGGCGGTCCCGCAAACCTCCCCATCGCCCTGCGCGGCGTGGGTGTCGCCGATGGAAAAGAGTGCGCCATCGACCTCTACCGGGAGGTAGAGCGTGGTGCCTGCCGCCAAGTCGCGTATGTCGAGATTGCCACCCATCCGGCGCGGCGGAACGACCGAGTGCTGTCCTGCTTCTGCCGGAGCGAGGCCGATGGTACCGGCAAAGGGCTTCAGCGGCACGCGCGCAAGATCGGAAAAGACCGATGGGGCCAGCGTTTCGGGATCGTAGTTCCAAACCTTCAGGTGCGGATCCCCGAACTGATCTGCCAGCAGACCGAATCCGGGAATGATCGCAATCCAGCCGAAACCGGAGGGATGAAATCTTTGGATCTCGACCTTCAGAACGTCGCCCGGCTCTGCCCCGTCGATGCGAATGGGCCCGGTGACGGGGTTGATCTTGCCAAAATCCAGCTTGGGCACGTCAGCCGTCGTGCTATCTGGCGTGAGCTGACCGCCCGAACTGTCGAGACATTGAAAGTGTACGCTTTCGCCCGGTGCCACCGTTTCGACGGGCGGGATCGAATGATCCCACCCGACGTGATGGTGCGCCCCGTGAATGGTATAGTCACAGTGCTTGCACATGATCTTACTCAGCCTCGCTCGACCAGACGTAATCGTAATTCACCGGGATGTGCACCGGGTCCACGAAAAGGCTGCCGTCACCCTGCATCTTGTCCGAAACGAGCGTGAAGCGCTGCTCGTTGAAGATCGGAACCCACGGCGCATCCTCCATCACGTCCAGATAGATTTGGCGCCATGCGTCGATGCGTGCATCGGCCTGATCTGGTCCGGTCATCGAGTCGGCCTCTGCCGCGCGGGCGTCGAGATCCTCGTTGCAGTACCAAGCCCAGTTCCAGCCGCCTTGGACCGCACCGCCGCAACCCAGGATAGGGCCGTAGAAGTTGGACGGGTCTGGGAAATCCGCGATCCAGGCCATGCCGCCCGACCAGATCATCGGCGCCTGATCCGGCTCGCCGCCAGCAGCGATCACGTTGGACTGCGCCAAGCTGCGGATCTCGACATCAATGCCGATGGCCGAAAGATCCTGCTGGATGGATTGCGCAATGCGCGGGTTGGGGTCGACGTTCATCACATAGATCTCGGTCGAGAACCCGTCCGCGTAGCCCGCGTCGGCCAGCTTCTGTTTCGCGGCGTCGGGATCGTAGGCGTAGCCCTCATACTCCTCGGCATAGCCGGGCATAGTGGGGGGCAGCGGCTGGTTGGCCGGAACGGCGCGGCCGTTGACGATGCGAACGACGCGATCCTTGTTGATCGCCATGTTCACTGCCTGACGTACCGCCTTGTTGTCGAACGGCTCCATCCGGGTGTTCATGGTGACATAGCCAGTGTGCAACTGGCCGCCCTCGATCACATTCTCGGATTGCGCGGGGTCGTTCATCACCTGCAGGAATTGCGCCGGCGGAATGCCGTCGCCGGGCACGTCCGCCTGACCCTGCTGAAGCCGAAGCAGCGCCACGGTCGGCTCGAGGCCGATCTGGAAGGTGATCTCGTCGAGTTTGGGCACACCGCCCCGGTGATAGTCCTCGAAGCGTTCAAAGACGACGCGCTGACCCGGCGTCCATTCGGCCAGCTTGTAGGCGCCCGAGCCGACAGGTTCGCGTCCGAAATCCTCGCCCGAGGCTTCCACGGCTTCCTGCGGAACAAGAGACGCGAAGTTCAAGGCCATGATATGTCCGAAGGTGGCGTCCGGCCGGCTCAGCGAGATTTCAACAGTCTTATCGTCGATTACCTTCACACCGGACAGGCCGTCACCCTCGCCCGCGTTCCAGGTCTCGAATCCTTCGATCATGTTGAAGAAACCGGCACCGGGGCTTCGCGTTGTCGGGTCGGTCACCCTATCGAGAGAATATTTCACGTCTCCGGCCAAAATCTCGCGACCGTTGTGAAACTTGATGCCGTCCTTCAACACGAACGTGTGGGTTTTGCCGTCGTCCGAGATGTCATGGCTTTTCGCCAGCTCCAGCCTTAGGTTCGTCGTTCCGGGCTCATAGCCCATCAAACCGTCGAACAATGACTTGATCATCGACCAGTTCTGCCAGTCATAGCCGATTGCGGGATCAAGCGTGGCCACGTCGTCCTGATAAGTGACGATCATGGAGCCGCCCTGCGGCGCGTTCTGTTCCACCTGCGCCAGCACGCCAGTGGCCGCCAGCGCAACACCGGCAATACTTGCATATAGTAGCGATTTCATTTCGTTCTCCTCTGTTGATTTACTTGGTCTTGATGCGGGGATCGATGAGCGGCGCGACGAGGTCGGCCAGAAGGTTGCCCAGCACAATCGCGGTGGCCGAAACCATGGTCACGCCCATGATGACGGGGATGTCCACGCGCTGGATCGCCTGCCAGGCCAGTTGGCCGATCCCGGGCCAACCGAAAACGCTTTCGACCACGACAATACCGGACATGAACAGGCCGATGTCGATGCCGACCATCGCGATGATTGGCAGGATCGCGTTCGGCATGACGTGGCGGGAGATGATGTGGATCTTGGCCAAGCCCTTGGCCCGTGCCGTGCGCACGAAATCCTGTGCCAGAACGTCGATCATCGACGAGCGCATCATGCGACTGTACCAGCCCGCACCGAGAAATCCCAACGTGATCGAGGGCAGCACGAGATGCGCAAAGGTTCCGTATCCGCCGATAGGAAACCAGCCCAATTGCACGGCAAAGACATAGAGCAGCAGGATACCGATCACAAATTGCGGCGCTGAAATCGACACGAAGCTGAAGATCATCAGCGAATGGTCGGCAAACCGGTTGCGGCGTAGCGCCGCGACCACGCCGATGGTTAGCCCCATGATGAGCTCGGTCACGATGGCCGTGACCATCAAAAGAAGGCTCGCCGGAAGCCGGGCGGCGATCAATTCGGACACCTCGGCTCGCTGCAGGTAGCTACGCCCCATGTCGCCCTGAAACAGACTCGTAATGTAGCGCGCATATTGCACGATGAAGGGATCATTCAGACCAAGCTGGTCGCGAATGTTCTGCACCGTCTCGGCGGTGGCAGAGCGCCCCGCAATCTGCCGCGCCGGGTCGGCCGGCACGAGATAGAGCAGGATGAATGTCACCAGAGTGATACCGAGGAGGATGAGCGCGCTTTCGAACAGGCGCCGGAGAATATAACCACGCATCAGTGCCGTCCCTTCAGCGTCGGATCCAGTATGTCGCGCAGCGCGTCACCCACAAGGTTGAAGGCCAGCGCAAGCAGCACGATCGCCGTGCCGGGAATGAAGACCAGCCAAGGCGCGGTGCTGAAGTAGGTCTGGTTCTCGTAGATAATGTTTCCCCAAGAGGGCATCGGCGGCTGCACACCCACGCCCAGATAGCTGAGCGTCGCCTCGAGCAGCACTGTGGTCGAGATCCCCAGCGTGCCGAAGACAACGATGGAAGAAAGTAGGTGCGGTAGCAGATGCGAAGCCAGCACCCGGAAGGTGCCCGACCCGATTGATCGCTGCACCTGAATGAAATCCCGCTCGGCGAGGCTTCGCGTCTCAGTGTAGATCACGCGTGCCATCTGCACCCAGTTCACCATGGCGATCACCAAGGCCACGATCAGCAGCGACGGCTGAAAAATCGCCGCAAGCACGATGGCCAGAAGCAGTGCTGGAAAGGCCATCATAAGGTCGGTGAAACGCATCAGGATCGCCGCGACCCAACCGCCGAAATAGCCCGCGGTAATGCCTATGCCGGCGCCCAAAATCACTGCGATCCCGTTGGCCAAAACTCCGATGATGAGAGAGGTGCGCGTCCCGAGAATCAGGCGCGAGGCAAGGTCGCGGCCCAGCAGGTCCGTGCCCATAAGAAACTCCCCGTCCGGCGGCCGCGGAGCGCCGGACAGCGTCAGCCCGTCGAAGGTCTGTTTGAAAGGATCATGCGGCATTAGCCAGGGCGCGAACACCGCGAAAACCACCATGATCGTTATTACAATCATTCCGAAGGCCGACCGAGGCCGCCGCATCAGCTGGGCGATCACGCTGCCCACGCGGCGCAAGCGACCCTCGCGAGCGGTACTGGAAGCTTCAATCACACTCATGGGCGCCCTTTCCATCTTGCGTGTTGCTCGGAGAGATAGAGTACTGCCGCATCCTCCAGAGAAATGCGCTCGACCATCGCGAAGGCGCGCAATTTCTTGAGGGCGACAGCCTCGTCAACGCCCTGCTCATCCATCAGCCGCAACACGGCGCGAACCAGATCCAGGCGCTTGCCGGCGCGGCGCGCCGTCTCTGCCTCGTGGCGTCGCCGCTCCTGCTTCCGGACGAACTGCGCATGCGCGACCACAAGGGCGGAATAGATCTTCGCCGACGCGGTCAGCGGCAGGAAGGCATCTACCTCACTCTCCAGCGCCCAGGACAACCGCCCGGGACTTTCTGATCCGATCAGCGCTATGGTCGGCATTGGAGCCTGGGCCCGCTCCCAGTCGAACTGATCGTCATGGGCCTGATCTATGTCGAGGATCAGGAAATCGGCGTCGGCATCGCCATTCTCGAGCGTGTCGCTGCGGCCATCGACGCGGATGCCCAGAACACCCAGCCGATCCGCCAGCTGACGGCGCACGTCGACCGAGCGGTGAAGCACCACCGCGCGCTTGCCTGAGAAGCGATGTGCGAGAGCAAGGTTCATTGAACAACCCGTAGCTGGGGGCCGTGCCGCGCCGGCTTTGTTGTCTTGACCCGAGTCAGGTATGGATCTGCGGCTTCGGGGGCGCTGGCGGACCGGATGATATTAAACCGTCCGCTATCGGCCTGCGCCAGATGCGAGGTGAGCGCCGCATGGCGCGTCACGGGGTCGATTGTGACGGGGCCGAGTACCGTCGGGAATTCGCGAATGGTTAGCGCCCGCAGGACCGCCCTGGGATCATCGCCTGCCGCCGCGGCGACCGACGCGGCCAGAAGCTGCACCGCGGTGTAGGAGGTCGCGAACATAGCAGAAATTCGCCCGCGCGGTGCCGCTTGGAGCGCGCGGGCGCGGAAGGTTTCGTTTGCCAGTGGCTCAAAGAAACTGCCCGCGGAGAGCATCCCATCCGCTGCCGGCCCGAGCTCTTCCAGATCCGCCTCGGTCTGATTGCAGCTTACTGTGATCGGGGCGGTTTGCTTGCGCGACAATGCCTGCATGAACGCCACGTTCGACGGGCCGATCAGGCTGTTCACGATGACATCGGGCTTGCAGGAGGCAATCTCGTCACAAGGTAGGGCGCATTCCTCGACGCCCAGTGGCATGTAGCGCTCTCCGACAATCTCGATCCCGTGGTTGCCCAGAAGTTCACGGGCGAGGCGCAGCGTTTCCCACCCCCAGACGTAGTTGGAGCCAACCAGATAGGCGCGGCGCGCCCCCCCGCGCGGCCACTTCCTCTATCAGCGGGACCATGTGATGGTTCGGCGCCGCCCCCAGATAGACGACGTGGTCGCTGGTCTCGAAGCCCTCGTAGGGGCACGGATACCAGAGCAGCGCCCCGTGCCGTTCCAGCACCGGAATCATGTCCTTGCGGCTCCAGGATGTTATGGCGCCCAGAACATGGCGAACCCGGCCGCCGGAGAGAACCTCGTCGGTCATTCGCTCATAGGCGGCCGGCTGTCCTGCCGGATCGCGCCGGATGACCTGAACCTGCGCGATCCCCTCCCTCGCGAGATCATCGACCGCCAACAGCGCCCCGCTCAGGGCGCTATTTCCGAGAGCTGCGTAGGGTCCCGTGGTCGAGAAGATCAAGCCGAGATCGAAGCGGATCATGGTGCCTCAAACAAAAAAAGCCCCGACTCCCGATCGGACGGGAATGCGGGGCGCGATTGCCAAGCGGTTCAGTGCAGACCGCGATTTCATCCCTTGTCTAACACACAATTCTCAAATGTCGAGAGTGCGACGCAATGGAATTACCGGTTGGATAGACTCTGTTGCACAAATCGTCTGCAGAACGGAGTTTCCCTTTCCCCAGATGGACTTATCCTACGGACTCAGTGATGGGTATGCCGAGCGCGGTGTAGTCGTTGAGGACGGCGATGCGGACATGGATTTCTGCGACCTGGC
>JAGXGV010000008.1 GCA_024636635.1 Puniceibacterium sp.
CGGCAGCGTCAGATGTGTATAAGAGACAGGATCTGGGGTATCTGGTCACGCTCGTGACCGATGCCTGCGCCACCTACACCGAGGCGCGGCAGGCGGCGTCGCTGAACGCAATCCGGGGGTACTGCCGCCAGGTCACGACCGACCAGATCCTGCAAGAACTTTCGGGGCGCTGACTGAACCCGGAGCGCGCCGGACAACTCCGTTGACTAGTATGGTACGATCCGTGCAGGATGGCGTCGGAGGAGATTCTGCACGACATGACCGGTTTGGCGACCACCAGACAACAGCGGCTTGACGCAAGGGCGCCGGTTGGACCGCAACTGTTCCGGCTGTTGCGGGAACGTATCGTGCGAGGCGATCTGGCACCGGGGGTGCGGCTGTCCGAGGTCGAGATCGCGGCGTTCTATGGCACCAGCCGGCAGCCGGTGCGCGAGGCTTTTATCAAGCTGGCCGAGGCGTCCCTTCTTGAGGTGCGGCCGCAGCGCGGCAGCTATGTCAGCCGGATCGACGTTGCCGCAGTTCTGGCCGCCCAGTTCGTGCGCGAGGCGGTCGAGGCCGACATCGTGCGGCGTGTGGCGCAACAGATCAGCCCGGCGGCGCTGCGCGATCTTGACGACCTTCTGACGGCCCAGATGGCTGCGGCCACCGCCGAGGATCCGAGGGATTTCATCGACCTTGACGAAAGGTTTCACCGCACGCTGGCCGATCTGGCCGGGCAGGGGGCGGGTTGGGATTTTCTTCAGCCGCTCAAGTCGCAGATGGACCGGGTCCGGCATCTGAGCGCGCAGCAATTTCCAAGACCGGTGCTGGTGCAGCAGCACAGCGGTATCGTGGACGCCATACGGTTGGGCGACGGCACCGCAGCAGAACGGGCCATGCGTCTGCACCTGCGCCAGATCCTTGAAGATGTGCCACGGATTGCCGCCGCCCATCCTGACCTGTTCGAACTCGAACCGGGCTGACCGTCCGTGCCGCGACGCGGCTGCGGGCAGAGGAGGCCCGCAGCCGCAACCACGCGATCACAGGTCCCGCGCAACCGGGATCATCCAAAGCCCCGCCGAGGAGACGGGGAAACACAAGGGAGAGAGACATGACCATATTCACAACAATTCCCCGGCGCAGGCTGCTGCAATTGGGCGGTGCCGCGCTGGCCACCCCGATGCTGATGCGCAGCGCCTGGGCGCAGGACAAATTCGTCTGCAAGATCGCCCATTCCGAGGCGATCGGATCACCCTTCACCAATGCCTTTGACGCCTGGACACAGATCCTGAACGAGCGCAGCGAGGGCCGCATCGAGGCGCAGCATTTCCCGGCCAGCCAGTTGGGCGGCCTTGCACAACTGCTTGAGATGAGCCGGATCGGCACGATTCAGGTCACTGCCGCCGGTCCCGACAGCGAAGAGGCCATCGCGCCCGAAATCGCCGCCACCGCCGGCGCGCCCGGGTTCATCTACAAGAACGAGGCGCATGTGGACGCCGTGCTGCAAGGCGACATCGGCGAAGAGATCAGCCGGATTGCCCGCGAAAAGACCGGTGTCGAATTCGTGGCCTACGGCGAGGTTGGTTTCCGCCACCTGCTGACCAAAGCGCCGGTGACGGATCTGGAAAGCCTGCAAGGGGTCAAGCTGCGGGTGCCCGAGGTGCGCATCTGGGTCGATTTCTGGAAACTGCTGGGCGCCAACCCGACGCCGCTGCCCTATTCGGAACAGTATTCGGCGCTGTCCACCGGGGTGATCGACGGGCTTGATTCCGACTACTTTTCTATCCTTGGCTTCAAGTGGCACGAGCAGGCGACCAACATCCTGCCGACCTATCACTGGTTCCTGCCCAAGGCGATCCGCATGAACGCCGCCTGGCTGGACGGTCTGCCCGACGATTTGCAAGCGCTGTGCCGCGACTCGGCCAAGGAAGTGTTCGCCGAACAGCGCACCACCAACCGCGCCGGGGCCGATCAGGCGCTTGAGGATCTCAAGGCTGTCGGCTGCACCGTGCATCCCTTCCCGCCCGAGGAAAAGGCCCGGTGGGAGGAAAAGTCGGCCAGCCTGTATGACACCTTTGGCGAGACCAGCGCCGAAACCGCCGCCATGATCGCCAAGATCCAGGCGCTGGCATAAGACAGCCCGCCTGTCGTGCCGGACCAGCGGCATGGCGGGCGGATCGGGGCGCGGAAGTGAATGAGGATGTGATGACAGAGACGACGACTGGCGCAGAGGCGCGGCTGGTTGCGCAAGGCTATCGCCTGCTAGACCGGACGCTTGATGCAACCTGCGTGCTGCTGATGCTGGCTGCGACCTGCGCCGTGGTGCTTCAGGTGTTCTGCCGCTACGTGCTCAACGCCTCGCTGCCTTGGCCCGAGGAGGCGGCGCAGTTCCTGTTCGTCTGGGTCGTCTTTCTGGGTATGGCGCTGCTGACCTTCCGCGAGCGTCACATTGCCATATCGCTGTTCGTGCCAAAGCTGGGCCCGGTGTGGCGGCACAACCACGCCGCCTTTCTGCGGGTGATCAACGTGATCGCCTGCGTGATCCTGGTGATTCACGGCGTCGATTTCATGAACCGCGCGATGCAGGTGCTGCCCGCGCTGCGGGTGCCGCTGAAATACCTGTTCATGGCCGTCCCGGCGGGGGGCGCGCTGGCGCTGATCTTCCTGACCGCACCGCTGACCGGGCGGGTGTGGTGGAGCGGGCTTGCGGCGATTGTTGCGGGCCTTGCCGGGTATTCCCTTCTCAAGGCGGGCGGCGGCGCATTGTTCGGCGAGGCGAGCAGCACCACAATCCTGATGGTGGTCACGCTGGCGCTGATCTTTGCCGAGGTGCCGATTGTCTATGCGTTGGTGCTGGGTTCGTTCGCCGGGCTCACGCCGCTGCCGCCGCTGATGCTGGTGACGATCACGCAGACCATGTCCGGCGCGCTCAACTCATTCAACCTGCTGGCGATCCCGTTCTTTATCCTTGCCGCGGCGGTGATGAACGCGGGCGGGATCACCGTGCGCATCGTCGATCTGGCCTTTCACCTTGTCGGGCATTTCCGTGGCGGGCTGGGGCAGGCCAACATCGTGACCAACGTGATGCTGGCGGGGGTGTCGGGGTCATCGACCGCCGACGCGTCGGCCACCGCGAAACTGCTGGTGCCGCAGATGGAAAAGCACGGCTATGACCGGGCGTTCAGCTGTGCGCTGACCGCTGCCGCATCTACCCTTGCCAACATAATTCCGCCGGGTCTGGGGCTGATCATCTATGCGGCGCTTGCATCCGTTTCGGTCGGGGCGCTGTTTGTCGGTACCATCGTGCCGGGGCTGATGGTGGCCGTGGCCTTGTCGCTTGTGGTCTGGCTGATTTCGATCCGGCGGGGGTACGGCGGGCATACCGCCGCGTCGACCGGCGGGGTGCGCTGGCGGGCGTTCTGGCTGGCGACACCGGCGCTGTGCCTGCCGGTGTTGATCGTTGGCGGTGTGCGCTTTGGCATCTTTACCGCGACCGAGGCGGGGGCGATCGCCTTTGTCTTTGCGCTGTTTTGCGGCGCGCTGATCTATCGCGGGCTCACCGCGGCCAATCTGACCGACGCTTTCCGCGATGCGGTCGAGGATACCGTGGCGGTGGCGGTGATCATCGCTGCGGCGTCGCCCTTTGCTTGGATACTGACCTTTGAACAGGCGCCGCAGAGGATCGCCGCCTGGCTGGGGGCGCTGACCGGAAACGCCTTCTATCTTTTGCTGCTGATCAACTTGTTCCTGATCCTTGTCGGCCTGTTCATCGAGATGATCGCGGCCATGGTGATCCTCGTGCCCATCCTTGTGCCGGTGGTGGTGGCCGCCGGGGTGGACCCGCTGCAATTCGGTATCGTGATGGTGATGAACCTTGTCATCGGCGCGTTGACGCCGCCGCTGGGTGTGCTGGTGTTCACCACGGCGCGGGTCGGGGGCGCGCCATCGACGGCGGTGTTCCGCGCCATCCTGCCGTTCATCGCCGCCCAACTGGTGGTGCTGGCGTCGGTGACGATGATCCCGCAGATCACCCTTTTGCCGATCCGCTGGTTCGGCCCCTGAGAGGAGACGACATGAACGACCTGCCCCTTGCCCGCCTTGCCGTCATCGGCCTTGGAATGGCGACAAAACCGCATCTTGAGGCGCTGGCCGAACTGAAGGGCCGTGTTGCGGTGACCGGCGTGTTCAACCGCACCCGCGACAAGGCCGAGGCGGTGCGCGATACCTATGGCTTTGCGGTGTTCGACAGTCTGGAGGCGATTGCGACCGATCCCGGCACCGACGGCGTGATCATCGCGACCCCGCCGAACCAGCGCGCGGAAATTGTCGCGCGAATGGCGGCGGCGGGCAAACACATCCTGATGGAAAAGCCGGTCGAACGCAGTCTGGCGGCGGCGCAGGACATCGTAGCGCAATGCGAGGATGCTGGCGTGACCCTGGGCATCGTGTTTCAGCACCGGTTGCGCAAAGGCGCGCTGCGCCTGAGCGAACTGGTCGGGGCAGGCGCGCTGGGCGATCTGGCGCTGGTGCGGGCCGAGATTCCGTGGTGGCGCGACCAGGGTTATTACGACGTGCCGGGGCGCGGCACGCTGGAACGCGACGGCGGCGGGGTGCTGATCTCTCAGGCGATCCACGTGCTTGACCTCATGCTCAGCCTGACCGGGCCGGTCCGTTCCGTGCAGGCGCTGACGGGCACAACCCGCCTGCACCGGATGGAGACCGAGGATTTCACCGCCGCCGGGCTTGAGTTTGCCAGTGGTGCGCTGGGGTCCGTGGTGGCCACAACGGCGACATACCCCGGAGAGGTGGAGCGGCTGATTCTGGATGGCACCGAGGCGACCGCCGCGCTGACCGGCGGGCAGTTGCGCGTCACATGGCGCGACGGGCGCAGCGAAGAACTGGGCGAAAGCGCCGGCACCGGTGGCGGCGCGGACCCGATGGCCTTTCCCTGCGACTGGCACCGGGATCTGATCGAGGATTTTGCCAATGCCATCGCGCAAGGTGTGCCGCCCCGAATCCCGGGCCGCGAGGCATTGCGGGTTCATGCGCTGATCGACGCGATGGTGCGTTCGGGGGCGACCGGCCGCCGCGTGCCGGTCGAGGCGGTCTGATGGACCGGATCAGGTTTGCCGCGCTGGGCATGGATCACCGGCACATCTACGGCATGACACAGGGCATGATGGACGCGGGCGCCGAACTGGCGGGCTGGTGGACCGAAGCTGATCCGCAACCCCGCGCGGGGTTCATCGAACGGTTTCCGGATGCGCCGGAATGTGCGCTGGAGGCCTTGCTGGACGATCCGTCCATCGCGCTGGTGCTGATCGCCTGCCGCCCGGACCGGCGCGCGGACCTTGCCATCGCCGCGATGCGGGCGGGCAAGGATGTGATGGTCGACAAGCCCGGCTGCATCACCGAAGACGAACTGGGTCGGCTGCGCGCGACAGTGCGCGACACCGGGCGAATCTGGTCGGTCAATTTCTCGGAACGGTTCGAGGTTCGTGCGACCACCGTGGCCACGCGGCTGGTGCGCGACGGCGCAATCGGGGAGGTGGTGCAGACGGTGGGCCTTGGGCCACACAGGCTGAACGCTGCGACCCGGCCCGACTGGTTTTTCGAGGCGTCGACCTATGGCGGCATCCTGACCGATATCGCGTCGCACCAGATCGAACAGTTCCTGCATTTCACACGCAGCGAGGATGCCGAAATCAGCCTTGCCTCGGTCGGAAATTACGCCAATCCCGACCATCCGGCGTTCGAGGATTTCGGCGAGGTGTCGCTGCGCTCTGCCCATGCGCAGGGGTATGTCCGGGTGGACTGGTATACCGCCGACGCTCTGCCGAACTGGGGTGACGGGCGGCTGTTCATCACGGGAACCGAAGGTACGATAGAGCTGCGCAAGTATGTTGATGTGGCCGGTCGGCCCGGCGGCGACCATCTGTTTCTGGTCAATGGGACGCGCTGCGAACACATCGACTGTTCCGACGCGCCGCTGCCCTATTTTGGCGATCTGATGGCCGACATCCGCGACCGGACGCAAACCGCCTGTCCGCAGGCGCGCACCTTTCGGGTCTGTGAACTGGCTATGCAGGCGCAGGCCATGGCGCTGCGGCGCAACCTGCCGCGGGCGTGACTGGCCGATTCGGCGGAATGGCCCGAGACGCTGCTGAGCGATCCGATCCTCTATCCGGCGGCCGAGGTGCTGGATGCGCTGGAATTCGGCGCCGCAGTGACGCTGACCGACCCCAACCGCGCCGAATTGATGGCACGGTTCGTGTCGGCCTGAGAAGAGCGGGACGATGGCCATCACACGTGGGCGCGCGCTGCTGCTGATACCTGCGGCGCTGTGGTATGCGGCGCTTTTGCTGCTGCCTTTGGCCGCCGATCGGGGTGCAAAGATATCCGGATGCTCAACGGGCCCTTTGCGGTGCAAAGGCCCGGGTCATTTCAGCATCGTCGGGAGGAACAGCGACAGCATTGGCAGGGCCGCCACGATGGCAAGGCCGATCAGGCTGACCAGCAAAAAGGGGACTGCGGCGCGCGCGATCCGTTCGATCGGCAGGCGGGTGACGTTGGCGGCGACATAAAGGTTGATGCCCACGGGTGGGGTGATCAGGCCGATGGCAAGGTTGACCATCACCAGCACCCCGAACCAGACCGGATCCCAGCCGAGTTCGCGCACCACCGGCATGAAGATCGGCAGCGATATGAACATCACCGTCACCGGGTCCATGAACATGCCCGCGATCAGCAGGATCAACATGATCACCAGCAGGATCACCGCGCCGTTGTCCGACAGGCCCAGAAGTTGGCCGGAATAGCTGCCTACCAGATCCTCGACCGTGACGATCCAGCCGAACAGGCTTGCGTAGGCCACGACCAGCATCACCACCGCTGACGACGCGGCGGCGTCGGTCAGAGCATCGTAAAGCACCCGCCATGTCAGCGTGCGATAGGCGAATGCCCCCACGGCCAGCGCATACACGGTCGCGACCAGAGCCGCCTCTGTCGGGGTAAAGATGCCGGAATAGATGCCGCCCAGGATCACCACCGGCGTCATCAGCCCCCAGAACGATTCGCGAAAGGTGCGGCCCAGATCGCGCCAATAGCCACCGCTTGCGGGCGGCGGGGCCACACGGTCTAGCCCGTCGCGCCCGCGCCCTCTCAGGAAAGGCAGGACCAGCAGCATCAGCAGGCCCATGAACACCCCTGGCACGATGGCGGCGATGAACAGCGACGAAATCGACGTCTCGGCGATCACGCCGTAGATGACCAGTCCGATGGACGGCGGGATGACGATGGACAGCGCGGCACCCGTGCAGACAAGGGCCGCGGCGGCGGCGCGGGGATAGCCGTCCTCTTCCATGCCCTTGATGATCATCGGGCCGATGGCGGCGACAGAGGCGGGGTCAGAGCCGGACACCGCGCCCCAGAACAGGCAGACCACGGTGCCCACCACCCCCATGCCGCCGGGCAGATCGCCGATCAGCACGCGAAAGAACCGCACCATGCGTTCGGCAATGCCAAGGCTGCCCATCAGAGTGCCGGCGAGGATGAAGAACGGGATGGCGAGCAGGGCGTATTTGGCGATGCCGGTTGCGATCAGATCCCCGGCCAGTTCGAATCCAAAGCCGATCTGCCACATGGCGAACATCGCCGACAGACCCAGCGCAAAGGCGACCGGCACCCGCAGCGCCATCAGCAGGAAGAAGGCGACGATCATCTGTGTTCCGGCACCCATGCCGATCAGATCAGACACCGTGTGTTGCCGGCGGTTCGGCGCGAGGCGCGCGCCAGGTTTCGGCGGCGTGTTGCAGATAGCGGACGATCACGAGGGCAAAGCCGAAGGGCAGGGCGGCCTGATACCACCAGGCGGGCACCCCCAGCGCATAGCTGCGCATACCGCTGGTCATGGTGTTGCGCAGCGCCTCGTAAGAGAACCAGGCCGAGGCCGCCAGCAGACCGACACCCAGCAGGACCGACAACGCGAACACCGCCTGCGCCAGCCGCCGGGGCAGCGCATCCTGCACAACCGTCACGGCCAGATGTTCGCCGCGCCGCGCCGCGATGGCCGCGCCGAAGACGGTGAGCAGCAGGAAACCGTTGGTCAGGATTTCTTCCGATGCGGCAAAGGAATAGTTCGTGCCATAACGCACCACGACATTCACAAATCCCAGCAGCGTCATGCCCAGAAACAGCACGGCGCAGACGATCTTTTCGAAATCCCGCAGAATGAACCGCAAGGTATCCTCCTTTCGAAGGGGGCGCGGCCCGGTTTCCCGGGGCCGCGCCGATGCGGTTCAGCTGCCTGTGCCGGCCTCGTCGATGGCCTTGCGGAAGGCGCCGACGATCTCGTCCCCGACCTTGGCGGCCCAGGTGTCGAAGGCGGGCTGGGTTGCCTCGCGGAAGGCGGTCAGTTCATCCTCGGAAGGTTCGTAGACCTCCATGCCCTTGTCGCGCAGGAAGGCGACGCCATCGGCGGTGCCCTTGCGGGTGATTTCGCGCTGGTAGGTCATTGCCTCTTCTGCGGCCTCGCGCATCTGACCTTGCGTTTCCGCGTCAAGGCTGTCCCAACGCTGTTTCGACACGCCAAGGAAGATCGGATCGTAGGAATAATGCCAGGTGGTCAGGTATTTCTGCACCTCGAACACCTGTTGGGGGATGATCACTGCACCGATGGGGTTTTCCTGACCATCGACCACACCCTGTTGCAGGGCTGTCATCGTTTCGCCCCACTGCATCTGCTGCGGGTTGGCCCCCAGCGCATTCATCACGTCGATGTACATCGGCCCGGCGACGCGCATGTTCAGACCGGCCATGTCGGCGGGCGAAGTGATCGGGCGGACGTTGTTGGTGACTTCGCGAAAACCGTTTTCGCCCCAGGCCAGAACCTCGATCCCCTTGTCGCGCAGGATATCTTCGAGCATGTCGGCGGGCGCGCCCTGGGTCGTGGCATCGACCTGATCGTAGCCCGCATAGAGGTAGGGCAGCGAAAAGACCGCCATTTCCGGCACCAGCGGGGTCACGTTGATGGCCGAAGTCACCACGAGGTCAAGCGCGCCGCGCCCCACCATTTCGGCCTGGCGCATCTGGTCGCCACCGGACAGCTGGGCGTTGGGAAAGACGCGGACGTCGAAATCGCCGCCAGTCTTTTCGGCCAGCAGTTCGCCGAACCGCTCGGCCCCCTTTTGCCACGTGGTGGTATCGCCGGTGTTGTGCGACAGGCGCAGCGTTTCGGCCACAGCCGCGCCGGACAGAAGCGTTGCCGAAAGCAACGTGGCCAGACCGGTCTTGAGTACCATGTTCATCAAAAATCCTCCCCTCAGATTGCACACTGTGGATCAGAAACGCGGCATCAGGACAAGATATTCTTGCAATCCCGCGCCAATTCCGCAGGCTTTGCACCTATCGCAACGGTGCGCCGGAACGCTTCACCAGCATGATCCGTGGTGCTGACAGGCCAAAAGAGGCACGCTTTCGGGCGACCGGTTGCCGACGCTGTTGCGGCGGGTGGTCCGGCTGGCGCACAACAGGGTGAATACGGCCTTGTTTGACTGGCGCGGAGGCCGCTTTGTGTGAACTCTGAAAAAGGAAGCAGCATGACAGATCCTCATATCGTTGGCTGGGCGCACAGCGCCTTTGGCCGTTCCGAAGCCCCGGACACCGAGGCGCTGATGGCCGAGGTCACAGGCCCCGCGCTGGACCATGCGGGCGTGTCGCCCGAAGATGTCGATGGCATCTTTGTCGGCGTGTTCAACAACGGCTTTTCCGATCAGGATTTTCAGGGCGCGCTGGTGGGCATGGGCCATGAAGGTCTGGCGCGCGTGCCTGCCACACGATACGAAAACGCCTGCGCGACGGGGTCTGCCGCGCTGCACGGCGCGATGGATTTCATCGCGTGCGGGCGCGGTCGGATCGCGCTGGTGGTGGGCGCGGAAAAGATGACCGCGACCCCGAATGCCGAGGTGGGAGAGATCCTGCTGGGCGCGTCCTACCGGCGTGAAGAAGCCGGGGTGGGCGGTGGATTTGCCGGGCTGTTCGGCAATATCGCGGCAAGCTATTTCCAGAAATACGGCGACCGCTCCGAAGAGCTGGCGATGATCGCGGCCAAGAACCACGCGAACGGCATGGCCAATCCTTATGCCCATCTGCGCCGCGATTTCGGCGTCGCCTTCTGCAACACCGTGTCCGACAAGAACCCCTATGTTGCCGGACCGCTGCGGCGCACCGACTGTTCGCTGGTCTCTGACGGGGCGGCGGCGCTGGTCCTTGCCGCGCCTGATGTGGCGGCCGATCTGCACCGCGCCATCGCCTTTCGCGCCCGCGCCCATGCCAACGAACCGCTTGCCCTGTCGCGCCGGGACGTGACGCGCTTTGACGGTGCGCGCCGCGCCTGGGATGCCGCCTATGCCTCCGCCGGGATTACGGTCAACGACCTGAGCCTTGTGGAAACCCACGACTGTTTCACCATCGCCGAACTGCTGGAATACGAGGCGATGGGACTTGCCGCGCCGGGGCAGGGGGGCCGCGCAATCCACGAAGGCTGGACCGCCAGGGATGGACGGCTGCCGGTGAACGCCTCGGGCGGGCTCAAATCCAAGGGGCACCCCATCGGCGCGACGGGCGTGTCGATGCACGTCATGGCGGCGATGCAACTGGCGGGCGATGCCGGAGAGATGCAGATCCCCGGTGCCACGCTGGCCGGCGTGTTCAACATGGGCGGCGCGGCTGTCGCCAACTATGCCTCGATCCTAGAACGTGTGTCGTGATGCGGCCGGTTTCGACCCGGGTGATGAACCTGTCGCACTTCCTGACCGAAAGTGCGCGGCGTCATCCCGATGACATCGGCCTGGTCTGGGGCGACGCCCGCTGGACATGGGCCGGGATCGAGTCGCGGGCCACCGCCTTTGCCGCTGCGCTGCGCGACCGGTTCGGTGCGTCCCGGGGCGACCGGATCCTGGTGCAGTCGACCAACTGCAACCAGATGTTCGAGGCCGCATTTGCCTGCTGGAAACTGGGCTGCGTCTGGGTGCCCGCGAACTTTCGCCAGACCCCGGACGAGGTCGCCTGGCTGGCACAATCCTCGGGGGCGAAGGGCCTGCTGGCGGGGGTCGAGTTCACCGATCATATCGCCGCCTGCGCCGGTCTGGTCGGTTATACCGTGACCATCCGGGGCGACGGTCCGGACGATTACGACAGCCTTGTCGCCGCGTATGACGGCGTCAGTGTCATGCCCGTTGCCGTGGAACGCGACGATCCGGCGTGGTTCTTTTACACCTCGGGCACGACGGGCAAGCCCAAGGCAGCGGTGCTGACCCACGGGCAGATGGCCTTTGTCGTGACCAACCACCTGTGCGACCTGATGCCCGGCACCGGGCCTGACGATGCGTCGATCGTCGTGGCGCCGCTGTCGCATGGCGCGGGCGTGCATCAGCTTGCCCAGGTGGCCCATGGGGTCAAGACGATCCTGCCGGCAGGCGCGCGATTCGACCCGGACGAGATCTGGCGGCTGGTGGCGCAGTGGCGCGTGAGCAACCTGTTCACCGTGCCCACCATCGTCAAGCTGCTGGTGGAACACGAGGCGGTCCATGCCCACGACCGTTCCAGCCTGCGCTACGTGATCTATGCCGGCGCGCCGATGTACCGCGCCGATCAGGTGCGCGCGTTGAAGGTGCTGGGCCCGGTGCTGGTGCAATATTTCGGCCTGGGCGAGGTGACGGGCAACATCACCGTCCTGCCAACGCTGCTCCATTCGCCCGACGATGCTGACATGCGTCTGGGCACCTGTGGCTTTGCCCGCACCGGCATGCAGGTGCAGGTGCAGGACGCGACCGGACAGGAATGTGGCCCCGGCGATACCGGCGAGGTTGCGGTGATCGGCCCCGCGGTCTTTGCCGGCTATCATGACAATCCGAAGGCCAACGCCGAAAGCTTTCGCGACGGCTGGTTCCTGACCGGCGATCTGGGTCACATGGACGCCGAGGGGTTTTTGTACCTCACCGGGCGTGCGTCTGACATGTACATATCGGGGGGGGCGGACATCCATCCGCGCGAGATCGAGGAAAAGATCCTGCTGCATCCCGAAATTTCGGAAGCCGCCGTGCTGGGCATACTGGACCCGACATGGGGCGAGGTGGGCATCGCCGTCTGTGTTGCCCGCGGTCATAACCCGGACCCGCAGGCTGTGCTCGACTGGCTGACCACGCATCTGCCGCGCTACAAGATGCCGAAAAGGGTGGTGTTCTGGGACGAGATGCCGAAATCGGCCTATGGCAAGATCACCAAGAAGATGATCCGCGCCGAACTGCTGGCCCGTGGTGACATGGTTGATGGCTGATGACAGGCGCATCCGGCACCCCGGACCGCCTGCAAAGCTCCGGTTCTGCGCAGTGCCATGCCGTGCAACGCCCCGACGGCTGACGCTACGGGGCGGTCTGCCGTTGCTTGACGCGATGGCAGAGACGGCAGAGGGGCGCGCGGCCTGGTTCGATCTGCTGGATCTCGCAACCGATACCCTTGGCTTTGTCCGTCCGGCCCCCGCCCCCGGTGACGGGCATGTCGCCTGGTACAGCGAGACGGTGATGCTGGACAGCGCGCGGATCATTTGCGCCGGGGCGCATCTTGGCCGTCGCGACGGGGATGCCTTTGCCCATATCCACGGCGTCTGGGCGGGCCGGGTCGGGGAGCGGCACGCCGGGCACCTTCTGGCCGAGGACACAATGCTTGCCCGGGACACCGAGGTCGATGCGCTGGTGATCGAAGGCGCGCTGCTGGAAAGCGTGGACGATCCGGAAACCCGGTTCCGCCTGTTCCGCCCGGTGAGTACCGGCAGCGTTGACCGCCCCAACGCGGTTCTTGCGACCGTCCGT
Organism: Puniceibacterium sp.; assembly: GCA_024636635.1. Taxonomy (GTDB): domain Bacteria; phylum Pseudomonadota; class Alphaproteobacteria; order Rhodobacterales; family Rhodobacteraceae; genus Puniceibacterium. Next base: position 12,846 of record JAGXGV010000008.1, read on the forward strand.
CCGCATGAGGTCTTAGACGACACGATCGCCAAGATCGCGTACGAGGCAGGTCTGGAAAAGGCGCGGATCAGGGGCCTTGGCAGTCTTGTCGGCACGCAGTTCGACGATCACGCTGGGCCTGACAGCTACGCGACCGAGGTGCTTCTGACGACCGGGCACCTGGCAGAAGACCGCGCGACATTGAAAGCCGTGTCGGTCGGATTTGAAGGCCCGCCGATTGCCGGTGTGTTGCGGCAATCCCGCAACACGATCTGCGTGACCTTTGAACTGCTGCTGGTCGCGGAGTAGGATATACTTACCGGATTGGTCGGGTGGGAACAGCGCCTTGCTTTCGCACCCCAAACCAACCGCACGCCGGGCCGTCAGGACCCTCTCCCTGCCCCCAAGCTGCGAAGAACGCTCGTGCCGAGGAATACCAGCGCGGCCACGCAGACGATGGACGGTCCTGCCGGGGTGTCGAGCGCGTATGCTGCTTGCAGGCCGACGATTGCAGAGCCGGCGCCGATAACCGCCGCGATCAGGGCCATTTGCTCGGGCGTGCGCGACAAAGGGCGCGCGGCGGCGGCGGGGATGATCAGCATCGCGGCGATCAGCAGGACGCCGACCACCTTGATGGCGACGGCTACGGTAATTGCCAAAGCCAGTGTGAGGATGAGCTGTTCGCGCCTCGGGTTGATGGCGCTGGCATAGGCAAGCTCTTCGCTGAGGGTCGCTGTCAGAAGTGCCGACCAGCGCCAGCCGATCAGTCCTACAACCAGCGCAGCACCGCTCCAGATCACCGCGAGATCGCCACGCGACACTGCAAGAATATCGCCAAAGAGATAGGCCATGAGGTCGATGCGTATTCCCGACAGGAAAGACACGGCGACCAGCCCGAAGGCGAGGGCGGAATGTGCCAGAACGCCCAGCAATGTGTCCATCGCATAGCCGCGTCCGGTAAGCATCGTCACCGTCAGCGCCATGGTCAGCGCCACCGCCATGGCGCCCGCAAAGATCGACACATGCAGCGCAAGCGACAGCGCCACGCCCAGGATCGCGGCATGGGCCGTCGCGTCGCCGAAATAGGCCATGCGCCGCCAGACCACAAAGCTGCCAAGCGGGGCGGCGGCAAAAGCAACGCCAACGCCCGCAAGCACGGCACGGGTCATGAAATCGTCCAGAATCACTCGGCTGCCTCGGTCTTCTTGTGGGAATGGGGATGGTGGTGGGCGTGGTCTGCGCCGCAGGTTTCGTCATGGTCGTGGTCATGTTCATGACGGTAAAGCGCCAGCGCCCCGAAGGTGCCTGAACCGAACAGGGCGCGGTATTCCGGCGCCGCGGAAACGATTTCAGGTGTGCCTTCACAGCAGACATGCCCGTTGAGACAGATCACACGATCCGACGCGCTCATCACCACATGCAACTCGTGGCTGATCATCAGGATGGCACAGCCGGTTTCCTTGCGCACCTCTTCGATCTGGCGATAGAAGGCGGCGGATCCGGGTTGATCAAGTCCCTGCGTCGCCTCGTCAAGCAACAGGAGTTCGGGTTCGTTGATCAGGGCGCGGGCCAGCAACACCCGCTGCATCTGACCGCCGGACAGTGCCGACATCTGGCGTTGCAACAGGTCAGGCACGCCTGCGCGTTCCAGCGCCTGCGCACAGGCCGCGCGGACTGTTCGACCGGGAAGGCGCAGGAATCGTTCAACCGTCATCGGCAGGGTCGGGTCGATATGCAGCTTTTGCGGCACGTATCCGATCCGAAGACCGGGCTTTTGGGTGATGTGCCCGGATGATGGCCGTGCGGCCCCGATCAGCGCGCGCAGCAGCGTGGTCTTGCCGGATCCGTTGGGCCCCACAATGGTCACGATCTCGCGCGGGGCGACCGCGAGCGAGACATTGCGCAACACCGTGTTCGCGCCATAGCCGACGTTGATGTTTTCGACTGTGATCAGGTTCATGCCTGGGCCTTCTGGGCGCAGTTGGGGCACAGGCCCACGGCTTCGACCATGGTCCCCTCGATCCGGAAGCCCGCCGTTCGGGCAGCCTCTCCTAGGGCGCCGCGCGCAGGGGCGGAATGTGCTTCGGCGACCGAGTCGCAGAGGCGGCAGATCATGAAGGCCGGGGAATGGCTTGCCCCGGGATGAGCGCAGGCGATAAAGGCATTGAGCCTTTCGATCTTGTGCGCAAAACCGTTGGCCACAAGAAAGTCCAGGGCGCGGTAGGCGACGGGCGGTTGCGATCCGAAGCCCGCGTCGCGAAGCCGGTCAAGCATTTCGTAGGCGCCCAGCGCCCGATGTTCCTGCAAGAGGATTTCCAGCGCCTTGCGCCGGACCGGCGTGAACCGCAGTCCCTGGCGGGTGCAATGCACCTCTGCAGCGGCGACCGCTGCGTTGATGCAGTTGGCATGGTCATGCGTTTCGAACCCGACCGGATTGGACAGTTGGTCATTTCCTGCTTTGGCACCACTTGTCATGTTATCACGTTTCCTGTATCCAGCCAGCAACGTTATAAAATCACATGGAGCCGCATATGTCCAGAAACCTCGTTCCGCTGTCTGTCGCCGCATCGCTTCTTGGCGGTATCGCCTTTGCGGAGGTCCCGCGTGTGACCGTCGACATCGCGCCGGTGCATTCGCTTGTGGCGCGGGTCATGGACGGGGTAGGGGAGCCGTCGCTTATCGTGGCCCCGGGGGCCAGCCCGCATGAATACAGCCTGCGACCGTCAGAGGCGTCCGCCCTGCAAGAGGCAGATCTGGTTTTCTGGGTCGGCCCCGACCTTACGCCCTGGCTGAACGATGCGATCGGGACGCTGGCAGGCGATGCGACGGTCACCGAATTGCTCGAATCCGAAGGCACAACGGAATTGCCGACGCGTGAGAGTGTCCTGTTCGAGGCGCACCAGCACGGTGAGGACGAACATGCGGACGACCACGAAGGCGAAGAGCATGACGACCATTCCCATGAAGAGCACGCAAGCCATGCCGACGATCACGGCGCGGATCACGAAGACGAGGACCATGCAGCGCATGAGGGCGACGGCGATGACCACGGCGGCCATAACCACGGCGGCCACGATCCGCATGCCTGGCTTTCCCCCGACAACGGAGCGGTCTGGCTGAATGTGATTGCCGGGCAACTGTCGGCGGTGGACCCGGACAATGCCGGCACCTATTACGCCAACGCGGCGGCCGGGCGTGATGAGATCGAAACCCTGCGGGCCGAGATCAATGGGATCCTCGAACCGGTGCGTGGCCGTAATTTCATCGTCTTTCACGATGCTTACCAGTATTTTGAGAACGCCTTTGATTTCCCCGCCTCGGGTGCGATTTCGGTCTCTGACGCCAGTGATCCGAGCCCGGCACGGATCGCTGAAATCCAGACCCGCGTCGCGGATCAGAATGTGACCTGCGTGTTGACCGAGCCACAATTCAGCGCGGGGATCGTGGCGTCTGTCATGGAGGGGTCCGAAGCGCGGACCGGCGTTCTTGACCCACTTGGGTCTGACCTTGACCCCGGTGCGGCGCTTTATCCCCAACTCTTGCGCAACCTCGCAACGGCTTTGGCTGACTGCGTTTAATCGGGTGTTTTCCTCCTGCTGCGGCCGTCGCGTGCCGCAGCAGACACGCCATTGAACAAATGCCGCGACCGGAAATGTCTGTCAATAAAAACGTTATGTAATAACATTATATATACTGAACACGAGCGCGCAGGGGCCGGTTGCCCTGCCGCGCTCCTGTTTCCCGATCCTGTCACGCTACCGGAGGTTACCCGATGACCGATACCCGCCTTCCCGTCACTGTCCTGTCCGGCTTTCTGGGCGCGGGCAAGACGACTTTGCTTAACCGTGTGCTGAACAACCGAGAAGGGCGGCGTGTGGCGGTGATCGTCAACGACATGTCCGAGGTGAACATCGATGCCGACCTGGTGCGCGAAGGTGGCGCGAACCTCAGCCATACCGACGAGACGCTGGTCGAAATGAGCAATGGCTGCATCTGCTGCACCCTGCGCGACGATCTGCTGCAAGAGGTGAGGCGGCTGGCTGAGGATGGGCGGTTCGATTACCTGCTGATCGAATCCACCGGCATCTCCGAGCCGCTGCCGGTGGCTGCCACATTCGATTTCCGCGACGAGTCCGGGGAAAGTCTGGCGGATGTTGCCCGACTTGACACGATGGTGACGGTGGTGGACGCGGTCAACCTGCTGAGGGATTATTCCAGCCACGATTTCCTGCGCGACCGGGGTGAAACCCTGGGCGGCGACGATGAACGCACGCTGGTCAACCTGCTGGTCGAGCAGATCGAGTTTGCCGATGTGGTGATCCTCAACAAGGTCGTCGATGCAGCGCCGCATCAGGTGGACGCTGCGCGCAAGATCATCCGTAGCCTGAATGCCGACGCCCGGATCATCGAGACCAGCCATTGCGTCGTGCCCGCCGACGCCATCCTCGACACCGGCCTTTTCGATTTCGACAAGGCACATGAGCATCCGATGTGGGCCAAAGAGCTTTACGGCTTTGCCGATCACGTGCCCGAAACAGAGGAATACGGCGTGACAAGCCATGTCTACCGCGCCCGCCGACCGTTTGAACCCGAGAAGATCATGGCCGTGCTGAATGGCGAACTGCCGGGCGTCATCCGCGCCAAGGGCCATTTCTGGATCGCGACGCGGCCCGAATGGGTGGCCGAATTTTCACTCGCGGGTTCGCTGTCTTCGGTCAAGCCGCTTGGCACATGGTGGGCCTCTGTACCAAGGGAGCGCTGGCCGGATCATGAGGGCGCACGGGCCTACATGACCGCGCATTGGGCAGAGCCATGGGGAGACCGGCGGCAGGAGATCGTGTTTATCGGCTCTGGCATCGACTGGCCGCTTCTGAAGTCGCGGCTTGACGCATGCCTGGTTTCGGAACGGCTCGCGCCGGGACCGGACGCCCTGCCGGAACTGCCCGACCCATTCCCGGCCTGGCGCCGGGTGGAGGCCGCTGCATGACCGGACTTATCCCCAGGATCGCCACCGCGATGAACAGCAGCACCGATCCCCGCGTTCTCCAGACGCTTGGCATGGAAGGTGTGTCCCTGGCCTTGTGGGACCACGCATTGCCGGATGGACTGTCAAAGGCGCTTGATGCTTTGTCCGGCGCGCGGCTGCCGCGGTTGCGGCGCCGACTTGCCGTAAAGCAGGTGCACGCCGCGGTGCATTCGGCCTGCATCGAATCGGGCGCGGACCTTTGCGCCGAATCGCTGGCGGTCGAAATGGAACAGCTCGCTGCCCATGCCGCGAAGGTCTTTGCCTCGCCTCTGATCGAACTGCGGCTGGACGTGACAGACGGTCAGCCCTGTCCGAAATGGCATATCGACGCCGTGCCCGGCCGGATGCTTTGCACGCTGCGTGGTCCCGGCACCGAATACGGTCCCATCGGTCCGGACGGAGCGCCGCAAACCGTTCACCATATGGCACGCGGAGCGGTCGGCGTGTTTCGGGGCGTGCTCTGGCCGGGACGGGAGCTCGCCGCGATCGTCCACCGCTCGCCTCCGCGCGGGGCAGGCGGTCCGCGTCTGCTGGTCGTGATCGACCCGGTCGACGATGCGGGGGCCTGCTGATGAGGGCGGCATCCAACCTTGGTAAGACCGGACTGCGACAGCGCAGGCGCTTCGAAGACCCCATGCGTGCCTTCGACGCCTTGCCACCGCCGATGCGCCGCTGGCTGGCGGAGGCGACACTGCCGTGGTCACCGGCGTCTTGCAGAAAGATCCTGCGACGGGCGCAGGCGCGTGGTGAATGTCTTGATGAGGTTCTGGAGCGGCTTGATCGTGCGGAACGGACCACCCTTGCGCGCTGCGGATCCCTTGCGTTTGCCGTCTCACAGGACGAGCGTGTGACATTCAAAGACGGCCATCTGGCTGGCGCCGCCAAGGGTGGGGTGTGACCCTGCGATGTCATCGACCCGGGCGAGATAACCTGCGGCCTGCGAAACGCGCGCACACCAGCGACGGAATGTTGCCCGGTCCCATTCAAAGCGGTGATCGGGGTGACGCATCCGGTGCTTCGGCACGCCGAGCAGCGCGTTGAATTCGGCATTTGGCGTAGTGATCACAACCGTCCGCGGGCGCATCCTGTGGAAAACGGCACGTTCGAGCGATGACAGCCGGTCCGGGTCGATATGTTCGATCGTCTCGACAAGGACGGCACAATCGAACCCGGCCATATCCGGTGTGGGATCGGTCATCGAGCCTTTGCGCAGGTCAATTCTGGCTGTGCGCGGTTTGCCCGCCGCCAGCCTTGACCGCAGCCGTTCAAGAGACGCTTCGCAAATATCCACACCCACCAGTTCGGACAGGCCCGGTTGTGACGCAAGCCGCACGAACAGATCCCCGTCACCGCAGCCCAGGTCAAGCACACGGGTTGCCTGGCTGTCGCGGACGACCGCATTCACGGCCCTGAGGCGTTCTTCGTGATGCCATGTGGTCATACGGATATTCCGGCGCGCGGTGTCACGGCGACATCCTTAAGCGGCACGATATGGGCAGCGCTTCGACGCGATCCTGGCCGTGAAACCACCGTTTAGCACACGACAGCGCCTGTTGTCGCAAAGACATGTGCCCATGGGAAAAAGTCCGGTTTTGTGCAAATCGATCACATGTACAGGATATTCAACCACATGAAGGTCCGCAACCGTGGTTTATGGCAAGTCAGACTTGACGGTGCAGCCAAGGCCGAGGCCGTCCATCCCGTGCATCATCCCGGCACGCCGCAGCCGGAGTGAGCAAAGGGACGCCACTGCACCGGCCAGGCGGTTGCGAGGCTTTGCATCATTCGCTATGTTTCAAGCTGTTGTTGACCCTCGTTCCGCCGATGCGACGTCGTTTGAATGTGGTCGTCAAGTTGCGGCGCGATGACCGCCATACCCGAAGAAAAGCGACCCGGCAGGGGCTGCCAAGGAAAAACCCCAACAGTGAACAGAACGGCGGGCAGGGAATACTGAATGAGGTTGAGATACTGGACGGCTCTGACGGTCATTGTCGGGGTCGCTGTCGGCATGACACTGCGGGGGGACAGGCAGGCGCAAGCGCCCGCCGCCTTGACGGGAACCACATCGGCCGTCCTGCAAGGCCAAGAAGAACCATTGGCAATTGATGCTGAAAACCAGGAAGACCTATCCGCTTCCAAAGCAGCCTTGACTGACTGGAGCCCGGACCCCGATTTGCCCGACGACGAAGCGCCGACGTGGTCGCGGGCGGTCGGACCTGGCGAAAGCCTTAACGTCCTGCTTGCCGAGGCCGGTCTCGATGCTGGCGCCCGCGCCGAAGTGGCCCAGGCGATCGGGTCCGAATATGACCTGCAAAGGCTGCAACCCGGACACAGGCTCGCTCTGCTGCTGGCTGCGGACGGTGCACCGGAGAAAGCCATTCTTGAGGTCGAGAACGGCGTGCGGGTGAAGGCGGTCTTTGGCGCGGCGCCGTCCGTTCGCGTGGTTCCCCCCAGGCTTGACACGCTCCGCCGCGCCGGCGAGGCCGAGATCGGCAGTTCCATCTATGCTGCGCTGGATGGGGCGGGCATCCCGACCCGTTTCGCCATCGATCTGGATCTTGTTCTGGCGGGCACGCTTGATCTGCGGCGCGAGTTGAGCGGAGGCGAGCATCTGCGCCTTCTTTGGCGCGAGAATCTGCTGGGCGAGCGCACGATCGGCGAGCCGACGATCGATTTCGCAGAACTCGATCTGGGGGATGCGCGTTACGAAGTGCTTTGGGCGGACGACGATTCCAGGCGCACCCGGATCTACAAGGATGGCCTGCTGCTCCGGACACTCGTGCAACCGATCAGGGGTGCGCGGCTCAGTTCAGCATTCGGGATGCGCAAGCATCCTGTTCACGGCATTGTACGCATGCACAGCGGCGTGGATTTCGCCGCCGAACAGGGGTCGGGTGTATTTGCGACACAGGACGGAAACGTCGTGTTCATGGGCCGCCGGAGCGGTTACGGGCTCATGGTCGAGATCGAACATGCCGACGACCTGAGCACCGTCTATGCGCATCTGATCTCTGTGCGTGAAACGCTTGAAATCGGCCAGAGGGTTGCCGCAGGCGACAATATTGGCAGCGTCGGGTCGACAGGCACATCGACCGGGCCGCATCTTCATTACGAGTTGCGCGTCGACGGCCGGCCGGTTCAGCCCCTCACGGATGACCGTTTGTTCAAGCAGGGAAAGGAAACACCGGGTTCACGCGACGGGCCCGGCCTGATCGACACTGCGCGGGATGACCTTTCGCGCCTGCTGGCGACAGGCCAATAGCTGTCCCCAGACGGTTCGGGGAAAACCTGAAACACCCAGCAACACTTGTCGCGTTTGAGCCGCAGACGGAAGGCAGCGAACAAGTATTTCGTGGACTTTCCGAAACGCTGTAGTCCGCGGTTTGATCGCTTGGCCGATCAACTGACAGCCTGCGGTAAATACCGAAATGTTACAAAAGTGTCTTGTATCGTTTACGTCTGCGTCATCTGGCATTTGTAATCGAAGTTGAGGAAGCTGGATGATACGGAGCGCCCTGGAATGAACGACGCCCGCGGTAGCGGAAAACTTCCGGATCCATACCTTCTGTTGCTGCCCACTTGCTCACGGCGCTGACTTCGGACAGCGACACAAACACGCGACGCCCAACAGGCACCGGGATGACCGTTGCGCATTTTTGAAACAAGCCGGTGATGACCTGTCGACAGGATTTGCCAGACCAAGGACCAGCACCATGGATGAAAAACATATCGTAGGGGCGTTCGATCGGGATCTCGAAGGCGTTCAAACCGCCTTGATGAAGCTTGGGGTCTGGTCGAAGAAGCGATGTCCCAAGCCGCACAGGCACTGGAAACCCGCGATGTCGAGCTTGCGCAGACGGTGCGTGCGGGGGACCGCGCCATCGACGACCTGGACCAGCAGATCAAGTCGGACACTGCAAAGCTGCTGGCCCTGCGATCCCCGACCGCCAGCGATCTGCGCACCGTACTGTCGGTGATGGAGATCAGCTCGCACCTCGAACGCTGCGGCGACTATGCCAAGAACATCGCAAAACGCACCCTTGCCATGGACCGGTCGGGCGAAATCACCGGTTCCCTGTCGGCACTGCGCCGGATGTCACGGTTCGTCGGGGTCATGGTCAAGGACGCGCTGGATGCCTATGCGACCAAGAACAGTGCAAAGGCGCGGGAAGTGATCGAACGTGACCGGGAGGCGGACGAGATCTACAATACACTGTTCCGGTCGCTGCTGACCCACATGATGGAAGATCACCGCAATATCGCGGTGGGCATGCACCTGCACTTTGTCGCCAAGAACATCGAACGTATCGGGGATCACGCGACCGGCATCGCGGAACAGACCGTCTATCTTGTCACCGGGGCGTTTCCGGAAGAAGATCGCCCGAAAGGCGACCGAACATCGCTTGAACTGCAAGGGTATGATGCGTGATGGCTGATATGCAACCGTCGGTCCTTGTCGTCGAGGATGAAGCGGCCCAGCGGGAAGTCTTGGCCTACAATCTGGAGGCCGAGGGATTTCGGGTGATCCGTGCCGCCGACGGCACAGAGGCCCTGCTGCTGATAGAAGAGGAAAACCCGGATCTGATCCTTCTGGACTGGATGCTGCCGGGTACCTCGGGGATCGAGATCTGCCGCCAGATCAAGATAAAGCCCGCGTTCCGCATGACCCCGGTCATCATGATTTCCGCACGGTCAGAAGAAGTAGACAAGGTGCGCGGCCTTGAAACCGGTGCCGATGACTACATCGTGAAACCCTATTCGGTGATCGAGCTTCTGGCGCGCGTGAAGGCGCATTTGCGCCGGTCCCGCCCCGCGGCCGTCGGCATGCGCCTGACCTACGACGACATCATTCTGGACGCTGAAACGCACAAGGTGTTCCGCAAGGATCGCGAGCTGAAGCTCGGTCCGACCGAATTCCGCCTTCTGACCACCTTTATGGAAAAGCCCGGCCGCGTCTGGAGCAGGGAACAACTGCTTGACCGCGTCTGGGGCCGGGACATCTATGTCGACACTCGCACCGTGGATGTGCACATCGGTCGCCTGCGCAAGGTTCTGAGCCGTCATGGTGATCCTGATCCGATCCGCACCGTGCGCGGGGCCGGATATGCGTTGGGCTGAGAGCCTCAGCCATAGCAGGCACAGTGGTCTCTTGTTACTTCAGCGTGTTGACCCTGAGTGTAGCTGATTCCAATGAAACGCGACATGCCCTGACGATCAGGTTGCAGATGCTGAACCCTATCGGCACAGGCCTGCGCCACGCACGCACACAACAGCATCTGCACCTGCGCGCCCTTTGCCCTGCCCATGCCGACCGACATGGCGCTTGTCCGGTTCACCTCAGGAGTTTCGGCACGTACAGCACCGCAGCTTGTCTCGGGTCAGATGATCGCGTGGCGCACCTTGGCCGAGACCCATTCGCTGACAATGACCGTGCCAAGGATCAGCAGCAGGATCACCGCGACCTGATTCCAGGCCAGAACGGCCAGCGATGCGTTCAGTTTCAGCCCGATGCCGCCCGCGCCCACCAGCCCCAGAATCGCGCTTTCGCGGATGTTGATGTCCCAGCGGAATACCGAGATGCCCCAGAAGGCCGGCATGATCTGCGGCACGATGCCGTAGGACAGGATCTGTGCCTGACTGGCCCCCGTGGCGGTGATCGCCTCGATCTGGCGCTTGTCCGTCTCCTCGATCGCCTCGTACAGCAGCTTGCCCACGAACCCGATGGATCGAAGGGCGATGGCGATGATCCCCGCCAGCAGGCCGGGGCCGATGATTGCCACCAGCAACAGCGCCCAGATCAGCGAATTGATCGACCGCGACGCCACGATGATGAACAGGGCGACGGGCCGCAGAAACGTGACCGAAGGCGAGGTGTTGCGCGCCGCAAGAAAGGCCACCGGCACGGCCATGATCACGCCGCCGATGGTGCCCAGTGTGGCGATGTTGATGGTATCCCACAGCGGTTGCATCAGTTCGGGCAGGTAGGCCCATCTGGGGGGAAGCATCCGTCCGCCCATGTCTGCCGCCTGACGCGGGGCGTCGGTGACAAACATCCAGATTGTCGTTTCCGTCATGATCTGCCAGCACCAGACGAACAGCGCGACCAGCGCCAGCCAGCCCAGCCAGATGAACAGCCGCTTGCGCGGGGTGCGATAAGTCCAGACTTGGGAATGATGCGAAAGATCGGTCATTGCAGGAACTTTCGCAGATAGCTGGAACTGTATTCAGCCACCATCACGATGACGATGACGATCAGCAGGATCGCGCCCGCGCTGTCGTATTCATAGCGGTCGATGGCGGTGTTCAGCGTGGCGCCGATGCCGCCCGCACCGACGATGCCGATGACTGCGCTTTCGCGGAAATTGATATCAAGCCGATAGAGCGACAGGCCGATCAGCCGGGGCATGATCTGGGGCTTGACGGCATAGTCCACCAGTTGCAGCCAGGACGCGCCGGTGGCGCGGATCGCCTCGGCCTGAGTGGCGTCGATTTCTTCGATGTCGTCGGCCAGCAGCTTGGCGATGAACCCGATCGTGGCGAACGACAGCGTCAGGAAACCTGCGAAAGGGCCGAAGCCGAACATCGCCACCAGAAAGATCGCGACGATGATTTCCTGTAGCGACCGGCTGACCGCAATGATCGAGCGGCAGATCATGTAGACCGGGCGCGGCACCAGATTGCGCGCCGCCCCGATGCCGATGGGCACCGAGATCGCAACCCCCACGACCGTAGAGGTTAGCGTCATGGTCAGGCTTTCGATCAGGCCCTGGCTGATATCTTTCCAGCGGCTGGTGAAATCCGGTTGCAGGAATCCCATGACAAAGCGTTGTCCGCGTTCCAGCCCCTCGTAGACGCGGGACCAGTTCACCTCGATCGTGCTGATGGCGAGAATCAGGTAGATCACGATGCCGGTCTGGATCGCGATGCGCCAGCGCCGGTTCGGGATGATCTGCGGCGGTCGGTGCCATGTGTCGGGGTAAGCGGTGCTCATGCGGGAACCTGTTCCAGGCGGCGTTTGGCATCGGCCTGCGCCTCTGCCTGTTCCTCGTCGCCCTGGCGCATGGCGTTCCAGTCTTCGGCGCCGTAGATCGTGGTCAGAGCGGTTTCGGTCAGCTCTGCGGGCGGGCCGTCGAACACCACACGTCCCGCGCGCAGGCCGATGATGCGCTGCATGAATTGCTGGGCCAGCGGCACGTCGTGGATGTTGACGATGGCCGGCAGGTTGCGTTCTTCGCAGATCTCGGTCAGCAGGCGCATGATCTGGCGGCTGGTCTTTGGGTCCAGGCTGGCGGTGGGTTCGTCCACCAGCAGCAGTTCGGGTTCCTGCGCCAGTGCGCGTGCGATGCCGACCCGCTGGCGCTGGCCGCCCGAAAGGGCATCGGCGCGCTTGTCGGCATGTTGCATCAGCCCGACCCTGTCGAGCAGTTCATAGGCGCGGCGGATGTCGGCGGGGGGATAGCGGCGCAGCCAGCTGCGCCAGAACGGCACATAGCCCAGCCGCCCGGACAACACGTTTTCCATCACGGTCAGCCGCTCGACCAGCGCATATTCCTGAAAGATCATGCCGATGCGGCGGCGCTGGCGGCGCAGGTCCGCAGTGCCCAGTTGCGCCAGATCCGTATCGCCCAGCATCACTTGACCGGCGGACGGTTCCACCAGCCGGTTGATACAGCGGATCAACGTCGACTCGCCCGCACCAGATGGCCCGATCAGCCCGACAAGCTGGCCGCGGGCCACGTCGATGGACACATCGCTAAGCGCGGTGTCGCCGGTCTTGTAGGTTTTGGACAATCCGATGAGACGCAGCATGTGCAGACCCCCTGAAAAGACGACAGGCGGGCGTAAACCCGCCTGTCAATATGATACGGATCCGCCTTACTGGCAGTTGTAAACCACGCCGTTCGCCTCGTCGATGGTGCGGATCACCGCCCATTCATCCTGAAACGAAATCTCGATGAACTGCTCTTCGCCGCTCTTGCCGAATTCCTCGGCCAGCGCGGTGCCTTCCCAGTCGTAGGAAAAGAACGCTTCTTTGATCTTGTCCTGAAGTTCGGGCGCGAGGTTGTGCGCCGTGCCGTAGCCGGTCGTCGGGAATGTCTGCGAGGTATAGATGACCTTCAGCTGATCGGTCGACACCACGTCCCGTTCGATCATCCGGGCCTTGACCGAATTGGCGATGGCGGCTGCGGGGTAATCCTTGTTGGCGACGCCCAGGATCGAATTGTCATGCTTGCCGGAAAACACCGGTTCGAAATCGGTGCCCGCGACCATGTCGAATTCGGCCATAAGGATCGCCGAAGGCGCCTTGAACCCCGAGTTCGAGGTTTCCGAGGTAAAGGCCATCTGTTTGCCCTTGATGTCCTCGACCGCGTCGATGCCGGACTCGGGGTGGGTGATGATTTCCATTTCGTAGCCAAAGGCGCCGTCCTTGGCGGCCATCATGGCAAAGGGACGGAAACCGGCGCAGGCCACGGCCAGCGGGTTGGACCCGGTGTTGAAGCCCGCCACATGCAGACGGCCCGCGCGCATCGCCTCGATCTGGGCAGCGTTGGACTGGACCGGAAAGAACTGGACCTCTTTGCCGGTCGTCTCGCTCATGTGGGACAGGAAGCCGTCCCAGACTTCGGCATAAACGGCGGGATCCTCGACCGGGGTATAGGCAAAGATCAGCGTATCCGGGACAATCTGATCCGCTGCACCCTGGGGGATATCGGCAATCAGATCGCCGTCCGCATCGCTGTAGCGGTCGCTCAGCGTGAATTCCGCAAAGGCAGGCGCGGCGCACAGGGCAGCAACAGCGGTGAGCGTTGGAAGAAGCTTCATGTCATATTCCTTGATAGCGGTTTTGAATGTGCCTGGTGGTCGATAGTCGGGAAATGCAAAGGTATTGTATCGGATTTATGATGAATTTGCGAAGGATGACCGCTGCGCGTTGTGTGCCGGGCGGCATGTACATTCCGGTCAGTCAGGGCGACCGGAAACGGAAAGTCTGCAAACAGGACACCGCGCCGATCTTTGCCGTGATCAATGACCAGACGATCCTGACTGGTCTGCACAGCGATTTGGCCACTACCGCCACCCTTTCCCGGTTCTATCTGTCCGGCGATGGCGGCGGGTACGGGGCATTGCATGGTCTCATCCCCGCAGCCAGAGCCAGGCTGCTTCTTGAACCGGGCATGTTGCGATTCGCCTAGAGGCGCTGACCAGGCCGCTGGCAATGCGAACGCACTCCAGGGCGCGGTGCCCCATGAGTGCAACAGAAAATTTCATTTGAATTCCAAGGGTACGCCGGAATTGAGCATACCAAAGCGATGAGGGAGATGGCCGTTAGGGAACAGTCAGATCTTGTTACGTAATTGTTACAAATACAATGCAGAAGTGTCACGAAACGGTTCTAGGCAGATGCCGAGCCAACAATTCGACCAGGAGGTTATCATGCTCAAGTCCAAACTAGCCCTCACCACGGCCGCTGCCGCCATCGTCGCCGCTCTGCCGGGCTTTGCCCTGGCGCAGGATGCCGTGCAGGTTGACGGATCGTCCACCGTGTTCCCCGTGTCCGAAGCCATGGCCGAAGAATTCCAGATCGCCACCGGCACCCGGGTCGTTGTCGGCGTGTCCGGCACCGGCGGCGGTTTCCAGAAGTTCTGCCGCAGCGAGACCAGCTTTTCCGGCGCGTCGCGCCCGATCAAGACCTCGGAAGTTGAGGAATGTGCGGCCAACGATATCGAGTTCGTCGAACTGCCGGTTGCCATGGACGCGCTCGCCGTCATCGTGCACCCCAGCAACGACTGGGCGACCTGTATGACGACCGAAGAGCTGAAGACAGCCTTTGAAACCGAAGCCCAGGGCGAAATCGACAACTGGAACCAGCTGAACCCCGAGTTTCCGGACCGTGATCTGACCCTGTTCGGCGCGGGCACCGATTCGGGCACCTACGACTACTTTACCTTCGCAATCATCGGCGAAGAAGGCGCGTCGCGCGGCGACTTTACCGCGACCGAAGACGACAACATAACCATCCAGGGCGTGTCCACCGACGAAGGCGCCATCGGCTTTCTGGGTCTGGCCTATCTCGAAGAAAACCGCGAGCGCGTGAAAGCGGTCGAAATCTCTTACGAAGGTGGCGATTGCGTCGCACCGACCACTGAGAACGCGGCGGACGGTTCCTACCAGCCGCTGACCCGCCCGCTGTTCATGTATGTGAACGCCGCGCATCTGGACGAGCTTGAGGGTGTAGAGGAATTTGCAAAGTTCTTCTTCAACCCGGAAACCGCACCGGAACTGGTCTCCTCGACCGGGTACCTGGCTCTGCCGGACCGGGCTTTCACCGCGGGTCAGGCCAAGATCGACGCTCGCAAGACCGGTTCATTCTTTGACGGCGGTTCCAAGGTTGGCGTGACACCGGACGATCTGCTGGCTGCTAACTGATCATCATGACACCCGTGGCGGGCCCCTCCGGGTCCGTCACGACTTTTTTTTCCGGGGGCTGTCTTGGCAAAATCTTCCATTCCGACAAGCAATGAATTGCTGCAAAGCGGGTTCATCGGCCGACGCAAGATCATAGGCAACATCATGCGTGTGATCATGTTTCTTTGCGCCGGGCTGTCGGTGTTCGTCACCACGGCCATCGTTGTCATTCTTGTGCGCGATTCTCTGCCGTTCTTTGCGGCAGTGCCGCTGACCGACTTTCTGTTCGGCACCATGTGGACGCCGGTCTTTTCGAATCCGCAATTCGGCGTGCTGCCACTGCTGGCGGCGACCTTGCAAACCGCCGGCCTGGCAATGTGCATCGCCATTCCCTTTGGCCTGATCATGTCGATCTACCTCAGCGAATATGCAAGGCCCGCCGTGCGCGAGACGATCAAGCCCGCCCTTGAGATGCTCGAGGCGGTGCCGACCGTCGTCTACGGCTATTTTGCGCTGCTGGTCATGACACCTTTTCTTCAGAACCTCATTCCGGGACTCAGGGGAATCAACCTTCTGGTACCCGGCATCATCCTGGGCATCATGATCCTGCCCTACGTCGTTTCGGTTTCCGAAGATGCGATGCGCGCCGTACCCAACGGCCTGCGCGAAGGCGCCTATGCGCTGGGCATGGCCAAGTGGCAGGTCGCGCTTCGGGTGGTCATTCCGGGCGCGTTTTCCGGGATAACGGCGGCCTTCATCCTGGGGATGTCGCGTGCCGTTGGCGAAACCATGGTTCTTGCCATCGCCGCCGGGCAGAATCCGAACCTGACCTGGGATCCACGCGAAGGGGCGGCGACGATCACCGCCTACATCGTGCAGATGAGCCTGGGTGACGTGGCCTACGGATCGCTTGCCTATCAGACGATCTTTGCGGTCGGTCTGCTGCTGTTCCTCATCACGCTGACCTTCAACATCATCGGCTTCTACCTCCGCCAGAAATTCCGCGAGGCATACTGACATGACCGTTACAACCGAAGGTGCGCTTGGCTCGGGTGTCAAGACCAGCAAGGAAGCGTTCGATGCCGTCAATGCGGCCAAACGCAAGGATCTGGTGTTCGCCGCGGGGGGGCTGGTGGTGATGGCGGTGGCCATGACGCTGCTGCTGACCCTGATCGGCGATCTGGTCATCCGCGGTCTGCCACGGATCGACGCCGACTTTCTGACAAGCTTTCCGTCGCGCCTGCCAGAGCGTGCCGGCATCCTGTCGGCCTGGGTCGGATCGCTTCTGGTGATGCTGGTGACGGCCTTTCTGGCCATTCCCATCGGCGTTCTGGCCGGGCTCTACCTTGAGGAATATGCGCGCAAGGGCTGGCTTTCGAACTTCATCGAAATCAACGTCTCCAACCTGGCCGGCGTGCCGTCGATCATCTACGGCCTGCTGGGTCTGACGCTGTTCATCAACTGGATGCACCTGCCACGCGCCAGCCCGTTGGTGGGGGGTCTGGTGCTGGCGCTGATGGCCCTGCCGA
>JAGXGV010000070.1 GCA_024636635.1 Puniceibacterium sp.
ATGCTGGGGTTCGTGTCGACGGTGGCCTACGCGCGCTTCATCCTGCGGGGGGACATCATCGAATGACCGGCACCGAAATCGTTGAAATCGTCATGGCTGCTACGCTGATCCTCGGGTCGGTGTTCATTCTTGTCGGTTCGATCGGCCTGCTCAAGCTAGACACTCCGATGAAGCGCCTGCATGCGCCGACAAAGGCGGCAACGCTTGGGGTCGGGGCCTTGCTGGCGGCGTCTATTCTTCATGCCTTCGCCTATGGCGAAGGGTCGCTGAAGGAAATGCTGATCATGGCCTTCCTGTTCGTGACGGCGCCGATTTCGGCGAATTTCATCGCCAAGGTGGCGATCCACCGCGGTCAGGACATGCCGCCCCCGACACCGCCGAAAGACGACACCTGGTCCACCCTGACTTCGCCGGAGCAGCAGAGTCCTGACGGCAGCGACGGCCCCGCCCGGTGATCCGAATCCGGTGATCCGTGCCGCTTTGGGCCCCGAATAGCGGGTCCGGCGACGGCTGCAACGCCTGTTCACATCGTACCAACGTTTCCGCGAGGAATCGCGCCGGACCTTGGCCCGGGGCAACCTGTGGCATAACTTTGCCGGACAAGCCCCGTTCTACAGGAGACCAGGACATGTCACTTAGCCGTTTTTCACCCTGCACCCTCGTGGTGCTGATCGCCGCCTGCGGGTCGGTCAGTGCCCAGAGTTTCAACGACGCGCCGCCCAATGCCGAAGGTCAGACACCGGCCTTTGCCAACCAGACCCGCGCGCCGGTGATTGACTCCGAGGTGACCCTACAACGCGAGGTGATCGCCGAAGGACTGGAACACCCCTGGGGCATGGACCAGCTTCCGGACGGCAGCTGGATCGTCACCGAACGCCCCGGACGCATGCGCATCGTCGCGCCGGACGGCACCCTGTCCGATCCGGTGTCCGGCCTGCCCGAGGTCGATGCCCGTGACCAGGGCGGTCTTCTGGACGTGATCGTCGCCGGTGACTTTGACCAGACCCGCCGTGTCTGGTGGAGCTTTGCGCAGCCCCGTGGCGACGGCGCAAATGCGACTGCCGTTGCCACCGGCACACTGGCGGCAGACAATTCAGCCATGACCGATGTGCAGGTGATTTTTCAGCAGCAGCCGGCCTGGCAGTCGACCAAGCATTTTGGATCGCGTCTCGTCTTTGACCGGCAGGGCAAGCTGTTCGTGACCACGGGCGAAAGGTCTGCGCCGCAGCCCCGCCAGCTTGCGCAGGATCTGGACACGCATCTGGGCAAGGTGCTGCGGATCGAGCCGATGGGCGGACCCGCCGCGGGCAATCCCGACATCTCTGGCGCACTGGCCGAAATCTGGTCCTATGGCCATCGCAACCTGCAATCCGCCGCCCTAGGGCCGGATGGCGCGCTCTGGACGGTCGAACACGGGCCGCGCGGCGGGGACGAGCTGAACCGCCCGCAGCCGGGGCTGAACTATGGCTGGCCCGAAGTCACCTATGGCGTAGACTATTCCGGTGCGATCATGGGCGAGGGGATCACGAAGCGTGACGATGTGGAACAGCCGATCTATTACTGGGATCCGGTCATTGCGCCATCGGGACTGGTATTTTACGACGGCGCGATGTTCCCCGAATGGCAGGGCGATGCGCTGATCGGCGGACTGGCGGACAAGTCGCTGGTGCGCCTGACCATTGATGGCGGTCAGGTAAGCGGCGAAGCGCGCTATCTTCAAGGCGAGGGACGGGTGCGTGACGTCGATGTGTCCGCGCAGGACGGCGCCGTCATGATCCTGATCGACGCGGCCGACGGTGCGCTGGTACGGTTGTCCAGGGAAGGCTGAGTTCCGGTGTGACAGACGCGGAAAACGGGCTTGACCCGGCTCATCGGGCTGCCATCCTCTGGGCAGGTTTTCTGGCAGCAGGCAGGCGGTGGCGGTCAAAGGTGACACGGATCTTTCCCAGTGCGACGACTCTTCGGGGTGCCGCGACGCTTCTTCTGGCGTTGTTTCTGGCCGCTTGCGGGGCGAAATCGCCCGACACATCGCGCAAGGTCGGCGCCCTGCCGTCCGGCCTGTCCGGCGGGCATCCCGGCTTTGGCGACAGCGACCCGCATGAGGGCATCGGCGCAATGCCGACAAATTATCCCGTGCATGGCGTCGATGTGTCCCGATGGCAGGGCGACGTGGACTGGCGGCAGGCACAGGCCGCAGGCATTTCCTTCGCCTTCATCAAGGCGACAGAGGGTGGCGATCTGGTCGATCCCATGTTCCGGACCTATTGGGACGGGGCGGACAATGTCGGTATGAAACGGGGCGCTTACCATTATTTCTACTTTTGCCGTCCGGCGGAAGAGCAGGCGCGCTGGTTCATCCGGACCGTTCCGAAGGACCCGAACGCCCTGCCGCCGGTGCTCGACATGGAATGGAATCCGTTTTCCCCGACCTGCACGCGGCGTCCGCCCGCTGCCAAGGTTCTGGCCGAGGCGAAGATCTTTCTGGACCGGATCGAACAGCATTATGGGCGGCGCCCGGTCATCTATACCACTGTCGATTTCTTTTCGGACACCGGGATCGGGCAGATCCCAGGCACCGAATTCTGGCTGCGCTCTGTCGCGAACCCGCCAGAGGTGACCTATCCCGGCATGCCTTGGACCTTTTGGCAATACACCGGAACCGGGATCGTCCCGGGTTTTTCGACCCCGGTGGACATAAACGTCTTTTCCGGAACCGCGCAGCAATGGCGGCAGTGGAGCCGGTAGGTCAGCTTGGGTCCGAGTGGTCTGCTGTGGATCGAGTGCGATTCTGCCGCAGCGCAGCGCAGGGCAGACAGGCCCGCATATGGCAGGACGGCGCAGGTCTCAAAGGCTCGTGTCAAGATCGGGATGTTTTCGCATCTAGGATTGAGATCTGCCACCAGGCTGAATTTGTTAATAAAATCTTAGGATTTGCCGCTGAGAATACGAATAGAAGCCTTGTAAACAAGCCAGGGTACTAACCTCGCGCGAAACGTGTAGTTTCAGATTGTAAAAACAGCTAGAGAGTGAACATACTTTGGGCCTCGACCGAGTGTAAACCAATGTCTCGGTCCAGCGCCGTGAATACGGTCATTTCAGGAGTGGGTCAGATCAACCAGTACAGCTTGCCGATTGTGCGGCACCGCGTCATAGGGACTTCGGATGTCGGGCGTATCGCTCCGGCGGTCGCAGACCGGGCGTTGTCTTGTGCTTTGGCTGCCATTCCGGTCGCGCTGGTACTGACCATAACCGTGATCGTCAAATTCGACCTGTCGCTGCTCTGGTCCCTGCCTTTGTATTGTGCGACGGGGTCCGCGACGTTTGCCCTCATTCTTATTGTGCGCTACCTGGCGGACAAGTAATTTCGGGCTAGGCGCGACCGGGGTCGGACTGCGCGGTCCTTGGGGTGATGGTGGCGACGCCGGGCTGGGGCGTGACCTCGTCGGCGTTTGCAGAGTCCAGTACAAGGGCGAGCGGAACACCCAAAATCTGCTCTTCAGAGCCGTGCAGGCGGTCCAGCAGCTTGTGCACCGGGTCCGTCCTGGAGGCAAGCCGTCGCGCGATCCGTTCGGGCAGTTCGGCAGAGGGTCGCGGGGGCGCGCTGTACGGCAGGCCCATGTCGCGGACCAGATCGAAGACCGTCGTTGTGTGCAGATCCCGTGCGATGGCAACCCGGCCTTCTTCGGTTTCCACGATGTAGCCTTTTTCGCACAGCAGATCGAGGATGTCGTCGCGCGCCTCAAGAGGGACGGCGGCTGCCAGCGTCTCTTCATCCAGCGTGCCACCTTTCTGGGCGTTGCGGTGCAGCCGTGACAGCAGGGCCACGGCGATGGTCAACCGGTCCGAGGGCGAGGTGGCCAGCCCGACGACGGCATGACGGGTTTGCCACCAGTCGGGAAAGGCCGCGGCAAAGACCGCACCGAGGATGATCACCATCCAGGATGTGTAGATCCAGATCAGGAACACGGGGACTGCGGCGACTGCGCCATAAATCGTCTCATAGCTGGTGCTTGAGGAGTAGAAGGTATTGAACCCCCAGGACAGGATCTGGAACGATATGGCGGCAAAGATGCCGCCGATCAGCGCGTGACGGATGCGCACGCGCCGCGCCGGCACGAGCACGAACAGGGCGGTGAAACCGACGATATTGATCGCAATCCGGATCAGGCCGCTCAGGAACCACCCCCCACGGGTCGGCAATTCCGCCTGCACACCGAGAATGGCAAGTTGCGAATGGGTCGCGTAGGTCATAATATCCGAGGTCAGGGTAAAGCTGGCCCCGATCAGCAGCGGCCCCATCGTGAGGATGGCCCAGAAGATCAGCAGGCGCTTCATCATGGGGCGCGGGCGGTCGACGTGCCAGACCTGGTTCAGCGTATCCTCAACCGTGGACAGCAGCAAAAGCGCGGCAACTGCCAAGGCGACGACGCCCACCGCGGTCAGGTTGCTGGCGTTCTGGGTGAAGTTCGCCAGATAATCGGACACTGCGGTTCCGGCTTCTGGCACTACGGCGTCGAAGAACATTTCCTGCATCCGCCCCTTGACCGCGTCAAAGGCGGAAAAGCTTGACAGGATGGCAAAGGCGATCACCAGCAGCGGCACAAGCGCCAGCAGGGTGGTATAGGTCAGCGCTGCTGCGGCATTGTTCATCCGGTCGGCAAAAAAGCGGCGGACGGCAAAGATCACGAAGTTCGTGACCTGAAGGCCGACACGGATCGGACGGCTTTCTTTCCAGCTGTCGATGGTTGCTCGAAAATCTTTCATGCAGGACAAGCTAGAGCAGTTGGGCCCAAAGGTCAGGGCAGATCGGCATTTTCGCGTCCTGTGTCCGAATTTGGCAACGTTTTCCATCCAGTCGGCACCAGTGCGCCGACCGGACAGGGGCCTATTCCGCAGGCGTGACCTCTGCCTTGGGGGGCGTATCCCGGGCCTGTCCGGCAAGGCGCGCCACCAGAACGAAGAAGAACGGCACCAGCAGCACGCCAAGGACGGTGGCCGAAATGGTTCCACCCAGCACACCCGATCCGATGGCCTGTCGTCCACCCGATCCGGCCCCGCTGGACAGCACCAGCGGCAGCACGCCCAGCGAGAAGGCCATCGAGGTCATGAGGATCGGTCGGAACCGCTGTTTCGCGGCCTCGGTCACCGCCTCCAGCAGCGGTTTTCCGGAATCGCGCTGCTCGCGGGCAAATTCGACGATCAGGATAGCGTTCTTGCCCGTCAGGCCGATCACGGCGAGCAGGCCAACCTGGAAGAACACGCCATTCTCGAAACTGCCCAGCCAGGCCCCCGCCAGCGCGCCCAGAACCCCGATGGGCATGGCCAGCATGACGGCGAACGGGATCGACCAGCTTTCGTAAAGCGCGGCCAGCGCCAGGAACACGGCGGCAAGGCTGAGCGCGTAAAGCAGCGGCGCCTGGTTGCCCGATTGCTGCTCTTCAAGCGACAGGCCGGTCCAGGCCACCTGATAGCCGGGCGGCAACTGGTCGACCAAGGCCTCGATCTCGGCGATGGCGTCGCCGGTGGACACCCCGGGTACGGGTGAACCCTGGATCTGCATCGCGGGCACGCCGTTGTAGCGGTTCACCCCCTGCGGCCCGTAGGTCCAGCTGCCTTGCGCAAAGTTCGAGAACGGCACAAGCCCGCCACTGGCGTTGCGCACCCGCCATTTGTCCAGATCCGACGGCGTGGCGCGCGAATCGGCCTCGCCCTGGACATAGACACGCTTGATCCGGCCCTGGTCTATGAAGTCGTTCACGTAGCGACCGGCCCAGGCGACGGACAGCAGGTTGCCGACATCCGTGGCCGAAACGCCCATCGCCCCGGCCTTGCGCCAGTCGATGTCCAGATTGAACTGCGCCGCATCCTCAAGCCCCGAGGGACGGGCGGATGCGATCAACTCGCTTTGTCCAAGCAGGCCCAGCATCTGGTTGCGCGCCTGCAAGAGCTGGTCGTGCGTCTGTCCGGCCCGCGCCTGAAGATAGAAGTCAAAGCCGGACACGTTGCCAAGTTCAATGACCGACGGCGGCACGATGGGAAACACCATGGCGTCGCGGAGCTGGCTGAACGCGCCAAAGGCCCGGCCCGCCAGCGCCTGAACGCTTTGCGACGGCGAGGGGCGTTCTTCCCAGTCCTTGAGCCTGACAAAGGCCAGGCCCATGTTCTGCCCCTGTCCGGCAAAGCTGAAGCCGACTACGCCAAAGACAGAGTCCACAACTTCGGATTCCTGTTCGAGATAGTAGCTTTCCACCTGCTTCACCACTTCGAGCGTGCGTTCGGCGGTGGCGCCCGTGGGCCCCTGGATCAATGTGAACAGGATGCCCTGGTCCTCTTCGGGCAGGAAACCCTCGGGGGTGCGCAGGAACAGGAACACCATCGCGGCGATGATGCCGCCATAGACCAGCACCATGCGGAACGGGCGGCGCACGATATAGCCGACCGTGCGGCCATAACCGCTGGTCGTCTTGTCGAATCCGCGGTTGAACAGGCCGAACAGGCCGCGCTTGCGATCATGTGTCGGCTTTTTCAGCAGCGTGGCGCACAGCGCCGGTGTCAGCGTCAGCGCCACCAGCACAGACAGCGACATGGCGCTGATGATGGTCACGGCGAACTGTTTATAGATCACGCCGGTCGAGCCGGGAAAGAACACCATCGGAACAAACACGACCGACAGCACCACCGCGATGCCGATCAACGCGCCGGTGATCTGGTCCATCGACTTGCGCGTCGCCTCAAGCGGGCTCAGACCTTCCTGTTCCATGATGCGTTCGACGTTTTCCACGACGACGATGGCGTCGTCCACCAGCAGGCCGATGGACAGGACCATCGCCAGCATGGTCAGCGTGTTGATCGAAAATCCGAATGCCGCCAGCACGCCGAAGGTGCCCAGGATGACCACCGGCACCGCAAGGGTCGGGATCAAAGTCGCGCGAAGATTCTGAAGGAACAGGTACATCACGAGAAAGACCAGGATGATCGCCTCGATCAGGGTCTTGACCACCTCTTCGATCGAGATGGTGACGAAAGGCGTGGTGTCATAGGGGATGACATAGTCGATGTCGTCGGGAAAAAGCTGGGCGAATTCCTCGATCCGCGATTCGACGGCCGCGGCGGTGTCCAGCGCATTGGCCCCCGGCGCAAGGCTGATCGCCATGCCCGAGGACGGCGCCCCGTTATAGCGCGAGATGGTGTTATAGTTTTCGGCCCCGATCTCGACCCGGGCCACGTCGTTCAGAAGCACAAGACCGCCGTCCGTCTCGGCGCGCAGCACGATCTGGCGGAAATCCTCGGGGGTGCGCAGCAGTGACTGCGCGGTGATCGTCGCGTTAAGCTGCTGACCCTCGACCGTGGGCCGCGACCCGAAAGACCCCGCCGAGATCTGGGCATTCTCTGCCGATACGGCGGCAATCACATCCGACGGCGCGAGTTCGAATGCGGCCAGTTTGGACGGGTCCAGCCAGATCCGCATGGCGTATTGCGCACCGAACACCTGCACGTTGCCGACGCCTTCGACGCGGCTGATCTCGTTCACCATGTTCGAGACGAGGTAATCCGACAGGTCGGTGGCATCATAGGTGCCGCCCTCTGATATCAGGCCGATCACCATCAGGAACCCGGACGACGATTTCTGCACGGTCACGCCCTGCCGCGTGACCGGTTCGGGCAACAGCGCGGTGGCCTGTGACAGCTTGTTCTGCACCTGCACCTGCGCGATGTCGGGGTCGGTCCCGGTCTCGAAGGTCAGCGTGATCGACGCGCCCCCGGACGAGGTTGAACTGGACGAGATGTAGCGCATCCCGTCCAGGCCGGTCATCTGCTGTTCGATCACCTGCGTGACGGTGTTCGCCACCGTCTCGGCCGACGCGCCGGGATAGTTTGCGCTGACCGACACTGTGGGCGGCGCGATCTGGGGATATTGCGCGACGGGCAGCGTCAGGATCGACAGCGCACCGATCCCCATGATGAAGATCGAAAGTACCCAGGCAAAGATCGGGCGGTCGATGAAAAAACGGGCCATGGTCTCTGTGCTCCGGGTCAGGTCTGGGTCGGCGGGTGTAGGGGTTATTCGGTGGCGGTTTCGGCGGCTCCGGCGCGGGTCTTGTCGGCGCTGGCGATCTGGCGTTCCTCGGGGGCGACGGTGGCACCGGGCTGGATCTTTTGCAGACCCTTGATGATCACCTTGTCGCCGGCGTTCAGACCTTCGGTCACGATCCAGTCGGACCCCATGTCCTGCTCGATGGTAAGCGACACCTGTTCGACCGCGTTGTCACCGTTGACGATCATCGCGATCGGCTGTCCGCGCCTGTCACGGCTGACACCTTCCTGCGGGACGCGGAAAGCGCCCCGGATGGGTCGTGTGGGCATTTCAACCTGCACGTACATGCCCGGAAGCAGAAGTTTTTCCGGGTTGTCAAAGCTCATGCGCAGCACCACGACGCCGGTCTGTTCGTCCACGTCCGGCTCGGCGGCGGTCAGGCTGCCGGTCTGGTCGAAGATGCTGCCGTCCGCCAGTGTCAGCTTGACCGCCTGGTCGATTTCGCCCAGCGCGTCGACGCCATTGCCGCGCCGCCATTGCAGCACCTCGGCGGCAGACTGTGTCACGTCCACATAGATCGAGTCGATGTTGCGGATCACCGCCAGCGGATCGGCCTGGCTGGCCGTGACAAGCGCCCCCTGGCTGGTCAGTGACCGCCCGATTTCGCCCGACAGCCGCGCGCGGATGCTTGTGCGGTCCAGTTCGATCTGCGCCGCCTGAAGCTGGGCCTGCGCGACCTGAAGGCTGGCCGCCATGGATTCCCGTGCCGCAAGCGCCGAATCATAGGACTGATCCGAGGCGACGTTGCGCTGGCGCAGCTCCTCGAACCGGGTCAGTTCCTTTTCCGCCGCAGAAAGCTGTGCCTGCGCCAGCGTCACCTGCGCCTCGGCCTGGGTGACGTTGGCCTGATAGGTTGCAGGGTCGATGGTGAACAGGACGTCCCCGACTTCGACCCTGCCACCTTCGGTGAACAGGCGTTCGGTTATGATTCCAGCCACCTGGGGGCGGACCTCGGCGGCGGCCGAGGCGACAACCCGTCCAGGCAGGGTCGAGGTCAGGGTGACATCCTCGGGCTGGACGGTGACCACGGTCACGGCGGTCGGCGGGCTGTCCTGTCCCTGTGCGGTGGCGGTGCCGGACAGACCGGCAATGACGACCACGGACAAGGCCACAGAAAGGGCCACAGAAAGGGTCGCAGAAAGGGTCAAAGACGGGGCCACGGCCTGGGTTATACGGTTCGGGATCATCGGAATACCTCGCTTGGGCTGCGGCGCGCTGGAAGAAATATTGATTTCGCGGCCGCAAAAACCACTGTTGCCGCTGCATTGCAGCAAAGCCGCGCATAGACAAGTCACAACTGGCCGATGCACAGTGACTGTCCCCTGGTGCACAATGGCAATGCAGTTATTGTCCGCGAAGCGCGCGGAATCCGCTTTGGTGCGTACAATGTCGCGCCTGGGATCAGGCCCTGTTCCTGTGATTCAGGAGTTCCCCGCGTCCCGCCATGTCGATGATCGAACTGCGCCGTGACTGGGACTGGGACTGGGGCCGGGACGGGGGCCGGTGGGAGCCCCCGCGTTGTGTGCTGCGCTCAGACCTCGACCTCGAGCCGTCCGATCGGATTGGAACAGCAGGCAAGGATGTAGCCATCGGCGATGTCATCCTCGGAAATCCCGCCGTTGTGCACCATATGCGCCTCGCCCGACAGCTTGCGTACCTTGCAGGTGCCGCATACGCCAAAGGTGCAGCCAGATGGGATGTTAAGCCCGGATGCCTTGGCGATGGCCAGCACCGTATCCGTCTGGTGGCAACTGACCGTCTTGCCGGAGCGGGTGAAAACCAGTTCGGCGGCCGCCTTTTCCTGCGGCACCACATCGTGGAAATCGGTCAGTTCGGCGCGCGTTTCGGCCGGAGCGGCAAAGCTTTCCTGATGGTAGCGCGACATGTCGTAGCCCAGGCTGTTGAGCATGTCGCGCACCGAATCCATGAAGGTTTCCGGCCCGCAGCAATAGACATCGCGCTCAAGGTAATCCGGCGCCATCAGGCCCAGCATCAGCTGGTTGAACCGCCCGCGATAGCCGGTCCAGACGTCATAGGGGTCGTCTTCCTTGACCACGAAGTTCAGCTTGATCCCCTGGACCCGGCTTGCCATGTGTTCCAGCCTGCGCCGGAAAATCAGCTCGCTGGGCCGCCGCGCACAAGAGATGAAGGTGATGTCAGGGTCTTCGCCGCGTTCCCACAGAAACGCCGCCATCGACATCATCGGGGTAACGCCCGACCCCGCCGAGATGAACAGGTACTTGTCATCCGGTTGCGGCGGCAGGTGGAACAGGCCCGCAGGCCCATAGACCCTCAGCCGCATCCCCGGCTTGAGATGATCCAGCATCCAGCGGGTCGCAACGCTGCCCTTCTGTGCCTTCACCGTCACCGTGATATAGGCGGTCGCGGCAGGGTTGGACGAGATCGTGTAGGTGCGCTGGATGTTCCCCCCGGGCACCGGCAGGTCCAGCGTCACGAATTGCCCCGCCTTGTACAGGAACCGCGACCCCGACGGCGGGCGGAATACGAAGCTGACCACATCCGGCGCCTCGGGGATGGTCTGCACACATTCCAGCGGCTCGGAATCCGCCCAGAGCGGCGAATCCTCTTTCGGCATCGGGATCATGCGTTCACTCCGCCGCGATCAGCGCGCGCTTGCCGCGCGCGGTCAGGCGACCCTGCAAGGTGCGGGCATACCAGTCGACGAACTGGATCACGCCGCTTTCCTGATGCGCGGAATAGGGGCCGGGCACATAGGCGGGTGACCGGATGCCGCGCTGGTTTTCCTCGACGATGGCGCGGTCCTCGCCATTGGTGGCGATCCAGACCTCGGTCAGGCGTTGCAGGTCGTAATCCACGCCCTCGACCGCATCCTTGTTCACCAGCCAGATCGTCGTCACCTCGGTTTCGGTGGGCGAAATCGGCGTCATGCGGAACACCAGCCCCTGATCGGACAGGAAATGGTTCCAGTTGTTGGGGAAATGATAAAGCAGGCAGCTTCCGGCCTCGTCAAAGGGCACCTGACCGACGCGTTTTGACACGGCGGGCTTGCCATCCATCGTGTAGCTGCTGGCATTGCCCAGAAACGGGATGCGGATGAATCGCCACTGTTCGTCATGGGCGATGCTGAACTTTGAAGGCAGACCGGCCTTTTCACAATTCGCAATATGATCCTCGAGCACCGCAGACCCCTTGCCGTCCGATCCGCCGAACAGGTTGGGATCTTCGGGGAAGGTGCGGCACAGCGACGGGTGGGACCCGGCGCAGTGGTAACATTCGCGGTTGTTCTCCATCACCAGTTTCCAGTTGCCGTTTTCGACGATGGTGGATTCGAACGCGACCTTGCAATCCCGCAGACCATGCGGCCCGACGTATTTTTCCGCCTGCGCGCGCAGGACCGAGAAATCCGGCGCCTCGTCGGCAAGGCAGATCATGATGAGGCCCGCGACCTCTTCGCAATGTACGGGCTTCAGGCCGAACTCGGATGCCTTGAAATCCGCGCCCATCTCGCGCGCGTAAAGCAGGCGACCGTCCAGTTCATAGGTCCACTGGTGGTAGGGGCAGGTCAGTTTCGGGCTGTTGCCCTTGGCCGCCGAACAGATCCGGCTGCCCCGGTGGCGGCAGGAGTTGTGGAAAGAGCGTACGACACCATCCGCGCCGCGCACGACGATCACTGAATAATCCCCGATCTGGCGGGTGACATAGCTTCCGGTCTTGGGCAGTTCGGCGCTGACGGCCGTCATCAGCCAGTCCTTGTACCAGATGTGGCGCAGGTCGGCATCGTAAAGCCCTGCGTCCTGATAGAACGGCTGTTCCAGCGAATAGCCGGGCTGGCGGGACAGGAGAAGAGAGAGAACGTCGGCGTCTCTGAGCATGGCGAGGAGTCCTGCATTGGCAAGGTGGGAATCAGGGTCTTTGGTGGGATGTTTGGGGCATTTGGCGACGGGCGGTTGGTTCATTTGCGGTATTTTGGAGGTCGGAATGGACATCGTGAAGATTGGCACCCCGCGTGGCCCCTTTTGCGCGGCGAAACGGCACCCACACCGGTGTCAGTGCGCGCGGCTCCGGCGGTTCTTCACCAGCGGCAGAAGGCCGGGCAGAAGGACGGTGACAAAGATCAGGCCATAGGCGATGCTGGCCGCCAGCCCGGCCGAGGCCGCCGCCCCCGCAACGGGAAACAATGCCGCCGCCGCGCCTTCGC
The DNA here is from genome assembly GCA_024636635.1 of Puniceibacterium sp. GTDB lineage: Bacteria > Pseudomonadota > Alphaproteobacteria > Rhodobacterales > Rhodobacteraceae > Puniceibacterium. The sequence goes on from JAGXGV010000070.1 coordinate 12,276, forward strand.
GCAGGCCCCATCCCGAGACGGAAATCGGGATCAGCATGGTGAACAGGATCAGCGGCACGATGCCCAGCACTTCGGCCAGGGACAGGTCGGTTCCCGTGGCCCTTGCGCAGAAGGCAAAGGCCGACAGGGTGCAGGTCGCTGTCGCCAGCCCCAGCACAATCTGGAACGGCAGCACGTCGCGCGCCAGCAGCGACCGGTGCAGCGCGCTCCACAAACTGTCCAGCGCGCGGCGCTGCGGCCCCGGCAGCAGCCCGCCCAGCCAGAACACCACCGGCGCCGCCAGACCGATCAGGATGAACGGCACGATGATGGACCGAACCCAGAGCGGCCAGTAAAGACCGCCCTGCATACCATAGGTCACGGCAAAGGTCGTCGCCATGATCAGGAAGATCACCACCTGCCCCGACAGCCGTTCGAAAATCACACCCTGCGTGGCGCGCATCAGCCCGGCCTGATGGCGCGCCCGCACCGCGCGCCCGACATCCCCCACCATGCCGCCGGGCAGCGACTGGTTCACGATCTGGGACAAGTAATATTCGCTGACCGCCCGGCACAGGGTGAACCGCTGGCCCAACCGCTGCGCCGTGACCCGCCAGCGCACCGCCGACAGCAGCGTCTGAAGGCTGAGCGCGACAAACGCCAGCGCAAGCCAGCGCGGATCGGCGGCGGCCAGACTGCGCAGCGCATCCTGACCCCCCACGGCGCGCCAGAGAACGGCAAGCAGCGCAAGGCTGACCATCACCTGAAGGGCGCGGATCAACCGTCCACCGGGGCGCCGGGTCCCGATGTTCATTCTGGTCTCCGGAAGAAGGTGCAGCGGCGCGGGTTGGCGGCCGTTCCTTCTTGTCTCATCATCTGTTTGCCTGTCCGTTCCAGTTGACGCCGGGAAACCACAGCGCGGAACCGGTCGCAAGCCTTTCGCGTGTGCACGCGCAGCAAACTGTCAAACGGTTCCTTCAGTTTGCGACGAAACTTTGCACAGTTTCCGGTCACTGGCGAATTTTCGCCTAAGCGAATCAGTTCCATCGGCGGCGATCACGATTTTTTATGTGCCAGGCTTGCTGCAGCGCAACAAAACCGCATGTGCGCCGTTGGCGGAGCAACGTACCCCACACCGAACGCACGAAGGTTATTCATGTCCATGCACGTCCCCCAAGGCCGGTCAGTTGTCGCCCCTGCGCGCGCGCCGCAGCAACCGCCCCCCCTGCGCCGCATTCCGGCGCGCACTGTTCCGGCCTCTGTCCTGTTGCCACAAGCGGCTCGGTTCCGGTCGCTTGCCTGGCTTCAGGCGGCGCTTACCCTCACGCTGACCGCTCTGGTCGTCACTGGCTTTGTGGCGGCGATCGACGAATGGACGATGGCCGGCAGTGTCGCGCTGGTCCTGATGACGCTGACCACGGCAGCCCTGGCGCTGGGCGCCACGACCGCCCTGATCGGTCTGATGGCACCGCGGCACGTGCCGTTCCGCCTGCAGCCCGGATGGACCCCGACAGGGCGCACCGCCGTCCTGTTGACCCTGTGCGGCGAGGATCCCGCCGGTCCGGCCCGGATGCTGGGTGAACTTGCAACGGATCTGGAACGGCAGGGCATCCGCCATACCACAACCCTGTTCGTGCTGTCCGACACGCGCGATGCCGCAGGGATCGCCACAGAGGAACAGACGCTTGCACCGCTGATCGACTCTGGCCGCATCGTCTATCGTCGGCGCGACGTGAACACAGGGCGCAAGCCCGGCAACATCGCCGACTGGCTGCAAAGCCACGGCGACAGGTTCGACTACATGATGACGCTGGACGCCGACAGCCGCATGGGCGCGGCGCGCATCGCCAACATGGTCGCGCGGATGGAACGGTCGCCACAGACCGGTCTGTTGCAGGCCGGGATGCGCCTGATCCCGGCCCAATCCCGCTTTGGCCGGCTTCAGCGTTTGTCCGCGCGGATGATGGGTCCGACCTTTCTGACCGGGTTCGCTCTCTGGACCGGGGATGCCGGGAACTATTGGGGGCACAATGCGCTGATTCGCGTCAGGGCCTTCCGCGAGGCGGGCGAACTGCCCAAACTAAGCGGGCAGGCGCCTTTCGGCGGCGATATCCTCAGCCATGATTTCATCGAGGCGGCTTTGATGCGCCGCGCGGGCTGGAAGATCGAGATTGACGCCGACACTCGTGCCAGCGCCGAAGATGGCCCGCAGACCCTGGCCGAATTTCACAAGCGCGACCGCCGCTGGTGTCAGGGCAATCTTCAGCACACGCGCCTGATCGGTGCCAAAGGGCTGCACCCGATCAGCCGTCTGCACATGGCCGTTGGCATCATGGGCTATGTCGCCGGACCGATCTGGCTGGCGCTGGTGGTGATGCTGGCCGCCGGGATGGTGCCTGCCGCGACGATCTGGCCGCTGCTTGCGGTTGCGGTCCTGCTGCTTGCGCCCAAGCTTTGCGGGTTGACCCGGTCCCTGCGCAGCACGCAAAGCCCGCGCGCCCGCCGGATCATGCTGCGCGCCGGCGCCGCCGAACTGGCGCTGTCCTCGATCCTTGCGCCGATCGTGATGATCCGCCATGTGCTGGCCGTCGGATCGGTGGTGACCGGCCACGATTGCGGCTGGAAGGGCCCGACACGGCGGGGTCCGGCCCTGCCGGTGGGCGCGTTCGAGGCGGTCGCCGGGGCTGCGCTTGTCGCATTTGTTGCGGTGCTCAATCCCGAGGCGCTGCTCTTCATGCTGCCGGTGGCACTGCCCCTACTGGCGGCGCCGGTCCTTGTACCTTATCTTGACCGCTGACAGCGCGATTATTCACGGACGGCACGGAAACATGATGCACAGAAGAAGCTTTCTTTACACGGCGACCGCCGCGGCGACCCTCATGGGCGCAGGCGGCAGTCACGCGCAGGCGACGCCCGGTCAGGGCGACTCTTTGCTGGACCGGGCCCGCGCCCTGGCACAGGAGCCCTATAAATCGCCCGGCACCAAACTGCCGAAGCCCTTTGGGGATTTGGATTACGATGCGTACCGTGGCATCGTTCCGCTGCCCGGTCGCGCCGCCATGCTCGAGCTTGGCGACAGATACGCCGTCGATCTTCTGCCGCCGGGCCTGTTCTTTTCCACCCCCGTGACCATCGACCGGGTCACCGAATCCGGTATCGTGCCGTTTGAATTCTCGCCCGACCTGTTTTCCTTCGACTTGCGGTTCTTCGATGATATTCCTGCCGAAGCCCCCGGTGCAGGGTTCTCTGGCCTGCGCCTGCGCACGCCGTTGAACGATCCGGACGAGATGAACGAGTTTCTGATCATCCAGGGCGCCAGTTATTTCCGCGCCATCGGGCAGAACATGGTCTATGGCCTTTCGGCACGCACCGTGGCGCTGGGCACCGGCACCGATGGTCCCGAAGAATTCCCCGAAATCGTCCACCTGCGCCTGTATCCGCCCATGGGGGTCACCGAACGGATCGAAGGGCTGGTCGACAGCCCGTCGCTGTCGGCGCATATCGACATGACGGTCACGCCCGGCGAAGAGACCCGGCAGAACATCTCGGTCACGATCTTTCCACGTGAACGCATTGAAAATGTGGGCATTGCGCCGCTCACCTCGATGTATTTCAAGGGGCCGTTGCGGTCCGCGGTCGGTGATGATTTCCGCCCGGCGGTGCATGACAGCGACGTGCTGGTCATCCAGAACGGTGCCGAAGAGACGCTTTGGCGCGGCATCACGAACCCGGCAAAGGTGCAGAGTTCATCCTTTACCGACGAAAATCCGCGCAATTTCGGCCTTTACCAATCCGACCGCCACTTTTCGGCATTTCAGGATACAGAAGCGCATTACGGTCGCCGTCCCTCGGCCCGGATCGAGCCGAACGGCGACTGGGGCAAAGGCGCCGTGAAGCTGATCGAAATTCCGACGGATGACGAATTCATGGACAACATCGTGGCGTTCTGGACACCGGCGGAAGCGCTGGAAGAAGGCTCGGAACATCGGTTTGACTACGATATCGTCTGGACCCTTGCCCCGGCACCGGATGCGGGTGCACGTATCCTTCAGACGCGCAGCGGCATAGACCCGATTGACCGCGAGGTGTTGCAGTTCGTGGTGGATTTCGAAAACCTGCCAAAGGACGCTTGGCCCGAACTGAAGGTCAACAACGGCGCAACGGTGTCCGATCCTGTGCTGCTCGAACTGCCGCAAAGCGGACCCGAGGCAGAGGGATTGGACGGGGCCGAACGGATCCGCGTGGCGTTCCGGCTGCGTCCGCGCAACAATGAGAACGCCGAACTTCGGCTGGTGATGCGCGGTGCGGCGAACCAGCCTTTGGCGCCGGTCTGGCTGCATCGCTGGACACGGGCACGCGACGGCGGCGTCTGAACGCCGCCGTGTCGGGCTGGATCGGGATCGAACCGCGACGGCCCCGGGCCGCCTGTGGGCCGATCAGGGTTTGGCGGCGGTGACCATGAATTCCACCAGATGGTCCGGCGTGGCAAGCTTTGCCTCGCCGCAGGCCCGCGCCGGGGTGTGGCCGGGCGCGACCCAGGCATCCCAGACCGCGTTCATCGCGGCAAAATCGGCCATGTCGGCCAGCCAGATCGTCACCTGAAGCAGGTGGGTCTTGTCCGATCCGACCTCGGCCAGAAGGCTGTCGATATTGCCCAGACAGGTCTTGGCCTGGGTGGCAACGTCGTCACCGGGCTTTCCGACCTGACCGGCCAGGTAGATGGTGCCGCCATGTTCGACAATCTGGCTCATGCGGGGGCCGGTGTGGTGGCGGGTGATCTGGGTCATCATGCTCTCCTGTTGTTGAAAATCTGTGTGACGGATTACGCGACCGCGCCCCGGAAACCCAGAGGGGATGCGCCCCGTCCGGGCCGGTGGCGGTCTGGATGTCAATGCAGCCCCTGATCCAGTCCGTCGATGGCCGAAATGTCGCCTGTCATCGCCCGGGCCAGCCGCTCGCCGGTGACGGGACCAAGGGTGAATCCCTGATGCCCATGTCCAAAATGCAGCCACATGCCGCGGTGCCGGGGCGCCTGCCGGATCAGTGGCAACATGCCCGGCAGGCAGGGCCGCGTGCCGGACCAGGCGGCCTTTTCCAGCGGGGGGCCAAAATCCATGAGTTCGCGCGCAGCCTTTTCGCCCCGCCGCATCTGACGTGGATGCGGCGCTGCCTTGCGGGAAAGTTCGGCACCGGTTGCGATGCGCAGGCCCTGACGCATCGGTGACAGGACGATGCTGCGTTCAGCATCGACCAATGCGCGGTTCAGCCGCGCGGCCCCCTTGAAATGCATGTGATAGCCGCGCTTTGCGACCATCGGGACTCGGTATCCGAACCGGCGCAGCAGGGCGGGCGACCAGGGGCCAAGGGCGATCACGACCTGTTCCGCCTCGACCCCGCCGGCCTTCCAGCCCGCGCCATGAGGCGCGAGCGTCGTCGCATCCCCGGTCACGATGCTGCCGCCGCGCTGTTCGAACAGCCTGGCATAGGCCTGCACCAGCCCACCCGGATCAGAGGCGCGCCATGGCCCGGACCACAACACCGCCCCGGCGAGCTTTCCCGTCACCGCAGGTTCCGCGCGTTGCAGCGATTCGGAGCCGAAGATCGTGTAGGGATGGCCATAGGTCCGCGCCATCCGCCGGGCGGTTGTTTCGGCGGCGTCAAGCGCGCGTTCGCTGCGGTAGGCTTCCCAGTAGCCGTCGCGCTGGATCAGGTTGTCCGCCCCCGCCGCGGCAATCAGCGGTGCATGGGCGCCAAGCGCGGTGGATATGAGCTGATGATACAGCGCCGCGGCCCGTGCATATCGCGCCGGATGCGATGCCATCCAGTACCGCAGCAACGCCCCCGCCTGCGCAGGCAGGGCAAGCGGGTCGAACGACAGCGCATTGCCTTCGCCCAGTGCCATCCGCAGAAGGCTGATGGGTGACCGGGGCAGGGCATAGGGTTCGGACGCCTCGGATTGCAGGATGCCGGCGTTGCCGTGGCTGGTTTCCTGACCCGGCCCGGTCCGGTCCAGAATCACGCAGTCGCGCCCCCGCGCCTGAAGCGCCAGCGCCGCGCCCAGCCCGGCCATTCCGGCCCCCAGAATCAGCACGTCGCTCATGCCGTGGCCTTTGCGCGGCGGTGCCCCGGTGGCGTCGCCTGGATCTGGCAGAGGTCTGGGGACATCATCGGGCAAGTCTCCTTGGGGTGTGCGGGGGTATCGGGACGGGGGGCGCTGGCAGGTCGGGCGGGACAGGTCGGGCGCACGACGCTAAAGAAACGGTTTTCCCCAGCCAATGCAATCGGCCGCTGCGCTTTGCAATACAGCCCTATGCCGCCCCTTGAAACCTTTCCCGAGCGGCAGCACAAGGCGAACACGGGCTCTCACTTTAACGTAAGGGCATTGCCCGCTGTGGCGGTGCGTGGCTTTATGCCGCTTGTTCCGAAGGAGCCCGCCATGTTCGACGCCGCCGCCCGCAAGCTGATCGACCCGCCGCTGAATGCAGCCGGGCGGCGCCTTGCGCGTGTCGGAGTGACGGCGAATCAAATCACTCTGCTGGGGCTGGGCCTTGGGTTGCTGTCGGCCGGCATGATCTGGGCCGGTCTCACACTGGCGGCGCTGGTGCCGCTTCTGGCCTCGCGGCTTGCAGACGGGCTGGACGGCGCCGTCGCGCGGGCAGGGGAAAAGACTGATTTTGGCGGATACCTCGACATTGCCTGCGATTTTCTGTTCTACGGCGCCGTGCCGCTGGCCTTTGTGCTGCTGGACCCGGCGGCTAATGCCGTCGCGGGGGCCTTTTTGCTTGGTTCATTCTACTTCAACGGCACCAGCTTTCTGGGCTACGCCATCCTTGCGGAAAAGCGCGGAATGGAAACGACGGCTCAGGGGTCCAAGTCGCTTTATTTCTCGAACGGGCTGCTGGAAGGGTCCGAGACGATCGGCCTTTTTGTCCTGCTTTGCCTGTGGCCGCAGGCCTTTGCACCGCTGGCCTGGGTCTTTGGCGCGCTGTGTTATGCCACCGCCACCTTGCGCATCCTGACCGCGCGCCAGATATTCAACCACTGAACCGGAGATTATATGACCCGCCTTGCCATCACGCCTTTCCTGATTGCCGCCCTGCTCGCGCCCTTTCCTGCCCTTGCCGACGACCCCGATCCCGCAGACTGGAATGCCGTTGTGGAACAGGCACAGGGCCAGACCGTCTACTGGCACGCCTGGGGCGGGTCCACCGCCACAAACGACTTCATCGCCTGGATCGGTGAACAGGTCGCGGCGCAGGGCGTCACGCTTGAACATGTGAAACTTGCCGATACCGCAGATGCCGTGACCCGTGTGCTCAACGAACGGCAGGCCGGACAGGACGATGATGGCGCGGTCGATCTGATCTGGATCAACGGCGAAAACTTTGCTGCGCTGAAACAGGCCGACCTGCTGTTCGGCCCCTTCGCCGAACACCTGCCGAACTGGCAGTATGTGGACACCGCAAACGAGGTGTTGCAGACGGATTTCACCGTCCCGACCGACGGGTATGAATCGCCCTGGGCGCTGGCACAGGTGGTGTTCATGTACGACACGGCGGATATGGAACCGCAGCCTTCGGCGCAGGCGATCCTGGACTGGGCGCAGGCCAATCCGGGGCGGTTCACCTATCCGCAGCCGCCGGATTTCCTGGGCTCGACCTTTGTGAAGCAGATGCTGATCGAGCTGGTAAAGGATGGCGCGGTGCTGGGCAAACCCGTGGTCGAGGCGGAATATGCCGACGTGACGGAGCCGCTGTGGGACTATCTTGACGCGTTGACGCCGGTTCTGTGGCGGTCGGGGGCGGCCTACCCGGCGTCCGGGCCTGCGCAGTTCCAGCTGATCACGGACAATGAAATCGACCTGGCCATTTCCCTCAGCCCGGGCGAGGCATCGACCGCCATTGCAAATTTACAGCTGCCGGACACGGTGCGCACCTTTGTTCTGGAAAACGGCACAATCGGCAATGCGTCCTTTGTGGCGATTCCCTACAATTCAGGGTCCAAGGCGGCCGCGATGGTTGTCGCCGACACACTGCTGTCGCCCGAGGCGCAGGTGCGCGCGCAGGATCCGGCGATCCTGGGTTATGGCACCGTGCTGGATCTGGACAAGCTGCCGACGGCGGATCGTGCCGCGTTCGAGGCGCTGGATCTGGGCATTGCCACACTCGGTCCCGAGGAACTGGGCACCGCCCTTCCCGAACCGCACGGCAGCTGGATGACCCGCATCACCGAAGACTGGGTCCGCCGCTACGGCGCCGGTCAGTAACGCGATGCGCCCGCTGGCCCGACGCATCGCCAGCTTGCGGGTGACGCGGGCCAGCCGCCTTTCGACACCGTCGGCGCTGGGCCTTGTGCCGGCGCTGACGCTTCTTGCGATGCTTGGGCCGGTGTGTGCGGGGCTGGCGTGGACCGTGCTGCCGGCCTTTGGATACCTTCCGGCGGCGCAGTTTTCGGCCCTGTCGCTGGATCCGTTGCGCACGCTGCTGGACTGGCCGGGCCTGTCTGCCGCAACGCGCCTGTCGGTGACCACGGGGCTGCTCGCTACGGCGCTGTCGCTGGGCATCGTCGTGCTGATCCTGGCGGGCTGGTACGGCACCGGGGCGTTCCGGCTGCTGGAACGTCTGTTGTCGCCTCTTTTGTCGGTACCACATGCGGCGACCGCCTTTGGCTTTGCCTTTCTGATTGCGCCATCGGGGTGGCTGTCGCGGCTGGCGTCGCCGCTGACCGGCTGGGACAGGCCGCCGGACCTGCTGATCGTGCAGGACCCCTGGGGGCTGACGCTGACCGCCGGCCTTGTGGCGAAAGAGGTGCCTTTCCTGCTGCTCATGGCGCTGGCGGCATTGGGGCAGACGGATGCGCGTCGGCGGATGCGCGTGGCTCAGGCACTTGGGTACGGGCGCATTTCCGGATGGCTCAAGACGGTGTTTCCGGCGGTCTATGCGCAGATCCGCCTGCCAGTCTATGTGGTGCTGGCCTATTCCATGTCGGTGGTCGATGTGGCGATGATCCTGGGGCCATCGACCCCGGCGCCGCTGTCTGTGCAGATCGTCCACTGGATGGGCGATCCGGACCTGACCCGGCGACTGACCGCCGCTGCGGCCGCGCTGTTGCAGGGGGCGCTGGTGCTGGCCGCGCTGGTGCTGTGGCGGGGGAGCGAGGCAGCGGTGGCGCGCCTTGGCATCGTCTGGATCGAACGGGGCAGCCGGGGCCATGCGCTTGACCCGGTGCTGCGCCCGGCTGGTCTGGGTCTGGGCCTGCTTGCGGCCTTTGCCGTGCTTGCGGGACTTGCGGGGCTTGCGGTCTGGTCTTTTGCCGGCTTCTGGGCCTTTCCCGACGCCCTGCCGCAGACCTTTGACATGCGCAGCTGGTCGCGTCACCTGCCGGGCATCCTGTCGGCCAGTGTCACCACGGCACTGATCGCCGGGTTTGCCACGGCGCTGGCGCTGATCCTCGTTCTCGGGTGTCTTGAATCGGAATACCGCAGCGGGCGCAGCCTGAACCGGCGCGGTCTGTGGCTGATCTATCTGCCGCTGCTGGTGCCGCAGACGGCGTTCCTGCCCGGATTGCAGACGCTGCTGCTGAGCCTTGGGGCGGACCGCGCGATATGGGCGGTGGTGCTGGCGCATCTGGTGTTCGTGCTGCCTTATGTGTTCCTGTCGCTGGGCGACCCCTGGAGGGCCTGGGACCGGCGCAACGGCACGGTGGCGGCGGCGCTGGGCACTTCGCCCTGGGGGGTGCTTTGGCGGGTGCGTCTGCCGATGCTGCTGCGTCCGATCCTGACCACGGCCGCCGTCGCCTTTGCCGTGTCGGTCGGGCAGTATCTGCCGACGCTGCTGGTGGGCGGGGGCCGCGTGCCGACGCTGACGACCGAAGCGGTGGCGCTGGCCTCGGGCGGGGACCGGCGGGCGATCGGGGTTTATGGCGTGGCGCAGACCCTGGCGGTGCTGGGGCCGTTCATCCTGGCGCTGGCCCTGCCGGCGCTGGTCTATCGCAACCGACGGGGGCTGCATGGCTGAGGCACTGATCCTGCACGACATCCGGATCACCAGAGGCGGCGCGCCGCTGCTGAGGATTGACCATTCCATTGCCCCGGGTGCGGTGCTGACCGTGATGGGGCCGTCCGGTGTCGGGAAATCCACGCTGCTGTCCTATGTGGCGGGCACCCTTGCGCCAGAGTTCGAGGCGTCCGGCATGGTCTGCCTCGGCAGCACCGACATCACCGCATTGCCGCCTGCACGGCGGCGAATTGGCATCCTGTTTCAGGACGACCTGCTGTTCCCGCACCTGTCCGTCGGCGCCAATCTGGCCTTTGGCCTGCGCGCTGGGGGCAGCGTGGCCTTTCGGCGCGACCGGATCGCCATGGCCCTGGCGGACATCGAGCTTGAGGGGTACGGCGACCGCGATCCAGCTACCCTGTCCGGAGGACAGAAGGCGCGGGTCGCGCTGATGCGGATGCTGTTGTCCGAACCCCGGGCGCTGCTGCTGGACGAGGCGTTTTCGGGGCTTGACGTGTCACTGCGACGCCAGATCCGGACGTTGGTGTTCGACCGCGCCCGCAAGATGGCGCTGCCGGTGCTGATGGTCACCCACGACCCAGAGGATGCCGCGGCCGCAGGTGGCGCCGTGGAACACCTGACTGCGGTCGGGCAAGGTTTATGACCGCGGTCATAAAGCCGCAACGGATCAGTTGCGCGCGGCGGCGACAGTCGTGTTGATGATGGTCGGGGTGATCTGGTTGATCACTCGATTCCATCGGGTTATCGGCTGTTCCGCAACGAAGATCACATCGTTCGGGCGCAGTTCGAACCGCGTGGCCAGCAGCAGGTTTGCAGCATTTCCGCCGTCCAGCTGCCAGGCGGTCAGCGCCGAGAATTCCCGCGGGTCGGGTGATCCGCGCAGCACGTAGATCTTGCGCACGTTGCCGGTGATTGTCGGCACGCCACCTTGGGCATAGAGCGCATCCGCAAGGCTCGCGGTCTCGCCGAAGGGCAGGGGATAGCGGCTTTGGTTGCCGACTTCGCCGGCGAGATAGACATGATCGCGATCAACCGAATCGAGATCGAGTCGGGTCATGAAATTCTCGCGTTCCTCGGACAGGGCACCGCGGCGCAGCGCCACCTCGGCGTTCAGTTCATTGAGTGCGGAGCTGCGCGATTGCTGGCGGAACTGCGCGATCTGGATCTGTTCGGCGAAAAAGGCCTGGGCAAGGTCGAGTTCGTAGGCCGTGTCGACAAACACGCTGTCGCCGTCGATCAGTGCGATCCGTTCGAGCCCGCGCTGCGAGTAAAGTTCGTTCAGAGGGATCTGGTAGAGTGTTCCGTTGCGGTAGATCCGGACGGACGCATAGTCCTGATCGGTCACGGTGATACCGCCGGCCGCGGCCAGAGCCTCGTCCAGATAAAGCGGCGTGAGCGAAATCGGCGCGACGGTCGGATTCGACACAGCGCCGCCAATCGACACCTTTTTGGAGTTGAATTCGGCTATTTCAAGGCTGAAGGTCGGTTCGATCTGGTTTTCGACCAGCCGCTGAAACAGCTCGGCCTCTGCCGCCTCGAGCGTCAGACCCGCCACGACGACCCGCCCGACATTGGGAATGGAGATCGTCCCGTCATCCTGTACGGTATAGCCTCGGCGGGAATTCGATGCGGCCAGCAACCCGCTCAGTTGTTCAACGGTCGATCCGGTCTGCGGCGTCGCCAGCAGCACGACATCGCCCACGCCGATCCTGTAGGTCTGCGGCACGGTCGGTGGCGGCAGACGTGTTTCCATCGAAACCGGCCTGAGCCGCTGTTCCAGAACCGAGTCCGGCACAGCCGCTCCACCCCGCATCCCGCGGCCTGTTCCGGCGGTCTGGAAGAACGCGGCCGGAAGGTTCCGGGGGCTGTAGGTTGACCGGTTGGCAACCAGCACGGATTCCGGCGTGATCGGCAGCACACGGACCTTGGCATCGGAACTGGCGAATGAATTCACGGACGGAGAGTTGTAGGCCACCCCACATGCCGAAAGTCCTGTTAAAACCAGCGTGATCAAGATGGATCTGAACATTTGTCTTCGGTCCTTGGATCGCCTGTGGCTTGGTTGTCATGGCAAGTCGGCGAGATGGCGGACAATTTGCCAGAAAAAAAGCGAACCCGTTGCAGGGTCCGCTTTGAATCGTCTTATGCCCGTTGCGATCAGTTGGTGGTGGTGGTCGACGTGGCGGTTGTGGTGCCGCTGCTGCCGCCGCCACCGCTTGCCGCGATACCGGCGATCAGGCCCGCAGCATTTTTTGCTCTGGCCGCACCACCGACAGGGCCCAGACCTCCGAGGGATGTGGTTACAAGACTGCCCTGGCCCTGCGTGGAAACCGTGCCGTTTGATGTCTGGATCGGCTTGATCTGGTCAGCACCGGCAGTTGTTCCAAGAAGGAGCGCACTGCATGTGAAAAGGGTCATTGCTGTGTTGTTCATGTCATATCTCCTGATAAGACGTACTCAACCTTGGGTATCGCAACCTGGGGTGGCGTTCAAATGTTTACGTCCGAATGGGAACAATATAGTAAGCTTTGCCGCTGTTCCGCCGTTTTATTGACCACGCGCAAGCTCGATGTGCGCATAACCGACGTTTGGACCGATCCACTGCACTGATTTGACCGTAACACCGGCGCCATTGATCCAGTAAAGATTCTCAAACCCGATTTCCGGGCCGCTGCATGTTTCGCTCACTCGCAGCGTGTCGAACTGTCCTGCCACGGTCGTCGCGGAAACGCCCGGCACCCGCGCGTAGTTGCACACAAAGGCCATTGCAACCAGCCTGTCGTCGCCGGTCAGATATCGGTGGATGCGCACGGACGAATCGGTCTGACCGCCGAAGTCCGGGGCGATGTCGCCAAGGTCGGTGGACATGAGATCGCCCCCCAGGCCGCGCGTTTCGGTCAGGAATCCGCCAAGCAGGGTCAAGGTGATGCCGTCCTGTGTGGCCCAGATCTGGCGTGGCCCGTTCTGCTGCGCCAGAAGCGCCCCGGCCTGCACGTCACGGTCCGGAAGTTCGACGAAGAGCAGTGGCTGGCCGAAGCCGGCAATGAATGCGGGTGTCAGCGTCTGGCGCAGATCCGGCCGTTCCTGTCCCGCAAACAAGGCGCCGACCGCCTGCCGAACGGTCGCATATGTCCGTCCCTCGGAGTCGCTGCCGCAGGCTGACAAGAGGAGGACGCAAAGCAAGGGAAAGAGGGATCTTGTCATCTCCAGAACCTGCCCCATTCCGATTGCAGTTCGGGTTGGTGTAGTTCGCGCACACCTTCGTAAAGCCGCCCCTGCACTTCGAGCCGCGCGCCGCCATCGCGCTGCACCGGTCGGATGGTCCGGGCGATCTTGCGTGTGATCGGACTGCCGGTCAGGACGGACAGTGGCACCTCGAACCGGATGCCCTTGTCAAAGGAGCCTTCGCCAAAGTCGTCAAAGGACACGTCGGTCAGGGTGGCAAAGGCGCCGATCCGGATGCCGTTGTCGAATTCGCGGTTGATGCTGAGTGTGGCACCCCAGTCACCGGCCAGATAGCGGCCGGCATCGACCTGATAGGTGAACCCGTTGTCGGCATCGAAATAGGAAGACAGGTGGCCTGTCAGTACCTCATAATCCTGAAATCCGAAGCCCTGTTCGAAGTCACGCTGGCGGACATAATTCGCTTCGACCCCGAAGGCGAGGCGGCTGGTCACGGGTTTCCACAACACTTCGCCCGAGACCCCGCCGTACATGGATTCCAGATAGCCAAGCGTTAATCGGCCATAAAGATCCTGACCGGGGCGGAAGTATTTTGCGGCGGTAAGGTCGGTGAGGGCAGTCTGGCCTTCGCGGACATAGATATCAGCGTTCGTGCGGACGCGCGGGATCACCGAGTTCGATGGGCCGAGTTCGTCGCGGTTGCCGGCGAGGCGGTGTCGGACGCGGCCTTGGAAGACCAGTCCGGGGTTTGGTTCGAACCGCGCCCCCACCTCGACCCCGAGATCGAGCCGGACCGGCTGGCGCGGGTCGAAATAGGACGCCGCCAGATAGGGGCCGATGTTCCATCTGAAATCGGGGAAGGCGTCGGGCGACAGGGGGGCGGCGTTGACCGGATAGGCGTCGGCGATGTCGGCCCGGGCAAGGCTTTGCCAGGCGCCGTCCGGGGCATGGGCCAGCTCTTCGATGTCTCTGCGGCGCAGGGTGATCCGCGACGCCGGGGTGCCTTCGGCGGTTACGGGGATCAGCACGAAGGTTTCGACCGAGGCGGGCATCAGGTTGGTAAGGATACGTGTCGCGCGACCGATGGCCTGAGCGGTATTGGTGTATTGCGTGTTGCGCAAACGCAGCGTGACGGTGCGCGGTGCGACCTTCATCGCGTCAAGCCGCAGACCGCTTTCGGCAAAGGTCTGGGCGACATTGTTGCGCAGGATTTCGGCGCCATCCGCCTGCTGCGTCCAGCCAAGATCCGCGGCTGATCCTGGCGGGCGCGGCGCAACGGGCAGCGGCGCCGATTCCAGTCCGCCGGGGCGGTTCGTCGGCGCCTTGGGGTTGATCGTGTAGGTCAGACGGACCTCTGCCTTGGTCCCGTAAAGCCAGGCCGCGCTGAGATCGAGCCCGTTGCGGAACCGGTAGCTTGCGCCGATGTTCACCGGCGAATTCTGGTCGATCAGCCCACGCGAGGTTTCGGGCCTGTAGGCGTCCGAGGAGTATTCGGCAGAGAGCACCAGCCGGTCACCCAACTGGTATTGCAGACCGCCGAAAAGTGCCGCATCGCCACGGAACCATTGCCCGGCGTCCAGCCTGCCGGTCTGGGAAATGCCGGTTACTGACGCCGTACGTGTCTTGAACCGTACGGCGAGCAGGCCGAGCGGATTGTCAAAGCCGTTTTTGCCGGCAAAGCGGCCCCAGCCGATGCCGCCGGTGGCGCGCAGGCGGCCGAACGTCTTGGTCGCGACAAGGTATTCACCGCCAAAGATGCCGGTGCCGCCGAAATCCTGCAACCCGACAGAGATGGCCGGCAAGGAGTCGGTTTCGGGGCTCAGCAGATAGCGGACGTCAAAGCTCCGGTCATAAAAGCCGTCTGTGTTGTCGAAGTCGCGGATGTAGACATACCGGAACACCCCTGACAGGCGGGGCGTGATCTGGAAATGTGCGGCGCTGCGCGCCGTGCCATCGAAGGTCCCGAGGGTGAAGGACAGGTCTGCATCCGGCATGGCGTGTGCGGTCGGCATGTCGATCATGCCCGGCACCCCAAGCGAATTCAGCGTCGGACGGGTCCACGCCCGGTCCTGGGCGAGGGTCGGCTGGGCCATCAAAACCGTAGCCAGGATTGCGCAACCGGCAAGCCGCATGGAGTGATCCGTCTTCATAAAGCCCTTTTCGCGCTCTGTGTGCCCGCGTAATTTTCCTGCGCCTCTGAACGGTGACCGCCCCGGTCGACCATTCCTGTACCCGATGCAAATATTGAGGTCTTGGAGCGCGGGAATAAAAAGCCTAATTGATGCACATGCGAATTTTTAGATGGAAACGTACCCCCAAACCCACATTCGATGCGCCTTTGGCGCCGTCTGTGCCGGTCTGCGTCATAGGGGATATTCACGGTCGGGCCGATCTTTTGGCGCGCCTTCTGGAACGCCTGGCCGCGACCGTGCCCCCGCAAGCCTGCCTTGTCTTTGTCGGTGACTTTGTCGACCGCGGCGACCAGAGCCGCGAAGTGCTGGAAACGCTTTGGTCGCTTCAGCAGGAACGGACCGGACAGGCTATCTGCCTGATGGGCAACCATGAACGCATGTTGCTCGATTTTCTCGACGAACCGGTCGCGCATGGCGCGCGCTGGATGCGCCATGGCGGGTTGCAGACACTGGCAAGCTATAGGGTGGGACCGGCTGCCGCCACCGCCGAAGGTGCGGATTGGATCGCGGTGCGCGACTGGTTCCGCGAGGAGCTGGGGGAAACCGAACCCTGGCTTCGCACCCTGCCCCTGACGTGGCAAAGCGGCAATCTTGCTGTCGTGCATGCCGCCGTGGATCCGGCACTTGCGCTGGAGGATCAGAGCGAAAGTGTCCTGCTCTGGGGGCATCCCGAGTTCGGGAAGACGTTGCGGACGGATGGTATCTGGGTCGCGCATGGGCATACGATCATCGATCAGCCCCGCGCCGAACACGGCCGCATTTCCGTGGACACCGGGGCCTATGCGACCGGAACCCTGACCGCGGCTTTCATCAACGAAGGGATGGTCACCTTTCTGTGACGGTGGCCGTGTCAGCGGCCGGTTCTGTCGAGGACGGCGCCGAGGGTGGCCACCAGTATCTTCGCATCGGTGCGGAGCGACAGGGTATCGACGTATTCCACATCCATCCGAATACGCTCTTCATAGCTGATGTCATTGCGGCCCGACACCTGCCACAACCCGGTGATTCCCGGGGCAAGGGACAGGTAATGGCGGCGGTAGGCACCGTAGCGTTTGACCTCTTCGCGCACGACAGGACGAGGTCCCACAAAGCTCATGTCGCCTTTCAGCACGTTCCATATCTGCGGTAGCTCATCCAGGCTGGTCTTGCGGATGAAGTCGCCAAGGCGGGTGATGCGCGGATCGTCCGTCAGTTTGTGATCGCGCTGCCATTCCTGCGCGGCCTGCGGGTTCGCGGCCAGATATGTGCGCAGCTCGCGTTCCGCATCCATCACCATCGAGCGGACCTTCCAGCAGGCGAACACCTTTCCGTTGCGGCCCACCCTCAGATGCCCGAAGAAACCCGGCCCGCCATCGCGGCGCACGGCGAGCCACAGCGCAAGCAGAACCGGAGCGATCACCGGAAGCAGAAACAGCGCAAGCGTCACGTCAAACGCACGTTTGCCATGCCGACCATACGCGCCGCCGGGTGTGCTGGATGTATGTGGTTCCACTGTTGCGGCCGGGACAAATCTTGAACCGACCCAATAGCCCGAGTGCGATTGTTTCATGGCGGAGGCTCCATCTTGGGAAGTGCTTTTCAGTGTCCGTGACTGCCGGGCAGTTCAGGACTGTTCATATCAACTTGGGTCAACGACAACTCTCAAATGTCCCGTATTAACCCGTTGGCGCGATTAGTGTTCCTAGGTTTTGCCAGTCATCAGCATTTTCACGATGACTTGATGACAACCATTGCGGTCTTTACGGGACAACAACATATCTAAAATAGGATGTCGCTTGATGACCCGCTTTCCATTCTTGCGGGACGGGCGCTGGTGTTTCCGTGTAGCGAAATTTTAATCAACTGATAATATTAGCCAAAAGATTGGCTGGTTGGGAGTGCTGAAATTTCCGTACCGGATGTGCGGTCACTTCAAGCTCTCAGGGCAACGGTGAAATTTTTGACCTAGTGACGCAAAAAAAGCGTGGCGGCTGAATAATGGTGCAGCGTTAGAACGTGGAAAGCAGCTTTTTGGACAAGACTTCTTGCGATGCGTGGCCGGATTTCCGGAAAGGATGCCATTTCCGGCGGCATGATGGGCTGGAGAGAATCAGCGCATAGCAACGCCCGCCCTATTTGCAGAGCACACCAAACACGGAGTCCGGATTTTTGTAGGGAATAATGGGGCGACTGACGGGGCTCGAACCCGCGACCACTCGGACCACAACCGAGAGCTCTACCGCTGAGCTACAGTCGCCGCAGTGGCTCGGACTTAGCGAATGCTGCGCGGCTTGTCCATAGGCTTCTGGTTTAATTCCGGCGGTCGGAAATTATTGGGAAATCTAGGGAAAGTTTAGCGATGTCATAGGGTTGACCGGAGACGGCTGGCTGGCGGGGTCCGCACCGCCTGCCATATGTGTGCAATTTCCGCGCTATTCTGCACGCGCGGCCGCAAAACCTTCAACCGAGATGTCCGCCTGGGCGCCCGTGGTCATGTCCTTGAGCTGGTGTTGACCGTCACGCACGATCCAGACATGCGGGATGCCCTTGTCGTTGGCGTATTTCAACTGTTTGTCCAGCCGGCTCACGTCCGGCAGCACTTCGACATTTGCCCCCGTGGCACGAATCTGCGCGGCCAGTGCCTGTGCTTCGGCTTCGGGAAAGCTGTCGTCGCCGGCAACCAGAACATCGGTCGGGCAGCGGCGGCCGGGCTCAAGCAGGCCCTCGCTCAGAAGCTTGGTGAAGATCCGGGTCAGGCCGATCGAGATGCCGACACCGGGCAGCTTGCGCTTCATGAACTGCCCGACAAGGTTTTCATACCGGCCGCCCGCGCAGATCGACGGATAACCGGGGAAGTCGATAAAGCGCGCCTCGTAGACCACACCTGTATAATAGTCGAATCCGCGCGAAATCGAAAGATCGCCGTCGATGACAAAATCCGCCGGGCGGCTCTGCTCGACCCTGGCAAGCAGGGCGCAGAGCGCGTCGCGGCCCGCGTCGGCATCCGGATTGGACAGGCCAAGGGCGTCCATCCCGTCAGAGATGGCATCGGGGCCGCCCTTGATCTTGCAATAGCGGATGCAGGTGTCGATGCCTGCGGCATCAAGGCCGAGGTCGCTGGACAGGCGGTCGGACAGTTGTTCCGTGCTCAGCTTGTCCACCTTGTCGAGGATGCGCGCCAGAAGCGTGCCGTCGGACAGGCCAAGGTGCTGCGCCAGCCCGTCCATGATGCGGCGGTTCGAGACCTGGAACCGGACCGGCCCCACGCCCAGCCGGGTCAGCGCGACGACAGCCATCTCGAGCATCTCGGCATCATAGGCGAGCGATACATTGTCCTGGTCGATCACGTCGATGTCGCACTGGGTGAATTCGCGGTAGCGTCCCTCTTGCGGACGTTCGCCGCGCCAGCAGCGCTGCATCTGGTAACGCTTGAAAGGAAAGGTCAGGTTGCCGTGGTTCTTGGCGACATAGCGCGCCGTGGGCACCGTCAGGTCATAGTGCAGGGCAAGCTTGGCGGTGCCTTCACCCGCGGCGGCAAGCCGGGTCAGGGCATAGATTTCCTTGTCCACATCCTCGCCCTTGGAAGCGAGCGTCTGGACTGTCTCGACCGAAGGCGTTTCGATGTTGGCATAGCCGTAGCTTTCAAAGACCTGCGCAAGGATGGCTAGCCAGCGCCGCTCTGCATCCCGCACTTCGGGCGTGAATTCGGGGAAGCCGCTGATTGCGAAACTGAGCTTGGTCTTGGCGCCTGTCATCGTGTCGTGCCCTTCGATCCAGCGCCGGACGGGGACCTGTGCGGACCCGGTGTCCCGGCTTTTTTGACACGGCGGGTTTACGGGCAATCCCGTTGAACCACAACTGCAAATAGCGGGCCGACGCCGCCCGGAGTGGCGGCGTGCAAAGCATGTTGCACGCCCACCGGGCACCGGATGGCGCGGGATTCCGGCACGCGCCTGGCTGACGGGGATCTTTGGACAAAATTAACCCGGCTAGGGGTACAACTGTAACAATGGACGATTTAGCGGGCAAGATATCCCATGATTTCGCCGTTCACCTTTATTTTGCTTTGCTATACAACGGCGTTCGCGTATCCGATGGAGGAAACAATACGAAGCAGGCCATGATACATCAAACCTTTGACGGGACCACCAGGGCAGCGAGCGACTGGGTGCGTATTCTTGCGCGGTATCGCGAACCGAATTCCTTGCGCAGCAGCTTCGAGTTGGGGGTCTCTCTGGTCCCGTTCGTGACGCTCTGGGTGCTGGCCTGCTGGGTCGCCCAGTTCTCTTACATCGGGGCGCTGCTGATTTCTGCCCTGAACGGCTGCTTTCTGCTGCGGCTGTTCTGTATCCAGCATGATTGCGGCCATGGATCGTTCTATGGCAACCGCACGCTGAGCGACTGGATCGGCCGCGTGCTGGGCGTGGTCACCCTGACGCCCTACGATGTCTGGAGGCGCACCCATTCGATTCATCACAGCCATGCCGGCGATCTGGATCACCGGGGAATCGGCGACGTGATGACCCTGACGATCGAGGAATATCATCAGCGCACGCCGTTCGGTCGCTGGCTCTATCGCGCCTACCGGCATCCGCTGGTGATGTTCGGGCTTGGTCCGACCTATCTTTTCTTCCTGGCGAACCGGTTGCCCCTGGGTCTGATGACGCAGGGCCGCCGCTACTGGGTTTCGGCCATGGGCACCAATCTGGGCATCGCCTGTGTCGTGACGATGATCGTGTATTTCGGCGGGTTGCAGGCGCTGTTTCTGGTGTTCCTGCCGACCACGCTGATCGCGGCGTCGATCGGGGTGTGGCTGTTCTACGTCCAGCACCAGTTCGAGACGACGCATTGGGAACAGAAACCCGACTGGCAGTTGCACGACGCTGCACTGCACGGCAGTTCACACTATGATCTGCCGCCGATTCTGGCCTGGTTCACGGCGAACATCGGTATCCACCATGTTCACCACCTCTATAGCCGCATACCGTTCTACCGCCTGTCCGAAGTGCTGCGCGACCACAAGGAACTGGTCGAATGCAGCCGGATGACCCTTCTTCAAAGCCTTAAATGCGCGAGCCTGGACCTGTGGGATGAAAAGAGCCGTCGTCTGGTGTCGTTCGCCACGGCACGCAAACTGGCGGTCTGACTGTGGTTCGGGTCCGGAGTGACGGGCCCGACGCGCGGAGGCGACTGAGGAAAACCTGCCGACCGTGACACGCGATGACCGGAACGGCGCCGGGGCCGCCGGTGGGGGGGGACCCCGCCCCGTCGGTCAGGGAAAACCGAAAAGATACAGAACCAGCGGGATTGTACCGATTGCGGCAAGTGTCTGCCCGGTCACGATGCCGGCCATGAAGGTTCCGTCGCCCTTCAACTGTTGTGTCAGGATATACGCGGTCGGCGCCGTGGGGATGGCCGAAAAGATCACGAGGACCAGCGCCTCGGTCCCGCTGAGGCCGAAGGCGAACCCGACGGCCGCAGCCAGCATCGGCATCGCCAGCAGACGCAGCACGGCATTTCCCGCCAGGGCGCCAATGTCCTGCCGCATCGCCGCCGGTCGCAGGGCGGCACCGACGCACAGCAGGCCCAGCGGGAGACTGCCGCGCGCCAGAAGATCCAGAAATCTCTCGATGCCGAAAGGCAGACTTGCGCCGGTGAGGGCGAGCGTTATTCCGGCAAGGCAGGCCAGGATGAGCGGGTTGCGCGCCATGGTGCGGATCAGGACGCGGGGCCTGCGGGCGGCGCCTGTCTCTGCCAGAGCCAGGATCGACAGCACATTGACCAGCGGAACGGACACCGCAAGGAAGACCGCAGCCCGTTCAAGCCCGCTGGGTCCGGCCATGCTGGCCGTGATCGCCAGCCCGAGATAGGTGTTGAACCGGACGACGCCCTGCAAGCCAGGTCCGAAGCGCGCTGCCGGGGCAGGGTGGAACCTGCGCGCTGCGGCCAGAAGCGTTGCGGCCAGGCCGATGGTCACGACCGCCGCCCCCCCAAGCCGGAGTATGGCGGGGTCGCGCACGGGGGCGTCCACAAGGCTGGACACCAGCAGCGCGGGAAAAAGGACAAAGTAGTTCATGCGCTCGGCGGCCGGCCAGAATCCGGAGCTCGGAAAGTCTGCCCGCGCCAGGCAGAAGCCAAGGCAGATCAGTGCGAAGAGTGGCCAGATCGTGATGAAAAGCAAAATGACCGCCCCCGATTGGTCTGCCGGAGTACCCGTGGCCATGACCTAACACCGCAAGCCATGCGGCTTCCAGTGGCGCCCCCGGGGATTCTTGCGCTGCTGTCCTGACGGGGCCGTTTTCCAGGACATGCAGCGTTGATCCGGGGCCTTGGATTCCGGAGGCCGCAAGGACAAGTCGCCCTGTCCGGCCAATCATGCGATCCGCGCAAGTGTCCGCTTGTTCGGACCGGCACTGCTCAGCCGGTCCATCCATTTCCCCAACGGTGCCTCAGAAGTCGAGATTCTCGACGCTGAGTGCGTTCTGCTGGATGAATTCGCGCCGAGGTTCCACAACATCGCCCATCAGTTTGGTGAACAGATCGTCCGCCTCGGCCATGTCGTCGACCTTGACTTGCAGCAATGTCCGGGCATCCGGGTCCAGAGTGGTTTCCCACAGCTGGCTGGGGTTCATTTCGCCCAGACCCTTGTAGCGTTGCAGCGACAGGCCCTTTTCGCCCTCGTCCAGCACGGCGCGCAGCAGTTCCAGCGGGCCATGGATCAATTGCTTGCGGTCCTTGCGTTCCAGCGTGGCGGGCAGGTCATAGACCGCTTGCAGGCTTTGGGTGAAGCTGCCGGTCTTGCGGGCCTCGCCCGAGCGCAGCATCGGGCCGTCAAGTGTGCGCACCTCTTCGACACCGCGCAGGATGCGTGCAAGGCGGATGCCCTTGTCCTGGGTGATGCGCCCCTTCCAGCCGCGTTCGTATTCTTCGGCGATCAGGTCCAGACGGGTGGCGACCTTGTCGGCAACGCCCTGAAGATTGGCATCGACGGCGCCGGGGACAAAGGCGCCGGCAATCGCCGCCTGTTCCAGAATGTGGCGGGGATAATGCGTCGGGAACACGTCCAGAACCCGCTTGAGCTGCCGTGCCTCATCCACCACGCGGGCCAGATCCTGGCCGGTGATTTCTTCGCCGTTGCCCTGCCGCAGCAGGGTGCTGTCGGTGCCTTGCGTGATCAGATAGGTCTCCATCTCAGCCTGATCCTTGAGATAGACCTCGGATTTGCCACGGCTGACTTTGTAAAGCGGCGGCTGGGCGATATAAAGGAACCCGCCCTCGATCAGTTCGGGCATCTGGCGGTAAAAGAAGGTCAGCAGCAGGGTGCGGATATGTGCGCCGTCCACATCGGCGTCGGTCATGATGACGATCTTGTGGTAGCGCAGTTTCTTGATGTTGAATTCGTCGCGCCCGATCCCGGTGCCCAGCGCCATCACCATATTGCCGATTTCCTGAGACCCCAGCATCCGGTCAAAGCGTGCGCGTTCCACGTTCAGGATCTTGCCCTTGAGCGGCAGGATCGCCTGTGTCTTGCGGTCGCGCCCGGTCTGGGCCGAACCACCGGCGCTGTCGCCTTCGACCAGGAATATTTCGGTGTTGACCGGGTCCTTGTCGGAGCAATCCTTCAGCTTGGAGCTGAGGAAGTTCATGTCCATCGGGTTTTTGCGCCGGGTCAGGTCGCGCGCCTTGCGGGCCGCCTCGCGGGCCATGGCCGCCTCGACGATCTTGCCGACGATCACCTTGGCCCAGTTGGGATTTTCCTCGAACCACTCGGCCAGCTTTTCGTTCATCAGCCCCTCGACCGCCGGGCGCACCTCGGAGGACACCAGCTTGTCCTTGGTCTGGCTGGAGAATTTTGGATCCGGTACCTTGATCGACAGCACGCAGGTCAGCCCCTCGCGGGCATCGTCGCCGGTAAAGGTGATCTTTTCACGCTTGGCGATGCCAGAGCTTTGGGCGTAGTTGTTGATGGTCCGGGTCAGCGCGCCGCGAAAGCCGGCCATATGCGTCCCGCCGTCCCGCTGGGGGATGTTGTTGGTAAAGGGCAAGACGTTTTCGTGATAGGTGTCGTTCCACCACATGGCGATTTCGACCGTGATGCCATCCCGTTCCCCGAGCATGTAGATCGGTTCGGTCATGATCGAGTTTTTCGAACGGTCGAGATATTTCACAAATTCCCGCACACCACCGTCGTAATAGAGTTCCGAGCGGAGCGGTTCGGCAGGGCGCTCGTCCTCAAGGATGATACGCACGCCTGAGTTGAGGAACGCCAGTTCGCGGAGGCGCTTTTCCAGCGTGTGGAAATCATATTCGAGGTTGGAAAAGGTGCTGGTCGAGGCGAGGAACCGTACCTCGGTGCCCTTGCGGCCATTGGCATCGCCCACGACGCGCAGGGGTTCGGTGGTAAATCCCCCTTCGAACCGGACATAATGTTCCTTGCCGTTGCGCCAGATGCGCAGCTCCAGATAATCGGACAGCGCGTTGACAACGGACACACCTACGCCGTGCAGACCGCCCGAAACCTTGTAGGAATTCTGGTCGAATTTGCCGCCCGCATGCAGTTGGGTCATGATGACCTCGGCGGCGGACACGCCTTCGCCCTCGTGGATGTCCACGGGGATGCCGCGGCCATTGTCGCTGACCGAAACCGAGTTGTCGGCGTGGATTTTTACGTTCACGGCGTCGGCATAACCGCCCAGCGCCTCGTCGATGCCGTTATCTACGACCTCGTACACCATGTGGTGCAGGCCAGACCCGTCGTCGGTGTCGCCGATATACATGCCCGGGCGTTTGCGAACGGCCTCCAACCCCTTGAGAACCTTGATGGAACTGGCGCCATATTCCTCGGGGATCTGCTCGTTCTCGGCCATGCGGATTTTCCTTGTTCTTAGCTGTGTATTTATACGCAGTCCGGGGGCGAATGTCACGCGCCTGACACCATATTTTGTGGTTTGTCGGCAGGCGTTTGGCTACGCGCTGAACCGGGTTTCAGACAAAGGGAATGATCAGGCCCACGCCGATCAGCAGCGCCCCCGCGATGATGTTGGTGCGCCGCAGCGCGGCGGGCGAGGACAGCAGCCGCCGCGCCCGATCGATGGACAGGGCAAGGACAAGGTTGCCGATCAGCGGCACGATCGCTGATATCGCGGCGATGACCAGCATGTCGGGCCAGCGCAGTTGCGTGAGGTCGAAAAAGCCGGGCAGGACGCCCATGTAGAACAGGATCGCCTTGGGGTTGCCCAAGATGACGGCAAGCCCGGCGAGGAATCCCGCCAGCATGCCGGGGCGGGTCAGACGCGAATCCGACGACAGGTTCGCATCGGCGTGGCGGATCAGCAGGCCACCCATCACCAGGAAGGTCGCGCAGGCCACATATTGCAGAAAGATCATGAACCCGGAAAACACGCTGACGATCCAGGTGACCCCGAGAATGGCAAGGAAGGGCCAGAGGATATCGCCCACCACGACGCCCAGCGCCAGCGGCCAGGCCGCGTTGAAACCGCCCGACAATGCCCGCGCCGTCAGCGCGACCCAGACCGGCCCCGGCGTCAGGAACAGGATCAGCAGAGCCCCCGCATAAAGCGTGATATCCACCAGCGAGATCGTCATGCCTGCCTCACCTGTGAAACGCCATCTGTTTCGGTCACTTCCAGATATTGCGCCCGATTGCCCAATGCCCCGAACAGGCCGGATTCCGTGCCGGTCATCCAGGCCTGCGCGCCAAGGGCGCCAATTTCGTCATAAAGCGCGGCGCGGCGGTTTTGATCAAGATGTGCCGCCACCTCGTCCAGCAATAATAGCGGTGGCGCGCCGAAATCCGGCGCCAGTGCCCGCGCATTGGCGAGGATCAGCGAGATCAGCAGCGCCTTCTGTTCCCCGGTGGAGCAGTCAGAGGCAGGCACATCCTTGGCCGCATAGACACCCAGCAGGTCGGCCCGGTGTGGCCCGATCAGGGTGCGCCCGGCCATCAGGTCGCGTCCGCGGTTGTCGGAGAGGGCGTCGCGCAGGGCGTGTTCGGTTTCGGGCATCGCGCCTTCGGCCTGCACCAGCGTAAGCGTGGCGGTGGGAAAGGCGGTGCTGGCACCGTCCTGTGCGACACCCAGAAGATGCAATGCGGCCTGACGGTTGGCGTGGATCACCGACCCGCTCTGTGCCATCTGCCGTTCCAGCGCGCTGTACCAATGGGGATCGCGGACCTGATCCCGCAGCAGGCGGTTGCGTTCGCGCATGGCTTTTTCGTAATCCAGCGACAGATCGCCATGCCCGGGAAAGAAGCTGAGCGTCATGCGGTCCAGGAAACGGCGGCGCCCCTCGGCCGCCTCTATCCAGAGCCGGTCCATCGACGGCACCAGCCAGAGCACGCGCGCGATGTGGCCAAGGGCCGACTGGGGCTGGGGCTTGTCGTCGATCCGGACCTGCCGCGGGGCGCTGTTCTCGGACAGGGACTCGACCTCGTGGGTGCCCTGCGGCCCGGTGATCACGCCGCTGACTTTCCATCCCAGCGCTTCCGGCCTGCGCGTCATTTCTTGCGCCGAAGCGCGGCGCATCCCGCGCCCGGGCGAAAACAGCGACACAGCCTCGAGCAGGTTGGTCTTGCCCGCACCGTTGGGTCCGAAAATCGCGACGGGGCGCGCATCGACAGCAATCTCCGCCCGTCTGTGCGAGCGGAAATGTGACAGCGTCAGGGTGTCAAGCGACAGCGGCACGGGCAGGGGCGTTCTGTTGAAGGCAGAGTGTCGACCCCGGGGCGCGGCGCGTGGTCATGGCAGGATTTTCCGCGGTCAAACCCGCATCGGCATGACCACATAGACCGCGGACAAATCGTTGCCTTCGCGCATCAGGGTCGGATCGCCGGACGAATTGAACATGAACACCGCATTCTCGCGATCCACCTGGCTTGCGATTTCCAGCAGGTATTTGGCGTTAAATCCGATTTCGAGCTTTTCATCGCTGTAGGCCACGGCCAGCTCTTCCTCGGCGGCGCCGGAATCCGGGGCATTGACCGACAGGATCAGCCGGTCCTCATCCAGCGACAGCTTGACCGCGCGCGACCGTTCCGACGACACCGTCGCCACACGGTCCACGGCGCGGGCAAATTCGGCCGCGTCCACCTCAAGCTTGCGGGTGTTGCCCTGCGGAATGACACGGGTGTAGTCGGGGAAGGTGCCGTCGATCACCTTTGATGTCAGGGTGATGTCGGGCGTGGCAAAGCGCACCTTGGTTTCAGACACCGACACGGCGATGGTTATGTCGTCATCTTCCAGCAGCTTGCGCAATTCGCCCACGGTCTTGCGGGGCACGATGACGCCGGGCATGTCCTCGGCGCCCGGGGGCAGATCCGCGTCGATCCGGGCCAGCCGGTGGCCGTCGGTCGCGACACAGCGCAGCTTGCGACCGCCATCGCCCTCGGCGGTGTGCAGGTAGACGCCGTTCAGGTAATACCGGGTCTCTTCCGTTGAAATGGCGAATTTCGACTTGTCGAACAGGCGGCGCAACACCTTGGCAGGTGCCGAGAAGTTCGCTGAATACTCCGACGAGGCCATGACTGGAAAGTCCTCTTTCGGCAGCGTGGCAAGCGAGAAGTTGGAGCGTCCGGCCTCGACCGTCAGACGCCCGGTCGCGGCCTCTTCGGTCAGGGTCACAAGTGCTCCGTCCGGCAGTTTGCGCACGATCTCGTGCAGGGTGACGGCGGACACGGTCGTCGCACCTGCCCGCGTCACCTGCGCATCGCCGCGGTCCAGCACCTCGATGTCAAGGTCGGTGGCGCGGAACTGGACAGACGCGCCTTCGGCCTCGATCAGGACGTTGGCCAGGATCGGGATCGTGTTACGCCGCTCGACCACCGACTGTGCCTGGGACACCGCCTTGAGCAGGGTACTGCGCTCCATACTGAACTTCATGATTTCGCCCTCTCCGATTGGCCGGAGGTGCACCCTAGCCCGAGGCGCAGGCCGCTCCAACCGCTTTTCTTGGTTTGTCCGATGGTTTCACGGGGCCGTCAAGGGCAGCAGGCCGCCCAGGGGCGGCCCGCGCAGATGTGTTGTTCCCGAGACTCAGGCCGTTCAGGCCTCGAGCGCGCGGCGCAGCAGTTCCAGATCCTCGGCGATCTGGCCATCCTGCACCTTCAGTTCCTCGATCCGCTTGACGCCGTGCATGACCGTGGTGTGGTCGCGCCCGCCGAACCGGCGTCCGATTTCGGGCAGCGAACGGGAGGTCATCTGCTTGCACAGATACATGGCGACCTGCCTGGGGCGGGCGTAGTTGCGCACGCGCTTGGGGCCGATCATGTCGGACAGGCGGATGTTGTAATGCTCGGCCACCTTGCGCTGAATCTCTTCGACGCTGATCTTGCGTTCCGAGGCGCGCAGCACGTCGGCAAGGCAGTCCTGCGTCAGGTCCATCGTGATCCGCTTGCCCACCAGCGATGCAAAGGCAAACAGCCGGGTCAGCGCGCCTTCGAGCACGCGCACGTTGGTCGAGATGCGGTGCGCAAGGAATTCAAGCACGCCATGGTCGATGTCGAGTTCGGGGTAAAGCGCCTTTTGTGTATCCACCTTGGTCTGAAGGATCCCCAGCCGCAGTTCGTAATCGGTCGGATGCAGGTCAACCACCAGGCCGGACTGAAGCCGCGAGCGGATGCGGTTCTCAAGATCCTTGATTTCGTCCGGGGCGCGGTCGCCCGATATGATGATCTGCTTGTTCTGATCTACAAGCGCGTTGAAGGTGTGAAAGAATTCCTCCTGGGTGCTGTCCTTGCCGGCGATGAACTGCACATCGTCCACCATCAGCACGTCAACCGAGCGGAAGAGTTCCTTGAAATCCATCATGCGGCGTTCGCGCAGGGCTTGCACGAAGCGATACATGAACTGTTCGGCGGACAGGTAAAGCACGTTGAGTTCGGGATTGCGGTTGCGCAGCTCCCAAGAGATGGCGTGCATCAGGTGCGTCTTGCCCAGGCCGACACCGCCATAAAGGAACAGCGGGTTGAAGGTGACGGGGCCCCCTTCGGCGACACGCCGCGCGGCGGCATGGGCCAGTTCGTTGGGCTTTCCGACCACGAAGGTGTCAAAGGTGAAGCGTGATTCCAGCGGTGCGCTGGGCAACAGGTCAGACTGTGAGGCCGACGCAGCCCTGGTTTTTTCCGGCGCCGGGGCCGGGGTGCGGGGACGGTCGGCATTGGCGACCTTGAACTGGATCCGGCGCACATGTGCCGCCACAGAGGACAGTTGCGACAGCAGAAGGTCGCCATAGTTCTGCGACACGTAGGTACCCATGAAATTCGTCGGAACTTTGAAAATGGCCACGCCATCGCTGGTGCCGTCATAGGACAGCGGCTTGATCCAGGTCTTGTAGTTGTTTTCCCCGACCGTCTTGCAAAGTCTGTCCTGCAAAGCGCCCCATTGTTCCTGTGTCATGTGTCCCCGATTCATTCCCGATCAGCAGCTTCGATATGCGCAGACTGCTCCGCCTCGCAGCGGCCACTTCGACAGGGGACAGGTTCGTTGGTCTCGTGCAGAAGCTGCACGAGTTGAAACCTGTTGATCGGCATGTGCCGGTTGCTGAAAATGTACCTGCTTCTGATGTCCCATATCAGAATCTGCACACCGCAAACGGCGCCTGTTTTTCGGACTTGGCAGAAGGCAGCGCCTTCGTCTTCCACGGATCAAGGGCAGCCTGATCCCAGGAGTGCAGAAGACGGGACCGATGCAACCCGGTCCGATTCTGCTGCCTTGTCCCCCCAGCGAGTGACTCGCACTGTGGGTTTATCAGGTGTCTTCAAATCGCGGCAACTGATCTTCTGTGTTGACTCTGGATTCACCGAAAAGAATCTCACAGGCGCGTCATAAAGGTGCCTAAGCCTTTGGCGGGGCAGGTATAAACAAATAAGGGGCACCACATATTGTGGCGCCCCCTAGAGATTAGTCTATAGGTTGTTCAGGCTTGCGCGATGGACTTCACACGCGAGGAAAGGCGCGAAATCTTGCGCGATGCCGTATTCTTGTGGAAAACGCCTTTTGTCACGCCGCGCATCAGTTCGGGCTGGGCGGCGCGAAGAGCTGCCGCAGCGGCATCCTTGTCGCCGGAAGCAATTGCTTCTTCTACCTTGCGCAGGAAGGTGCGGATCCGCGAGCGGCGGGCTTTGTTGATCACAAAGCGCTTTTCCGACTGGCGGGCGCGCTTTTTGGATTGCGGTGTATTGGCCATGGTTCGTTTCCCGGTTCTGAGTTCCAATAGGTCGGCGAAATACCCAAGGCACCCGGAGTCACACAAACCGGATCGATTCTTGCCAGAGCGGGCATCACGCGCATGTAGCGACGGCCTATAGCCAATTGCGGGACCAAAGCAAAGTGCAAACTTGGAAAAGGTCCGGTTGTGACGTCCCGGACATCTGCGCCCGGTGGCCCGCCATGCGCGCGATCCCGCCGATGGTTACCTGTCGCGGAACTGCGCCGAGCGTTTTTCGAGGAAGGCCGACATGCCCTCTTTCTGGTCCTCGGTGGCGAACATCGCGTGAAACAGGCGGCGTTCAAAAAGGATGCCTTCGGACAGGGTCGTTTCGTAAGAGCGATTCACCGCCTCTTTGACCGCCATCGAGGTCAGCAGGGATTTCTCGGCGATCTTTTCCGCAGCGGCCTCGGCCTCGTCCATCAGGCTTTTCGCGGGGACGACGCGGCTGACCAGGCCAGAGCGTTCCGCCTCTTCGGCGTCCATGAATCGGCCGGTCAGATGCATGTCCATCGATTTGGATTTGCCCACAAGCCGGGTCAGACGCTGTGTGCCCCCGATGCCGGCCACCACCCCCAGGTTGATTTCCGGCTGGCCGAATTTGGCTGTATCCGCAGCGATGATGAAATCGCACATCATCGCCAGTTCGCATCCACCGCCCAGGGCATACCCCGCCACAGCGGCGATAATCGGCTTGCGTGTGCGGGTGATCGCGTCGGCCTCGGTGCCGAAGAAGTCCGAAAGGAACATCTCGACAAAGGACTTTTCCGACATCTCCTTGATGTCTGCGCCCGCGGCAAAGGCCTTGGCCGATCCGGTCAGGATGATGCAGCGGACCTTGTCATTGCCATCGGCATCCGCCAGCGCACCCGCCAGTTCACCCAACAATTGAGAGTTGAGGGCATTCATGGCATCGGGGCGGTTGAGCTTGATGGTGGCGACGTGGTCTTCTACTTCGACGATGATCGTCTCATAGGCCATGAAACATGCTTTCGGTTGTTTCTGTCAGAATTCGAAGACTTATCATCTAATGCGGCCTGTTCAAGCTATCTTTGACAGGCCGGGCAATAGAAGGATGACCGCCCCGACTGAACGACCCTATGCACCTTTTCCGTGCAACCCGTGGTGCGGCAGGCCAGGCCCTCGCGGCCGTAGACGTCAAAACTGTGCTGGAAATACCCAAGTTCCCCGTCGGTCTGACGGAAATCGCGCAGCGATGACCCCCCGGCCTCGATCGCCTCGGTCAGCACCTGCCGGATGATGGGAACAAGCGACGCCACTTGCGTCGCCGAAATGTCCCCCACCTTGCGGGCCGGATGGATGCGCGCCCGGTACAGCGTCTCGCAGACATAGATATTGCCCAGACCCGCGACGATCTTCTGATCCAGCAGCGCCGATTTCACCGGCGTTTTGCGCCCCTTGAGCCGGTCTACCAGATGGCTTTCGCTGAAGGCATTGCCCAGCGGTTCGGGGCCCAGCGCCGCAAGAAGCGGGTGCCTGTCTGCCTGCGCTGTGGGCATGAGGTCCATTGCGCCGAACCGGCGGGGATCGTTGAAGGTGACACGTGCGCCGTTCGCCATGTGAAACACGACATGGTCATGTTTCTGCGCCGCCGGATGTTCATGCACAAATGTCCCGACCTGTTCGCCAGAGATCAGCATCCGTCCCGACATGCCAAGATGCACCAGCAGAGTCTCGTCCGTCGAGAGATCTGCGAGAATGTATTTCGACCGCCGCCGCAATCCCAGCACCCGCGCACCGGTCAGCCGCGCGGCCATTCGTTCCGGA
The DNA here is from genome assembly GCA_024636635.1 of Puniceibacterium sp. Taxonomy (GTDB): domain Bacteria; phylum Pseudomonadota; class Alphaproteobacteria; order Rhodobacterales; family Rhodobacteraceae; genus Puniceibacterium. Next base: position 43,636 of record JAGXGV010000070.1, read on the forward strand.
AAGGGCCAGCGCAGATCGGGACGGTTCACATCGGCACGGGCGATGATCTGCCCTTCGATCACGGGGGCCAGCCCGCGACGGACTGTCTCGACTTCGGGCAATTCGGGCATCTGGCTGGATCCTGTGACATGGGGCGCATTGTAACGGCGACCTCGGGCTCTATAAGAAAGGGTTGAAGCAAGGACAACGTGACCCATGACCGAAGACACCGGAAAGACCACCCATTTCGGATTCACCGACATCCCCGAGACGGAAAAGGCGGGACGCGTGCGCGGCGTCTTTGGATCGGTTGCATCGAAATACGATGTGATGAACGATGCCATGTCCATGGGCATCCACCGCATCTGGAAGGACGCGATGATGGACTGGCTTGCGCCGCGGGCCGGACAGACGCTGCTGGATGTGGCTGGGGGAACCGGCGACATCGCATTCCGTTTCCTCAAGCGTGCGGGGTCGGGCCATGCCACCGTGCTCGACCTTACCGAACCCATGCTGATTGAGGGGCGCAAGCGGGCCGAGGCTGCGGCAATGGCTGAATCACTTGACTGGATCGTCGGTGACGCGATGGCCCTGCCATTCGAGGACAACAGCTTTGATGTCTATACGATTTCCTTTGGCATCCGGAACGTCACCCGCCCGCAGGAGGCGCTGAACGAAGCCTTCAGGGTGCTCAAACCCGGCGGCCGCCTGATGGTGCTGGAGTTTTCGCAGATCCCCAATCCGGCGATGCAGTGGGCCTATGACCGCTATTCATTCAACGTGATTCCGGCCATGGGCAAGGTCATCGCGAACGACCGCGACTCTTACCAGTATCTGGTTGAATCCATCCGCAAGTTCCCGGATCAGGAGACGTTTCTGGGCATGGTGCGCGCCGCAGGGTTCGAGCAGGCCAGGTTCCGCAACCTGACGATGGGCGTCGCCTGTCTCCATTCCGGCTGGAAGCTTTAATGCGCGGACCCCACAATATCTGGCGGCTGATCCGCACTGGCGCCACACTCGAGCGCACCGGCGCAATGGGTGTGGTGCTGGATGCCTTCGATGCGCCGCCCTCCTTGCGCATCGCCGCGCGTGTGCTGGGCTGGCCATTCAAGTGGCTGGGCTACGAAGGCGATCCTGCGATGCCGCCCGCCACCCGCGCCCTGTCGGCGCTGGGTCCTGCCTATATCAAGTTCGGTCAGGTGCTGTCCACTCGTCCCGATCTTGTCGGGGATCATCTGGCGTTACAGTTGCGCGTCTTGCAGGACAAGCTTCCCCCCTTTCCGGTCGCGGAAGCCAAGGAGATGGTTGCGCAGGAACTCGGACAGTCGGCGGATGTGCTTTATGCCACTTTCAGCGACCCGGTTGCTGCCGCATCGATCGCGCAGGTGCACAAGGCGACGCTGGCCGACACCGGCGAGGTGGTTGCCGTCAAGGTGCTGCGCCCCGGCATCGAGCGGGCCTTTCGCAAGGACATCGACGCCTTCTGGCTGGCAGCAACACTGATCGAATGGATCTCGCCGGGGTCGCGCCGTCTTCGACCGATGGATGTCATCGCGCACTTCGAAGGCGTGGTAATGGGCGAACTCGATCTGCGGCTCGAGGCCGCCGCCGCGTCGGAATTTGCCGCCAACACCAAAGACGACGCCGGATTCAGCCTGCCTTCGGTGAAATGGGATCTGTCCGCGCGCCGCGTCATGACGCTTGGCTGGGCCGAAGGTGTGCCCATGGGCAACAACGAGGCCATCGACGCCGCCGGGCATGACCGGGTCGAGTTGAGCGAGCGCGTCCTGCAACTGTTCCTGAACCATGCCTTGCGGGACGGCTTCTTTCACGCCGACATGCATCAGGGCAACCTCAAGGTTGCGCCGAATGGCGACATCATCGCGCTCGACTTCGGGATCATGGGGCATATCGACGAATATACCAGACGGGTTTATGCCGAGATCTTGTTCGGGTTCATCCGCAAGGACTACAAGCGCGTTGCAGAAGTGCATTTCGAGGCTGGTTATGTGCCTGCGGACCGCGACGTGGACGAATTCGCCCGTGCCCTGCGGGCCGTGGGAGAGCCGATCTTTGGCATGGATGCAACCCGCATCTCGATGGGGCGGCTGTTGTCCTATCTTTTCGAAGTGACGGAACGCTTTGGCATGGAAACCCGCACTGAACTGATCCTGTTGCAGCGCACAATGGTCGTGGTCGAAGGCGTCGCGCGTTCCCTCAATCCTCGCATGAACATCTGGAAGGTCGCGCAACCGGTTGTCGAGGATTACATCAAGAAATCCATTGGTCCGCGGGCTGTGCTGAGCGATCTGAGCAAGACGGCTCTGGTGCTTGCCCGGTTCGGGCCGCGGCTTCCGCGACTTGTCGAAGCCGCGCTGGTCCGTCAGGCGCAGGATCCGGCGCCGCACGACCGGTCACTCTGGTCGGGGCGGCTGATTTGCGCGGGCCTTGGGGCAGGGGTCGGCGTGACTCTGATGCTGGCCTTTCAGGCCCTGTCCTGAAAGGCAGGTCTGAATGACCAAAGACATGCGTCGAAAAGAAAACGGCGACCCAAAGGCCGCCGTTTTCGTATCTGTCGTGATCGCAAAGTCTGCGGATCAGTCGGTGCCGCCGCCGTTGTCGTCACTTTCGCCAACGCTTGCTGCGATGCCGACGATCGCGGCTGCAGTGCCGATGACGAGCAGCGGGCTGATTTCGACGCCCTGAGTCGAAACGAACGGGTCGGCGGTTTTGGTTTCGGCAGCGACCGGCAGTGCGGCCGATGCGGCAACGGCAGCGGCCGCTACGAGGATCGAAAGCTTTTTCATAATCTTCTCCAGACTGTACAACACGGGCGCAAAAGCGCCCCGTGGGTTGGAACCTACACGCAATCCCGATAGCGTTCAAACACGATTTCGTTCGGCTTGCAGACAATTCGACCCCATTTCGCAGTCGCGGCATTTGGGCAACATAACAGGGGCCTGCCACAGGATTGGGCGCCGGATCATACCTGTGCCACCCGGCATAATCTGCTTATCTTACAGTGTTTTGAACGACGAAGCGACTTCTCAGGGACAGGCGGTTTTCCAGTCCCACCCACACGCCCAAGGATTGGGCTGTTTTCTGCTTGGACCCCGCACCCCGCTGCCCGGGGCAGGCAACTCATGTAAGGCCACGGGGGTCAGTCCGGTGCGCGGATGCCCGAAACCAGCGATGACTCGATCTCGGTTCCGCCTGAAAGTCGCAACAGAATCGTACCGTCGCTGATGCGCGCCTCCTGGATTCCGCTGTAGACTTGGGACTGCCGTGTGTCGATCAGAGTGCCGTTCTGATAGCTTTCGATCTCGAATTTGTAGATGCCATTGGGATATCGCGTGCCTGTGTCATCCAGACCGGCCCAGACCACCGCCTCCTCTCCGACGGGAATTGTTTCGCGTGATATGATAGTATCAGAGGCGTTCCGCACCACCAGCGTCGCCGTGTCCGCGGTTTCGGCATAATCAGGACGCAGGTGAATTTGCGCGCCGACAAAAGCGACGGGCGCGCGGGCCAGTGCCTCCATTCCGACCCAGCCGGCGAGCTGGCCGAGTGTGCCACCGCCCATCTGGTCGCCCAGCGCACGCAGCAGATCGTTGGTCAGAACCTGCTGCTCCACCGAAGAGAAGGTGGCAAGCTGGACGGCATAATCCGAGGAATCCACCGGATTGAGCGGATCCTGATTTTTCATCTGGACGGTCAGCATGCGCAGGAAGGTTTCGAAATCCGCGCTTATGCCGCGACCGCTGCCACTGCCAGGCGCCGCGGAGGAGCCCTCGGCGGCACCCGCACCGTTCTGTGACCTGAGGTCGCTGTAGGCGGGCGGGGTGGTATTCGGGATGTCCATAGTGGCTCCTTAAAGGCGTAGGTCCAGACCGTCGCGCGCGGCGGTCAGAGGCGTCTGGCGCAAAGTCTCTATCTCTGTGGCAGTGTCGCCCGCCGCAGGGTCAGGCTGGCGCGCATCACGCGGGGCATTCCCCGGACCCGAGTCACCGCCATGTCGTCCAAATGTAAAATCCACCCGGCTATAGCCAAGATCGCTCAGCTCCCGGTGCAACTGGTCAATGTGCCGTCGGAGCAGATCCAGAGTTTCCGGACGTTCCGAAGTGATGTGCATCACCATGCCCTGGTCCACGCTGACCATATGCATGCGCACGCGCCCAAGCTCCTCCGGATTCAGGCGCAGTTCGACCGGGCCATCCTGCAACTTGCCCGTGACCTCGAACATCTGACGCAGAACCGTTGCCGCCTGGTCGCTGCGAAGGGCATGGGGCGCAACGGGGGTGTGCGAAGCCTGCGCCGCATTGCGCGAATCTGACGCGGTGCCGACCAGCAGCACGAAATTGTCCCTGTCGAACGGTTCCGCTGCATGGCTGCTCTCGGCATTAATGGTGGCAGCAGCCGGTTGGAGGGGCGAAAGCGTAAATGTCTCGGTGCGGCTTGCATCAGGTGGCAGCCTTTTTGCGGCTTTGCCGACTGGCGTGTCAGCACTCGGTTCGCTGCGCTGTACACTCCGCAGGAAACGGCTCATCGAAAGGGCTGTCCGTGCAATACCTTCGGGCGGGATTTGGGTCGATTTCTGTTTGGAAGGGAGTGTTGGATCGGGCAAAGCAGGAGCGTCTGTCGCTGGCCCGGCGTCCTCTGAGGATGTCGGGGACGGTTCGCGGGACAGGGGTCCGGTGTGTGGAGTATCCAGACCAATCGTCGAGAACGTCGCCGGTGCCGAAACTAGCGGGTCTGCATGCCGGAGAAAGGCCACTTGAGTGCGGTCGGAAATGTCGGCCGACCTGGCACTGGTTGTCAATTCGCTGGGTTCCGCAGACACTTTCGCCGCTCGGGTGCCCATATCGATTACCTTGGGGTCGCGCCAGGCCGCAGTGTCGGCTGATCGTGTTCCGGATGTCGGCGTCCCGCGCTGCGGCGCCGCAGGCTTAGACTGATCACCGGCCGGCCCGAAATTCGCGTCGGCCAGAACCCTTTCGGCGACCTCGCCGGGCATGGCAGGACCGGTCCCGGCGCGAAACCGCTGTAGCGCCTCCTGCACTTCCGTCTGTCCTGTCGAGGCGATGGGCACCCGCAGATTGACAAGGTCCGGTGTACCTGGCACGAGCGGAGCGTTCAGTCGTGGACGGTCGTGCCGTTCGAGCACAGGCAGGGTCGCAGAGTGCAATTCGGGCAACGCGCGAATCGCCCTGTCTGCTGCCTTTCCGACGTCGCGGCCGGGAATTATCCGCCCAATGCCCTCCGGAGCGGACGCTTCGGGTTCTTTCCGGAACGCTTTTTTGCGGAGCACTTCCGGCGCGGCGGTCGTCCTCGTGCGTTCCACAGCGGCTCGGCCAGAGTATTCCGTGCCTGGTGCTATCGCTTGGTCTGGCATGTCTGCCAAGGGTACATGGGGCTGTATCGCAGACACTGCGCCCGGTTGTGATGGCGCATCATCTCCATCCAACGCCTGCGCAGCAACGCGCCGGACCTGCGGTTGGCGCCAAGACATATCCGCGTCAGCCGTTACATGGTGAAGGCCAGCTTCTTCCATATCCGGTGGTTCCGGGTTCGCTTCGTCCGGGACAGTCAAGGCATCGGCGTTGTTCACCTCGGGTGATTCTACGGTTTCCGGTTCAGCGATTTCTTCAGGAGTCCTGCCGCCGGTCGCGGATGACTGCGGTTGAGCACCCGCCTCTGGCCGCCCCTCGCGATCCAGGGCGGCAAAGACCTCGGCGAAACCGTCTGCCGACGAAACGGATTCCGCAGAGGGCCAACCCAAGGCGCTTGGGGTCGCAAAGGCAATGGAATTTATGTTCGGTACCATGTGTGCTCCGGGAATTCTTCCGTGTGGGGCACATTAGCTCGACTTTGTACGTTTTTGGTTCAGGTCCATGTCCAGAAGATGCCCTCGTTCGCTATTAACTCGAGCGCCTCGTCGAGAGGCATGACGACGCCGCCCATATCATCGACGTCCTCCCATCTGCGCCGGTGTGACCAG
>JAGXGV010000071.1 GCA_024636635.1 Puniceibacterium sp.
ATGACCCGCGCCGCCTGCACGAACATGCGTTCGCGCACCTCGAGCACTTCGGCGCGGGTGGTGCGCAGGTAAACCGGGATGCGGGTGATGGCGAGGACCAGAATGATATTCGCCACCGATGGTTGCAGCATGTAAAGCACGATGACCGCAAGCAGCAGCGACGGGAACGACATGATCACATCCGCCAGCCGCGTGATCAGCTCACCCGCCCTGCCCCGGGAATAGCCTGCGATCAGCCCCAGGGTCGAGCCGATCACCATCGACGCGAGCACCGCGCCAGCGGCGATAGCCATGGTGTTGGACGCGGCGACGACGATGCGCGCCAGCAGCGGGCGGCCCAGCTGGTCGCCGCCCAGGATCAGCAGCCAGCCGTTCGCAAGGTCAAAAGGTGGCGCGTTGCGCCCGCGCAGATCCTGGCGGCTGGACACCTGTTCCAGAAGCATCGGGCCGAAAACGGCACACAGGATGACGATCAGCAGGAACAGTGCGGCGACCGTCGCGGCCTTGTCCGCCCAGAGCAGGCCCAGCGCGGTGCGCAGGCGGCCGGTTTCGGGCTTGGCGGGAATGTCTTGTGCAGTGGTCATTTCAATACCGGATCCGGGGATCGAGCGCGGCATAGGCCAGGTCGATCAGGATGTTCATGAGGAAGATGGCAAAGGCGGTGACCATGATCGCGGCAAGGATGACGGCAAAGTCGCGTTGCAGGATCGAATCGATCATCAGCTTGCCAACGCCGGGAAAGCCAAAGATGGATTCGACCACCACCGCGCCGTTCAGCATGCCCGCCGCCTGATCGCCGATCACGGTGATCACCGGCAGCATGGCGTTGCGCAGCCCGTGCACAAAGATCGTGGCGCGCGGCGCGACGCCCTTGGCCCGCGCGGTTTTCACATAGGCCGAGGACAGCGCGGTGATCATCGAGCCGCGCACCACCTGAAGGATCAGCCCGAAGGGACGGATGAACAGCACCGCCACCGGCAAAACCCAGTGCCAGACCGTTCCGGTGCCCGACGTGGGCAGCCAGCCGAAGCCGACCGAAAAGATCACGATGCCGACGATGGCGATCCAGAAATCCGGGGCCGAGGCACCGATCAGCGAAAAGAAGGTGGCGATCCGGTCGAACGGGCCACCCACGTTGAAGGCGGCCAGCGAACCAAGCAGGATCGCAAAGAACGTCACGCCCAGCATGGTGATCCCCGCCAGTTGCAGCGTCCAGACAAACGCCTCGAGCACCACGTCAAGCGCGGGGCGGGCGCGGCGGATCGAATCGCCGAAATCAAGCTGTACGAGATCCAGCATGTAGTTGCCGAACTGCATGAGCAGCGGATCGTTCAGGCCGTGGATCTGGCGAAAGTTGTCGCGGGCCTCTTGCGAGGCATCGACCGGCAGATACAGGTTGGTCGGATCACCCGTCAGACGCGACAGGAAGAACACGGCGATGACCAGCAGGAACAGCGAGATGACGCTGGACACGGCACGTTTGGCCAGGAATTTCCGCATGGAATTGCCCCTATGGATCAGGTCGGGACGGCAGGGTATCCGCCGTCCCGCAGAGCCTTACTTGAACTTGATCTGCGACAGTTGCAGTTCCGAGTTCGTGGCGATGGTCGGGGTGAAGTCGAGACGCTCGGACACGCGGCTGTATCCCACCATGTGGAACAGGAACACGTCGGACGAAATCTCGTGCGCCCGGGCGAACACCTCTTCCCAGGCCGGGCCGCGCCCTTCGCCCGCCGTGGCCGTGGCCTCGGCAATGTCGGTTTCCAGTTGCTCGTCGCAGATGCCCGACTGAAGCCCGTCACAGGCGTATTTGAAGTACATCGAGAACACCGGATCGCCGCGGTTGTTGTCGTGCATCGCCATCACCAGCGCCGGTTTGTCACCCGCTGCGAAGGGTTTGGAGTAATGCTCGACCCACTGGGCCACCTCGACCATTTCCAGCGTCGTGGTGAAACCGGCATCGCCCAGCATCTGCTGCAACGCTTCCATCACTTCGGTCACGTTGGGAAAGTTGCCCAGCCGCCCCAGCAGCAGGATTTCGGTATCGACCGGCACGCCATCGGCGCGGGCCTCTTCCAGCAGCGCCTTTGCGCCTTCGGGATCATAGGCGGGCACGTCCAGTTCCACACCGGCGCCAAGGGTCGTCGGCACGGTCATGTGGGTGGCGATCTTCGCATCCGCCGGGATCAGCGTGCCAAGGAACGCCTCGCGGTCGACGGCCATGTTCAGCGCACGGCGCACCCGTTCGTCATTCAGCGGCGGCAAGCTGCTGTCGATCCGCAGATAGGTGGTTTCCGAGTTCGGATAGGAAAAGTCGGTCGCCGGGTTGGTGGCGTCGTTCTGGCTGATCAGCGGGGAAATATCCGCCTCGCCGGTCGCGACCATGGCAGCGCGCACCGCATCGTCCGAACGGAACACATAGGTCGCCTTGGTCACGACGGGCTGTTCGCCCCAATAATCGTCGCGCCGGTCCAGAACGATGGACTGGCCGATGTTCCATTCCGACAGGACATAGGGGCCGGTGCCGACGGGTTCGCGGGTGAATTCCATCGGGGTTTCCGACGGCACGATGGTCAGCGTGGACATCAGCAGCGGCAGGATCGGCTGCGCGGGGTCGGATGTCAGGTCGATGGTCAGGTCGTCCACGATGGTCGGCGTGATCGTCATGCCGCCGAAGAACTTGGCGCCGATTTCACAGGTCAGGTCGGGCGAAACGGTACGTTCCATCGAATGTTTGATGTCGGCGGCGTCCAGCGTCGTGCCGTCCGAAAAGGTCACGCCCTCGCGCAGATTGAACCGCCAGGTGCCGTCGCCCATGTCTTCCCAGCTTTCGGCAAGACGCGGCATCAGGTTGCCGTTCTCGGTGTTCAGCTCGGTCATGGTTTCCGAGATGTTCTGCAACAGCACGCGTCCGATGTTGGACTGCGACGCCATGCAGGGTTCGACAACCTCAAGCTCTTCGTTGAGCGCGATGGTAACATCGGTATCGGCGGCAAAGGCCGGTCCCGTCAGGGCAAGCACAGCCGCCCCGCAAAGCAGGTGAGTTCGATAATTCACTGGATATCCTCCCAAATTTATGTGGTGTTCTGAGTGCGCCCGGCGGCCACCACCCCGTGCCGGGTGTCACTTTGATCCGGTGCGTCTCCTGCACACCATGTGGATCAAAGATGAGTGTGATGTGGTTTTTGATGCTGATCTACAGCGAATCAACGCTGTTTGATCCAATTTCGGTATCAGTCAGCCCCCCTCTGGTATCATAGGACCTCTGGCACCCGCCGCTTGCGGGCACTGGCCGTCATCACGACGATGGCGACAAAGATGAGCGACGCACCGACCCATGTGGCCATGCGCGGAAGTTCGGCAAAAACCAGCCAGCCGGCCAGCGCGACCAGCGGCAGGCGCAGGAAATCCACCGGCGCGATAAGCGAGGCATCGGCAAGCTGGAACGCCCGCGTCACCCCCAGTTGGCTGAAGGTGCCGATGGCGCCCTGCAACGCCAGAAGGCCCCATTGCGCGGTCGTCGGCTGGGTCCAGAACCACCAGGCCGGCAAGGCGGCCAGCGGCACGCTCAGGATCAGGTTCCAGGCGACCAGCGTGTCGGCGCTGTCCGCGCGCCCCATGAGTTTGAGCATCAGCTGGATCGTCGCCGTCAGCGCCGCCGCGAGCAGTGCCAGCATCAGCGCCCCGCCCTGCCCCAAACCCATCGCCGGGGCCAGGATGATGACCACCCCGACGAATCCGAGGCCCAGACCAGCAAAGCGCAGCACGCCGGGCCGTTCGGAAAAGAACGCCCAGGCACCCAGTGTCACGAAAAGCGGTGCCGCGAACCCTATGGCCGTCACGGTGGCGATCGGTGCCGCCTGAAGCGCCGCGAACAGCGCCACGAGCGATGCGAGCTTGAGCGCGGCGCGCAAAAGGTGACTGAACCGCGCCTTGGTGCGCAACATCTGCGGACGGTGCAGGATCAGCGGCAGCATGGCCAGCAGGCCAAAGCTGACGCGGGTGAACCCGACCACAAAGGGATGGATCTCGCCCGCCAGCATGCGCACGATGACACTGTCAAGCGCGCCACCGACGGCCACCAGCATCATGATCGACACCCCGGCAAGGGCCGCGCGTTCCTGCATCTGATTCTCCCTGCCGAAACTGCGAACAGCCCCGCTTTGCATTGATATAATGCATATTTGTAAACATGTTTCAACATATTAAATATCTCTCTGTATTCAATATGATAATGTATTTATTAACCTGACATGAACCCTGTTCTTGTGATAACTATACAGGCGCGGGTGAATCGTCGGAGCCGTTCCGGCGCCACAGAACCGGAGGCGCCGATGGGCGGACAATCGATCGAACTCAACCAGCTGCGCTATTTTGTGGCCGTCGCGGAAGAACTGAATTTCCGGCGCGCCGCACAACGGCTGAACATGTCTCAGCCGCCGCTGTCGCGCCATATCGCGATGCTGGAACACACGCTTGGCACACCGCTGTTCGACCGCACCAAACGGTCTGTCCGCCTGACCGCGGCGGGGCGCCGCCTGCTGATCGACGCCAGCGACATCCTGACCCGCACCGAAAGCGCAGTCCTGTCGGCACGCGAGGCGGCTAAGGGTCGCGCGGGCATGATCCACCTTGGATTCATCCCGTCCGCCTGTGTCGAGATCGTTCCCCGTATCGCCCGCCGCATCGCTGCCGAAATGCCCGAGGTCGATCTGCATCTGCGCGAGGTCATGACCTACGAGGCGACGGAATCTCTGGGCGTCGGATCGCTGGACATCGGCATCATCCGTCTGCCGCGCTTTGGCTCGGGCTTGCCGATCGAAAAGGTCTACAGTGAACCTTTCGTGCTGATCACACCGCGCGGGCACCCCCTGCTGGCGCAGCGAGAGGTGGACATTACGGATCTGGATGGGCTGGATTTCATCGGCTATTCGACCGAACGTGGCGGCTTCCTGTTCGACGTGGTTCAGGGATTTCTCAGCGCCCATGGCGTGACACCCCGCGTGATCTATCAGGTGGCGCAAAGCCACACGATCATCTCGCTGGTGAACGAAGGCTTTGGTGTCGCGCTTGTGCCGCGGTCGAACACCCTGATCACCATGCCCAACACCGTGGTGCGCGACATCGGCCTGCCTGCCGACGACCTTCACTCTGACTATTACCTTGCGCGGCGCCCGAAAGAGCTGGAACCGCTGCTGCGCGACGTGCTGACCCTGATCCGGGACGAGCTGAGCCGCGACATACTGCCTGTGGCCCGGCGCGGATGAACCGCCCGGGCCGCGTGCCGGGCATGGATTGCCCGGCACTGTCTGACGGGGGACACACCCTGCCCCCACGCGCCTAGACCAGATCGGTCGGCAGCACGTCCGCCGGGATGTTCTGGTAACAGACCGGCCGCAGGAAACGGCGGATCGACAGGGTGCCGACTGAAGTTGCACCAAAGTTGGTCGAAGCGGGGTAAGGTCCGCCATGCACCATGGTATCGCTGACCTCGACGCCGGTGGGAAAGCCGTTGGCCAGCACCCGCCCTGCCTTGCGTTCCAGCACCGTCAGCAGCTTGCGCGCCAGCGGCGCATCTTCGGCGTCAAGCTGCAAGGTGGCGGTCAACTGCCCCTCGAACCCGCGGGCCAGGGCGATCATCTCGTCCCCGCTGTCCACCCGCACGACCAGACCCAGCGGGCCAAACACCTCTTCACCCAGGGCGTGATCCTGAAGGTAGTTCGCCGCATCGGTTTCATAAAGCGCGGGTTTTGCGCTGCGCCCCTCGTTCTGGTTCACCAAGAGCGGCGATACGGCGTTGCGCCCGTCGAACCGCGCGGTGCCGTCGCGATACGCCTTCGCGATGCCGTCGGTCAGCATCACCTGCGCGTCAACCTCTTCAAGCGCGGACTTTGCAGCCGCCACAAAGGCATCGCCCGCCGCGCCCTTTTCCACCACGGCAATGCCGGGATTGGTACAGAACTGCCCTGCGCCCATGGTCAGCGACCCAGCCCAGCCGGTGCCGATGGCCTCGCCCCGCGCCTTTGCCGCCGCCGGCAGCACAAACATCGGATTGACCGAGCCGAGTTCGCCGAAGAACGGGATCGGTTCAGGGCGTTGCGCGCACAGATCGAACAATGCGCGGCCCCCGCCAAGGCTGCCGGTAAAGCCGACGGCACGGATCAGCGGATGCTGAACCAGCGCCTGCCCCACGTCGCGCCGTCCACCCTGGATCAGGCTGAAGACACCCTTGGGCATGTTGCAGGTCTCGATCGCGGCCAGGATCGCCTCGGCGATGATCTCTCCGGTGCCGGGATGGGCTGAATGGCCCTTGACCACCACCGGGCAACCGGCGGCCAGTGCTGCGGCGGTATCGCCCCCGGCGGTGGAAAACGCGAGCGGAAAGTTCGACGCGCCGAACACGGCCACCGGGCCGATGGGGCGCATCATCATGTGCATTTCCGGCCGGGGCAGCGGTTGCCGGTCAGGCAGCGCCGCATCATGGCGCACATCCAGATAGGCGCCGTCGCGGATATGGCTTGCGAACAGGCGCAGCTGTCCGATGGTGCGTCCGCGTTCGCCGTTCAGGCGCGCGGGCGGAAGTCCGGATTCCTGTGTGCCGATCTCGGTCACGGCGTCGGCGCGCGCCTCGATCTCGTCCGCGATGGTGTCCAGGAACTTTGCCCGCTCCTCGCGCGTGATGTAGCCATAGGTCCAGAACGCCTCTTCGGCGGCCTCGCAGGCGGCGCCGACCAGATCGACGGTGCCGACGCTGAAATCATGCGCCGGCCCATGCGCAGGTTCAGACGCGAATGTCTGCCCCGAGGCGATCCATTCGCCCGCGATCAGATGTTTGCCGTGCGGTTTGAAGTTTGCGTCGTCTGTCATGGTATCTCTCCTTTTGGGCTGCGTCATCCGCGCCCGATATAGGGCATGGCCGAAGCCATGACCGTCATGAATTGAACGTTGGCCTCGGCAGGTAAGTTTGCCATGTGCAACACCGAAGCGGCAACGTGTTCTGCGTCCATCATCGGCTCGACCGCGATGGAGCCATCGGCCTGGGGCACACCTTTTGCCTGGGATGCAGCCATGTCGGTCATTGCATTGCCGATGTCAATCTGACCGCAACTGATCCCAAAGGCGCGACCGTCCAGCGACAGGCAGCGTGTCATGCCCGTCACCGCGTGTTTCGACGCGGTATAGGCGATTGAGCCGGGGCGCGGCACATGCGCCGAAATCGACCCGTTGTTGATGATCCGCCCACCTTGCGGATCCTGCCTGCGCATCCGCGCAAATGCAGCGCGCGCGCACAGGAACATGCCGGTGATGTTGGTGTCGGTGACCTTGCGCCACTGATCCACGCTCTTCTCGTCTATCAGCACGGATTTCAGGCTGACCCCCGCATTGTTGAACAAAGCGTCGATGCGGCCCCATTTCTCCTGCGCGGTGTCAAACGCCGCTTCGACCTGATCGGCGTCGGTCACGTCGCAGGGCAGCGCAAGGGCATGGGCATGATCGGCGCAGGTGGCTGCCAGCGCATCCGCCCGTCGCGCCATCAGCCCCACGCGCCAGCCCGCATCCAGAAAGGCCAGCGCCGTAGCCTTGCCTATTCCCGACGAAGCGCCAGTGACGATGATGGTCTTTTCGGTCATTTTGACGCCTCGTTCCAATGGTTCAGCGGTTTTCTTGTACGCGCCAGGTCTTGAAATCCTCAAGCGTCTGCTCTTGCGTCGGCGGATAAAGCCCGATGATGCCCTTGCCCGCGCGGACCTGATGAATCACAAAATCCTCGAAAACCGTCATCTCGGTGGCCTCGTCCGCCACCTCGTCCGCTATGCCTGCCGGGATCACGATAACGCTGTCGTCATCGCCGACAACGATGTCGCCCGGCCAGACCGCCACGTCGCCGCAGCCGATCGGCACATCCAGATCAAGCGCCTGATGCAGCGTCAGGTTGGTGGGCGACGACGGCCGCTGGTGATAGGCCGACATGTCGAGTGCGCCAATCGCCATGGAATCGCGGAAACCGCCGTCGGTGACGACCCCCTCGACGCCCCGCATCTGAAGCCGGGTCACAAGGATGTCGCCCGCACTGGCGGCACGGGCATCCTTGCGGCTGTCCATCACCATGACATGGCCTTCGGGACAGGCCTCCACGCCCTTGCGCTGGGGGTGTTCGGGGTCGCGGAATTCGGCCAGCGTGTTCAGATCCTCGCGCGCGGGAATGTAGCGCAGCGTATAGGCGGGACCGACCATATTGCGGCCCTTTCGCGCGACAGGGTGCACGTCCTGGATGGTCTGGTTGCGCAGGCCGCGCTTGTAAAGCGCAGTGGCCAGTGTCGCCACGGACACATGGCGCAGTTTCTCGCGGGTTTCTTCGTTCATCTTGTCAGCCTTGAATCAGATTGTTGTCGGTCAGGAAGGTCTTTAGCATCGCCTGCTGCGCTTCGGTAAGCGGCCAGGCAGAAGGCGGGCGGGTCGGGCCGCAATCCAGACCCAGCGCCTGCAACGCCGCCTTGACGCCGGTGACGTTGGTGCCGTTCAACTCTTCTGCGCGGATATCCTCGAACGCCTTCATCTCGTCGATCAGGCGGTTCGCTTCCGGGTAGTCGCCATTTTCCAGCGCGGTGTGGATCGCAATCGACCGTTCGGGCCAGACGTTGATCAGCCCCGAGGTAAAGCCGCGCGCGCCCACCGCATAAAAGGTCGGCGCCCATGTTTCGGCCAGTCCACCGACCCAGACGATGGACGGATCGCACGCCGCCTTGGCCTCGGCCAGTTTCAGCGGGTTCGGCGTGGCCCATTTTACGCCCTTGACGCCCGGCAGGTCGCACAGCGCCTTGATGCCCTTGGTGCCGATGGCGTCGTTGCGCAGATACAGCATGACCGGCAGGCCGCCGGACGCGTCCGACACCGCCTTGACGTAATCAACCGTGCCGCGCGGGCTGACGAACGGGTCCGGCGGCTGATGGATCATCAGCGCCGCCGCCCCCGCATCCGCCGAGGCGCGGGCCAACCGGCAGGCATCGCGGAGTCCACGTCCGACACCCGCCAGCAAGGGCGCGCGCCCGTCGATCATGGCGGCCACTTCGGTGACCATGGTGCAGGCTTCTTCGGTGGTGAGGGCGTAGAATTCGCCGGTGTTGCCGTTGACCACCGGCAGGTGGATGCCCGCTGCGACCGCCCGGTCGATGATCGGCGCCAGCAGTCCGGGGGCGATATCGCCGTTTTCGCCGTAAGGCGTGACAAGGATGCCGGAAATGCCCGTCAGGGCAGAGTCGAGATCCAGAGCCATTTGGATTCCTTCAGAAATAGCAGGGTCTTCAGAAGATGTCGGGTTCCCCCGAGGCCGGGCCGAATCCCGCCTCGAGATAGTCGAAATCGGCACCCTTGTCGGCTTGTGTCACATGTCGCGAGAACATCCAGCCCCAACCGCGGCCAAATCGCGCCTCGGGGGCCACCCATGCGGCGCGGCGGGTCGCCAGTTCATCCTCGTCCACCAGCATGTCCAGAGTCCGGTTTTCCAGATCCAGCCGCACGATGTCGCCGGTCTTCAGCAGCCCCAGCGGCCCGCCCACATAGCTTTCGGGCGCCACATGCAGCACGCAGGCCCCATAAGACGTGCCCGACATCCGCGAATCGGAAATCCGCAGCATGTCGCGGTGCCCTTGCTTGATCAGCGCCTTGGGGATCGGCAGCATGCCCCATTCCGGCATGCCCGGCCCGCCCTTCGGCCCGGCATTGCGCAGCACCAGAACCGTGTCAGGCGTCACGTCGAGATTTTCGTCGTCGATGGCGGCTTTCATCTCGGGGTAGCTGTCGAACACCAGCGCGGGGCCCTGATGGTTGTAGTATTTCGGATCGCAGGCGGCGGGCTTGATCACCGCGCCGTCCGGGCACAGGTTGCCGCGCAGCACGGCAAGCGAACCTTCCTTGTAGACAGGGTTGGACAGCGGGCGGATCACGTCGTCGTTGTAGACTTGCGCGCCCTCCAGCGTTTCACCCAGCGTCTTTCCCGACACGGTCAGTGCGCTCAGGTCAAGCTTGTCCGCTAGCTGCGACATCAGCGCGCGCAAACCGCCGGCGTAATAGAAATCCTCCATCAGGTAGTCCTTGCCCGAGGGGCGGACATTGGCGATCAGCGGCGTGGTGCGCCCCAGCGCGTCAAGGTCGTCCAGGGTCAGCGACACCCCGGCCCGCCCCGCCAGCGCCATCAGATGCACAACTGCATTGGTCGAACAGCCCGTCGCCATGGCAACTACGGCGGCGTTGCGCATCGACGCGTCGGACACGACCTTTTCCGGGGTCAGATCCTCCCACACCATGTCGACGATGCGGCGGCCGCAATCGGCGGACATGCGGATATGCCCGGCATCGGCGGCAGGGATCGACGACGCCCCCGGCAGGGTCAGCCCCATCGCTTCGGCGATGGAGGTCATGGTGGACGCCGTGCCCATGGTCATGCAGGTGCCGTAGGACCGTGCGATACCGCCCTCGACCCCCAGCCACTCCTCATCTGTGATGTTGCCCGCCCGGCGTTCATCCCAGTATTTCCAGGCGTCCGAACCGGACCCAAGGATCTTGCCCGCGTAATTGCCGCGCAGCATCGGACCCGCGGGCAGATAGATCATCGGCACCCCGGCGGACAGCGCGCCCATGATCAGTGCAGGCGTGGTCTTGTCACAGCCACCCATCAAAACGACGCCGTCCAGTGGATGCGAGCGGATGTTTTCTTCGGTCTCCATCGCCAGCATGTTGCGATAAAGCATCGAGGTCGGCTTGGTGAAGCTTTCGTCCACTGCCAGTGCGGGCAGTTCGACCGGGAACCCCCCGGCCTGCAACACGCCGCGTTTCACATCCTCGACCCGCGTTTTGAAATGCGAATGGCACGGGCTGAGATCGGACCAGGTGTTCAGTATGCCGATCAACGGCTTGCCGATATAATCCGCGGGGGAATACCCCATCTGCATCATGCGCGACCGGTGGCCGAAACTGCGTAGATCGTCGGGTGCGAACCACCTTGCGCTGCGCAGATCGGCAGCTGCCTTCTTGGCCTGTGACATAGTTCCTCCGGAGCATCCTGTGCGGGGGCGATTCGATGAAGCGCCCCCGCTTTCCTACGATAATGTATGCGTATGCAGATCCTTTGGTCAATCCCGGGCACCCAGAAAACCTCGATATTTCAGCTTAATTTGGAATTTTTGTCAAAATTTAATCGCAAAACTTGACAATTGACCCATCGCCATGCGACTCAGTAATGTATACGTATACATACGTTCATGGCCCCGCTCTGGGCGCCGTGCCCACCTGAGGAGGACCAACTTGACCCATTTCATTACCCGTGCCGTTGCAGGTTTCACCTTCGCCGTCGGCCTGTCCGCAGCCATCCCGGCCACCGCCCAGGATCTGCCGTCCAACCTGCGCCTCGTGATCGGCTCGACCTCGACCGGCGGCGACACCTACCAGAACGCCTCCATCGTTGCCGATGCGCTGGCCGCCGAACTCGGCATCAACATCAAGGTTGACGCCGTGGGCGCAAGCGAAGGTTTCAAGGCGCTTGCCCGCGATTCCAGCGGCAACACCATGATGATCTTCCACGACCAGTCCTATCTGGCCGAACTTTACGGTGTACGCGGCTTCGACAACATTTTCGAGGAATATACCGTCGGGCCGACCGTCTCGATCAATCCGGGCAACGCCTACGCGGTCCCGGCCAGTTCGCCCTACCAGACCATGGACGACATCTTTGCCGCCGCCGCCGATGGCACCCGCGTGCGCGTCGCGATCCAGCCGGGCGGCGTGTCCGAAATCGGCTTTTCCGCGATGAAGAACGCGGCATCGGTGATGAACCCGGGATCAGAGGACAACATCGTCGCCGTGAACACCGGCGGGCAATCCGACAAGGACCAGTTGCTGTTCGACGGTCAGGCCGATGTCATCAACGCATCGATCCAGGCGAACGAGCAATACACCCAGCTTGATCCGTCGGATCAGAAGGCCATGCGCTTTGTCTGGCTGACCGCCCGGCAGGAAACCATCGCCGCCGCCAACCCCGAAGGCATGGGCGCGCTCAGCCGCGACGACATGCTGCAATACACCACGCCCGAAACCTCCGTGACGCTGGACGGAACCGAGGATTTCACCTTTGACAAGGAGTTCTTCTTCTTGTTTAACAAGGACATGGATCCCGCGCTGGTCGAGGCGGTCGATGCGGGCCTGACTGCGGTGTTCGAAAAGGGCGAGATCCAGGAAACCCTGAAATCGTCGTTCTTCATCCCGGCCTTCCTGCCGTCGGCTGAGGCACAGCAACATCTGATGGACAAGCGCGAGACTTACGAAGAGGTCATCAGCGCCATCGCCGAGTGATGCGACGGAGCGGCACCTGATGGTGCCGCCCCTTTCCCGTTCCCGTTGACAATCCGGAAGGCATCCCATGCTGTCGCTCCTTGACGTGACGGTCGATTTCGACCGATCGCACCTGATCTTTCCGATCCTCGTTTCGGTCGTTCTGGTCCTGCTGGGATCGGCGATCCTGCTGACCCGCCGCGCCGACATCACCGCCGCCCTGTCCGCCACGCCGCGCTGGCCCTACGGCATCGACAAGAAGCGTTTCTTCGGCACCATCGTACTGGTCATCGTCTATTTCCTCGCGATGGAGCGGATCGGTCGCGCCATTCCAAACCAGGGCTTCGGATTCCTGTTCGCCTCGATCCCGTTCGTGCTGGCGATCTCGCTGCTTTACATGCACGGATTTCCCCGCCGCCGCGTCGTCATCGCCACGCTGAACGCCGTGATCGCGCCGCTGGTCGTGTGGTTCATCCTGTCGACCCTGTTCAACATCTCGCTTCCCTAAAGCGTGTCGCGTTCATCATTCACGCAAAACGCTCCATCCTTGAAATTTACGCATGTTTTCTGCGAAAACCGGTATCCGCTTTTTCGCAACATGCTCTAACGCCAACCGCGCGGGACCTGCCCCATGGAAATCCTATCCGATCTCACGCCGCTGTTCTTTTTCCTGACCATCGCGGGCACCTTTGTCGGCATCGTCTTCGGGGCGATCCCCGGCATGACGGCCACGATGGCGGTCGCGGTCTGCCTGCCGCTGACCTGTTCGCTGGGTCTGATCAACGGCATGGCGCTGCTGCTCGGTCTTTATGTGGGCGGCATTTCGGGCGGGCTTGTGCCTGCAATCCTGCTCAACATTCCGGGCACGCCCAGTTCGATCACCACAACCTTTGACGGCTATCCCATGGCCCAGCGCGGCGAAGGCGAACGCGCGCTCAAGATCGGTATCGCGGCATCGCTGTTCGGCGGGTTGTTTTCGCTGTTCATCCTGTACCTGTTCGCGCCCGCGCTGGCGGATTTCGCCATCAAGTTCTCGTATGTCGAAAAGTTCCTGATCATCTTCCTCGCGCTTACCGTCATGGCGGCACTGTCGGGCAATATGCTGGTGGGCATCTTTTCGGGCGTGCTGGGCATGCTGATCAGCCTGATCGGCGCCTATGACGTGTCGGACGGCGGCAACGGCGAATACCGCCTGATGTTCCCGTTCATGGAATATTACCTCGACAGCGGCTTTTCCCTGCTTCCGGTGCTGATTGGCCTGTTCGGCCTTGCCGCCATCCTGATCGAGGCGGAAAAGGGCGTGAACGAGGACACAAGCCTGTCCAACATGGTAATCGGCCGCTCTACGCCGTTTCGCTGGTCCGATTTTGGCGGGCAGACCGTGAACCTGTTCCGCTCGTCCTCGATCGGCACCTTTGTCGGGCTGTTGCCCGGCGTCGGGGGCAGCGCCGCCTCGG
>JAGXGV010000072.1 GCA_024636635.1 Puniceibacterium sp.
GCCTCCCACTGGGCACCCTTGGGCGCATGGGGCCGACCCTTGCAGTAGTCGAAGGTCTTTTCGTCGGGGGCGATGATGCCCGCGCGGGCGCCACCTTCGATCGCCATGTTGCAGACGGTCATGCGGCCTTCCATCGACAGCTCGCGGATCGCCTCGCCGCAATATTCGATGACGTAGCCGGTGCCACCTGCCGTGCCAGTGGCGCCGATGACGGACAGCGTAATGTCCTTGGCCGTGACACCGGGGTTCAGCTTGCCGGTGATCTCGACCTTCATGTTCTTGGACTTCTTCTGGATCAGCGTCTGCGTGGCCAGAACGTGTTCGACCTCGGAGGTGCCGATGCCGTGGGCCAGCGCGCCAAAGGCGCCGTGGGTGGCGGTGTGGCTGTCGCCGCAGACGACCGTCATGCCCGGCAAGGTCCAGCCCTGCTCGGGGCCGACGATATGAACGATGCCCTGCCGCACGTCGGACACGGGGTAGTAATTGATTCCGAAGTCCTTGGCGTTCTTGTCCAGCGCCGCCACCTGAATGGCGCTGTCCTCGGTCATATTCTTGGGGTCTTCACGGCCAGGCGTCGTGGGCACGTTGTGATCAGGCACGGCGATGGTCTGCAACGGCTGACGCACCGTGCGGCCCGTCATGCGCAGACCCTCGAAGGCCTGCGGGCTGGTCACCTCGTGAACGAGATGCCGATCGATGTAGAGCAGGCAGGTGCCGTCATCGGCCTCGTGCGCCACATGGGCATCCCAGATCTTGTCATAGAGCGTTTTGGGGGACATCGCGTCCTCTCCCTCATTATCAATGTGTTGGAAAAGCAGACATGGGGCATCGCACCCCGGAAGCGGCGCGGCTTATAGTCGGGCAAGCACGGTGCAGGTGGCACCGTAAAAGCGCCACGGCAGCCGGGCGCGGTCATCCATGTCGAAAACCTGTTTCATCCCGCTGCGATACACCCGCAAGCCCAACAGGGCAAGAGCCGGTGACGGATCAGGCCGGCCTGCGCGGGGTGCCTGCACTGCCTGCGGATGAAGATACATCCTGATAGATGACCGTGCGGTGGTCCATTTCCTCGGGGCTGACACCAACCAGCCGCGCGATGATCTGCGGCGTCTCGTCCTCCAGTCCCGGCCCCGTGGTTCTGAGCCGCACGAGCGTTCCGGCCTGCCCCGCGAAGGTCGCCGGTTCGAGCACAAGCGCGATATCAAGCTCTGCCCCCGCGCTTCCGGGATCGAGCAGTTCGACCAGCAGAACGTCCTGTCCGGGTCTGAAGAGAGAAGGCGCATTGGGAGACTTGGCCATTGCAGGCGACTCGCTGAGGGAAAACTGCGCCTAGTCTAGCCGAGTGGCGGCGATCGCCAAGCGCTTGTTGTCAAAGCCAGCTTGATCGGCTGGCGCAACACGTGTCAGTTTGGAAAGGACGCAAGAAGCTGGATCAAGATGGCCGAACATGACGACGTTTCGGGGCCGACACCGACCACAGAGGTCAATGTGGACCCCATCGCACCGCTCGACGAAATCGTCAGTGTCGGACAGTCTCTTTTCCAGCAGGCAGAGACGTTTCTGGGGACGCTCTGGCGGCCATGGAACCTTTACCAGATCGCAATCGTCGCCGGACTTTTCATTCTGGCGCACCTGCTGCGCCTTGTCTTTGCGCCACGCCTTCACGAATGGATGCGCACCCGCGTGAACTGGCCCAAATGGCGCATTCGCTGGATGGTCGTGATCCACAAGCGGTTGCGCGCAATTTTCTTTGTCCTGCTGATCTGGATCACCTACGCGGTCATGCAGGATGTGACCTGGCCCAGCAGGTCCTACCTGATCGGCATTGCCGGCAATCTTGCCACAGCTTGGCTATTCGTCGCCTTCGCGACCCGCCTGATCGCCAACCCCGTCCTGCGATCATTCGTGCGCTATGGGGCGTGGGCGTGGATCACACTCAGCATTCTGGGCATCACCGAAGAGGTCGAACGCCTGCTCGACAGCCTTGCCATCGAAGCCGGAACGCTGCGCATCTCGATCTTGCTAATCGTGCAGGCGGTTTTCATGGTCGGCATCCTTTTCGTCCTCGCCCGCTTCCTGTCGCGCGCGGGCAGCGAGCGGGTGCGGTCCAACAAGGATATCAGCCCGTCGATGCAGGTGCTGGCCGTCAAGGCGCTTCAGGTCGCACTTTACGGCGCGGCCTTCTTCATCGGCTTGCGCGTCATCGGGATAGATCTGACCGGACTTGCCGTCCTGTCCGGCGCAGTCGGTCTTGGATTGGGTTTCGGATTGCAGAAGGTGGTATCCAACCTCGTGTCGGGCGTGATCTTGTTGCTCGACAAGTCGATCAAACCCGGAGACGTGATTACCACCGGTGATACCTTCGGCTGGATCACGACGTTGGGAGCCCGCTATGTGTCGATCACGACGCGGGACGGCAAGGAGTATCTGATCCCGAACGAGGACCTGATCACAGGGCAGGTCGTCAACTGGTCGCATGCCAACGAGTTCGTCCGTCTCGACATCTATTTCGGCACGGCCTACAGCGACAACCCGCATCACGTCCGCAAGGTCGCGATCGAGGCAGCGCAAAGCGTCGACCGCGTGCTCAGCCATCGCCCGACGGTTTGCCATATCGTGGGCTTCGGGGACTCGTCGGTGGACTACATCCTGCGGTTCTGGATCAGCGACCCGACGGGCGGGCTGACGAACATCCGTGGCAACGTCTACCTAGCGCTTTGGGATGCCTTCAAGGAACACGGTATCTCGATCCCCTTCCCGCAACGCGAAGTGAAGATGCTGGAAGGTTCCGAATTGCGCACCAAGGCGCTGGATTGATCGGTGGCGGATGGGCGCCTTTTTTTGGTGAAACCGCATCCCTCATTGAAATGACGGGAAAGGATTGCTAATTTAAGGCAGGCCAAGCGCCGGGGCCCGAAGTCGGCGCATCATCCCTGGAGGACAATGCACTGTCTTTATCCACCCCGGCAGACCAAGCTGCCATGCGAGCCGCTCCTGTGAGCGCCCCCCGCGAAACGCCCACCAGCGACGGTATTCTCGCTGCGATCCTCACATCACTCAGTGACGACAAGGCCGAAGACGTGGTCGAGATTTCCTTGCGCGGAAAGTCCGAGATGGCAGACCACATGGTCATTGCCAATGGACGCTCCACGCGGCAGGTCGCGGCCATGGCCGAAAAGCTGACCGACCGCCTGAAGCAGCGCTTCGGCGTGATCAGCAAGGTCGAAGGCAAGGAGATCGGCGACTGGGTGCTGATCGACACCGGCGACGTGATCGTCCATCTCTTCCGCCCGGAAGTCCGCGAGTTCTACCAACTCGAGAAGATGTGGATGTCCGCAGCCGAGGCCGCAGCCATTACCGGCTGATGCGGTTGACAATATGCGCAGTGGGCCGCCTGCGTGGCGGTCCCGAGCGCGACCTCTACGAAGACTACGCCAAGCGCCTTGACCGTGCCGGGCGTGCCCTGTCGCTCGGACCTCTCGACCTGCGTGAGGTCGAGGACAAGAAGGGCGGCGGAATGGCCGCCGAAGCCGCTTTGCTGGACAAGGCCGTTCCTGACAACGCCGTTTTCTGGACGCTGGACGAGCGGGGGGCACTGCTGTCCTCGCCCGATTTTTCCCGCAAGATCTGCGCGCTGCGCGACGATGGTGCCGCTGACCTGGCCTTTGTGATCGGCGGGGCGGACGGGATCGACCCCACCCTGCGCGCCAAGGCGCATTTCTCGGTATCCTTCGGAAAGATGGTCTGGCCGCACATGCTGGTCCGCGTCATGCTGGCCGAACAGTTGTATCGCGCGGTCGGCATTGCGGCTGGCACGCCTTATCACCGGGTCTAGGACGGATGCGGGCTGGGGATGCCTCCGGCGGGGATATTTTTGGCAAGATGATGAGCGGGCTGTTTTGCGCGCCCCGGCTTTACGCTAGGTGGTGGCGCAATACCGAGAAGGAGTACGATCATGTCTGTTCCGAAACCAGTCGTCCTGTGTATTCTCGATGGGTGGGGCAAACGGGCCGAGACGGAGGGCAACGCGCCTGCTCTGGCCCGGACCCCCAATTTCGACCGCCTCATGCAGCAATGTCCCAACGCGCAGCTGATGACCCATGGCCCCGATGCCGGACTGCCCTCGGGCCAGATGGGGAATTCAGAGGTGGGCCACACCAATATCGGCGCGGGCCGCGTCGTTGCGATGGACCTCGGCGCGATCGAGTTGGCCATCGAGGACGGGACCTTCCAGGGCCAGGGGGCCTTGCCTGAGTTCGTCGCCAAGATGAAGGAAAGCGGCGGGCGCGCACATCTGATGGGCGTACTGTCGGACGGCGGGGTTCACGGGCATGTGGATCATATCAAGGCTGCCGTCGGGGTGCTGCATGACGCCGGTGTGCCGGTTGTGGTCCACGCGATCACCGACGGGCGCGACGTGGCGCCCAAATCGGCACTGAACTTTCTGGCGCGCCTGAAGGACGGCCTGCCCGACAGCGCCACAATCGGCACCGTGATCGGGCGCTACTACGCAATGGACCGCGACAACCGCTGGGAGCGTGTCGAGACCGCCTTCGACGCGATGATCCTTGGCAAGGGCAGGTCCAGCGACACGCCCGAAGCGGCGATCGAAACCGCCTATGCCGACGGCCAGACGGATGAGTTCATCCCGGCCACGGTGATCGGGGACTATGCCGGTATCGACGATGCCGACGGGCTGTTCTGCCTCAATTTCCGGTCGGACCGCGCGCGCGAGATCCTTGAAGCCGTTGCCAATCCGGATTTCGACGGCTTCACCCGCGACATGCCGAAGCTGGCCGCGCGTCTGGGAATGGTCGAGTATTCCGACCGGCACGTGGCGTGGTTTGATGCTGTTTTCCCCAAGCGGGACATCGTCAATACACTGGGGGCCTGGGTCGCGGCACACGGCAAGCGCCAGTTCCGCCTGGCCGAAACCGAGAAATACCCGCATGTCACCTTCTTTCTGAACGGCGGCAAGGAAACACCGGAAGAGGGTGAGGACCGGTTCATGCCGCAATCGCCCAAAGTCGCGACCTACGACATGCAGCCCGAGATGTCCGCACCAGAGGTCACGGCGCATTTCGTGCAAGCGATCCGGGATGGCTATGATCTGATCGTCACCAATTTCGCCAATCCTGACATGGTGGGTCACACCGGTGATCTGGACGCCGCCATCGCCGCTTGCGAGGCTGTGGATGAAGGGCTGGGGCAGGTTCTCGAAACGCTTGAACAGTCCGGGGGCGCTATGATCGTGACCGCCGATCATGGCAATTGCGAGGTCATGATCGACCCCGACACCGGTGGGCCCCACACGGCGCATACGCTCAACCCGGTGCCTGTGATTCTGGTCGGCGGGCCCAAGGGCGCAGCGTTGCACGACGGACGCCTTGCCGATCTCGCACCGACTCTTCTGCACCTCATGGCACTGGAACAGCCCGCCGAGATGACCGGACGGAGCCTGATCGACTGATGCGGCACCTGACCGCAATACTGCTGTTGCTCGCGCAGGGGGCGACAGCGCAAGAGCCGCCGGGCGCCGCGGCGGCCGCGGCCGCGGCGCGGCTGGAGACGGCAGCGACCCAACTGGCCCGGGCCAGTGGCGCGCGTGACCGCGTGCAAGCGCTGACCGACACCGTCCAGGCCTATGAGGATGGGCTGATCGCCATGCGGGAAGGGCTGCGCCGCGCCGCTATCGCAGAGGCGCAGATGCAGGCGCAACTCGATTCGCGCAGTGCCGAGGTGGGGCAGCTACTGGGGGTCCTGCAATCGATGGGCCGTGCGCCCGCCCCGCTTTTGCTGCTGCATCCGAACGGCCCGGTCGGCACTGCCCAAGGCGGGATGATCCTTGCTGACGTGACGCCGGCGCTTCAGGCCAAGGTCGACACGCTGCGGGGCGATCTTGCGGATATCCGGAATCTGCAGATCCTGCAGGAAAGCGCCGCCGACACCCTTGCCGAAGGATTGCAAGGCGCACAGGAAGCACGCACCGCCCTGTCCACCGCCATATCCGAGCGCACCGACCTGCCCGAACGGTTCACGGAAGACCCGGTCCAGACCGCGCTGCTGATCGCCAGCACGGAAACGCTGGACGGTTTTGCAAGCGGATTGGCCGAGGCGTTTCTGAACGGTGAAGGCGCGCCCGACACACCCCTTGAGAAAGGGCGTCTGCCGTTGCCCGTACAGGGCACCGTGCTGCGGGGCTACAACACACCGGACGCCGCCGGGATCGCGCGTCCGGGCATCATCGTCGCGGCGCGACCACGCGCCCTTGTGACGACACCGGTCGCGGCGACATTGCTTTTTCACGGAGAGCTTCTGGACTACGGCACAGTCGTGATTCTCGAGCCCGCTGCCGATGTGCTCTTTGTCATGGCCGGCCTGACCGAGGTCTACGGCGCGCCCGGTCAGGTCC